>JAIPCR010000002.1 GCA_021738125.1 Sulfuritalea sp.
CTTTCACCATTGAATGTAACGGCATTAAAGTGATTGCACGTAGCTATGTAGATTGCAATATCAGCCGCATCAGCCGCATTATTCACTTTCAAGACATTACTGAAAGAAGTATTGTCGATAGAATGAAATCTGAATTTATTGCGACTGCTGCCCATGAGCTAAGAACGCCAATGACGACAATATTTGGCTTCATTGAAATATTAAAAGATATTCCCCTTGATGTAGAAACACAAAAAGAGATGATTAGTACGATTCATACCCAATCTAAACTCATGATCAATCTTTTAAATGAGATTTTAGATATGGCTAAAATGGAGGCGCAGGCAGCCAATCTCTATCACATGGACCATCAACCAATAGGCCCAATACTAGAAGCACTGACTGAGACGTTTATTCCGCCAGACAACCGCAAGAAAGTTGCGCTCGAAATCAGCCCTCATTTACCAGAGGTGAATATTGATAAAGCTAAAATTGAACAAGCAGTTATAAATGCATTGAGCAATGCCTACAAATTCTCGCCAAAAGATGATGCAATAAAAATGCAAGTCACCGAAGTCTTACATAAAGACGAATCAAAGATTTTAATAAGCATTCAAGACCGTGGTATAGGCATGAAACCAGAGGAACTTAAACGCATTTATGAGAAATTCTATCGGGCAGATCAATCAGGTAACATTCCTGGCACAGGCCTAGGTATGGCAATCATGAAAGATATCATCGACTATCATGGCGGTGAAATTGTCATCAATAGTGAATATGGTGTAGGGACTACTATCAATATTTATTTGCCAGTCATTACATCTAATTGATGGGGATTAAAAAAACTAGATTAGGTTTCAATTTAAGCTCTAATTGGTGTGCATTATGAGCTACTTTACACACCAAACTTTTTAAACAACTAAAAAGGACAAGCCAGCAATTAAGCTACCAATTAAAGCGCCGGCCAAAACGTCACTAGGGTAATGTAGCCCTAGTACGACACGCGACAAACCAACCAGCGTAGTAAAAGGCAAGATAATAAATGCTAATTGTGGATAGTAATTGAGCGCCACCACGCCGAACACAACTGCGTGCAAAGTGTGCCCTGATGGGAAGCTGAATTTATCAAGCGGCTTTCCTGTCAAGAAGATATCTTGATGGACCTCATAGGGACGCGGCCGCAAAGTTTTGCCTTTTAACCATTTATATAGGATAGTACCAAACAACCCTGCAAGTGCCATATGTATAACCGGCGTTAGGCCTTGAGAACCTTTGACGATGAGTATCATCAGCATTAAGCCGTACCAAAATACACCATCACCCAGCCTACTCACCGCTCTAAAACAATCGCGTATCAACCGGTATTGACTTGTCTGATTGACGGCTAGACATAGATTACTATCTAGGCGATGCATCTGATTTAAATACAAACGCATTTTATATGACATCACCACCCCTCACTTCAATGACCTTTAACTTCAACATAAAGGCTAGGATGTCATTGATATATGACTGATAGATGAAAGTAATATGAAGATTTTTTGAAACTACCGCCTAAGGCTAGAAACGATGAGCCTTAACTTCATGTGCCTGTTGCTATTTTTACTGCAATCGTAATGTCTTCAGCTAATTTTTGCACCAATACGCCATCTTCACCTTCTACCATCACGCGGATTTTAGGTTCGGTGCCAGATGCTCTAAGAAGTACACGACCTCGACCTGCCAGCTCTTTTTCTGCTGTTTTCACCGCCGCTTGAATTTGATTATGACGATCTAAATCTACTTTTTTTGCTGTGACTACATTAATCAACACCTGTGGATATAGCACTAAATCTGCACGCAAATCTGCCAAGGTTTTACCGCTTAATATCAGTGCATGCAATACTTGCAAGGCGGCAATAATAGCGTCACCACTGCTATGCTTATCTAAAGTCAAAATGTGCCCTGAATTTTCACCACCTAATAACCATTTTTTCTCATTGAGCAGCTCCAACACATAACGGTCACCGACTTTAGCGCGTGCAAATGGAATATTATTATTTTGCAAAGCATGTTCTAACGCAAGGTTAGTCATAAGCGTGCCTGCCAGTCCGCCTTTAAGCTCGCCTTTTGCATGTAACCCCAATGCAATAATATAAAGTAACTGATCACCATCTAATAAATTACCGTGTGCATCCACCATCATTACACGGTCACCATCACCATCAAAAGCAATGCCCAAATCAGCCTGATGTTCCAGCACGGCTTTTTGCAAAGCTTGCGGATGGGTAGAACCCACCAACTCATTAATATTTAAGCCGTCTGGCTTATTGCCAATCGAAATTATTTCAGCGCCTAATTCATGAAACACATTGGGTGCCACATGATAAGTCGCACCGTGTGCACAATCTAAAACAATCTTTAAACCACGTAAGTCCATATCGTTAGGGAATGTGCTTTTACAAAATTCAATATAGCGACCTGCTGCATCATCAATACGACGAGCCTTGCCCAACATAGCTGATTCCATGACCTGCATGGGCTTATCTAACTCTGCCTCAATCGCATGCTCAATATCATCGCCTAGTTTCGCACCTTCGCTTGAGAAAAACTTGATGCCATTATCATAATAGGGATTGTGTGAAGCAGAAATCACAATGCCAGCTTGTGCACGCAAAGCACGAGTCAAATAGGCAACTGCCGGCGTTGGCATTGGGCCTGTGAGTAAAACATCAACACCTGCGGCGGAAAGCCCTGCTTCTAAAGCCGCTTCTAACATATAGCCAGAAATGCGCGTATCTTTACCAATTAACACTGCCGGATGCGCACCTTTTGCAAGGTTGCCACTGACTGAAGTGAGTACTTTGCCTGCGGCATAGCCTAAGCGCATCACAAAATCTGGCGTAATTGGATACTCTCCAGCTTTACCGCGTATACCATCTGTGCCGAAATATTTTTTTGTCATTATTAAATCTCTATTTGTTGTATTGCTATCAGTACTTTTAGTGCATCTACCGTGGCTTTTACATCATGTACACGTAGTATTTTAGCGCCTTTCATAGCAGAAATAACAGAAGCTGCTATTCCTGCGTACAATCGCTGGTCTTCATCACCACCAGATATAGCCGCTAGCACTGATTTACGAGACAAGCCGACCAATAATGGTTGACCAATATCAGCAATACTATCCAAATGTTTAATTAACTCAATATTGTGTGCACGCGTCTTACCGAAACCAAAACCAGGGTCAAGCAAAATACGATTTTTAGCAATGCCATAGGCTAAGCTTGTATCAAGCCTTTCAGTTAGAAACTGCTTAACCTCATTGACGACATCCACATAACTTGGTGATGACTGCATGGTTTGCGGTGTGCCCTGCATATGCATCAAACACAAGCCCACATGACTACCTGAAACAACTTCCAAAGCGCCTTCTTCCTGCAAAGCACGCACATCATTGACTATATCGGCCCCTGCAGCTATCGCCAAGCGCATCACTTCAGGTTTATAGGTATCAATTGAAATAGGTACACTGGAGACTTTATGCAAAGCTTCAATCACCGGAATAACCCGCTTTAGCTCTTCATCCAAACTGACTGGCTCTGCGCCAGGACGAGTCGATTCACCGCCAATGTCTAAAATATCAGCACCATCTGCAATTAATTTTAGGGCATGCGCCACAGCTAGATTGGTTGAGACAAATTGACCGCCGTCAGAAAATGAATCTGGCGTGACATTCACAATTCCCATCACATGGGGGCGATTCAAATTAAGGGTATATTTACCACAGTGGAAATTCATAACTTAATTATACTTAAAAAAACTTGTTAAAAAGGGCTATATTTTCTAGCCCTTTTTAATTTTAATAAAATGATAATTTATTATGTTTTAGCTGTAGGTTGTGGTGCTGGGTTAGCACCTAATCCGCTAGCGCCAGTATCTTTAGGTGGGTTCGCTTTAGCTTGCGTAGGCTTTGGTGGACGTACTGCAATGCCTGCCATGATGTCATTAATCTGATCGGCATCTATCGTTTCATATTCCATCAGCGCCGCAGTCATCGCCTCCACTTTATCCCGATTATCTTCCAACAATTTACGCGCCAGGCCATATTGCTCATCTAAAATACGACGAATTTCTGCATCCACTTTTTGTTGAGTCGCTTCTGATACAGTTTTTGAGCTCATATTACCAAAGAATGAATCTTGCTCACTGCCAGCATATACCATAGTCCCCAGCGCATCAGACATGCCATAACGCGTCACCATGTCACGTGCCAACTTAGTCGCCCGCTCAAAGTCATTCGAGGCGCCTGTAGACATTTGATGCATAAAAATCTCTTCAGCAATACGCCCGCCGAACAAAATAGAAATTTCTTCCAACATTTTGTCTTTGTAATTACTAATTCGATCAAACTCTGGCAACTGCCATGTCAGACCAAGCGCCCAACCACGCGGCATAATTGTCACTTTATGGACTGGGTCTGCCTTAGGTAACAACTTAGCAACTACCGCATGTCCTGATTCGTGATAAGCGGTATTACGACGTTCTTCTTCACGCATCACCATAGACTTACGCTCTGGACCCATAAAGATTTTATCTTTTGCGTCCTCAAAATCCTGCATATCTACCGTGCGCTTGTTACGACGGGCAGCAAATAAAGCCGCTTCATTAACCAAGTTAGCTAAATCAGCCCCCGAAAAGCCCGGCGTACCTCGTGCCAAAATATCCGCTTTCACATCAACATCAATAGGCACTTTACGCATATGTACCATTAAAATTTGCTCACGGCCTTTAATATCTGGCAATGACACCATAACTTGACGATCAAAACGTCCTGGACGTAATAAAGCCTTATCTAAAACATCAGCACGGTTGGTTGCAGCTATGACAATGACGCCAGAATTACCTTCAAAACCATCCATCTCCACTAACAACTGGTTCAATGTTTGCTCGCGCTCATCATTACCACCACCTGTGCCAGATCCACGACTGCGACCTACCGCATCAATCTCATCAATAAAGATGATACAAGGAGAGTTCTTCTTCGCTTGCTCAAACATATCACGCACGCGAGACGCCCCAACGCCAACAAACATTTCTACGAAGTCAGAGCCAGAAATAGTGAAAAATGGCACTTTAGCCTCACCAGCAATTGCTCGGGCTAATAAAGTTTTACCAGTACCCGGAGGGCCAACCATCAAAACTCCACGTGGAATACGTCCACCTAATTTTTGGAATTTAGTTGGGTCGCGTAAAAAATCAACGATTTCTGTCACTTCTTCTTTAGCTTCATCACAACCTGCAACGTCAGCAAATGTTGTTTGATTATTCGTCTCATCAAGTTGGCGCGCTTTACTTTTACCAAATGAAAACGGACCACCACCTTTGCCACCGCCTTGCATTTGACGCATAAAAAATACCCAAACGCCAATAAGCAATATCATGGGAAACCATGAAACAAAAATGCTCATTAGAAATGATTGTTCTTCTTCTGGCTTAGCTTCTACGATCACGTTATTTTTAAGTAAGTCAGAAACCAACCAAGGGTCTGTAGGTGCATAAGTATTGAATTTTTTGCCATCATGCGTCATGCCACGTAAGACACGTCCATCGATTTGCACTTTAGCAATCCGACCATCTTTAACTTCTTGAATGAACTGAGAATACACCACTTGGCTATCTGCGCCGTTTTTAACACCAGATATATTGAAAATGGCCAATAGCACCATAGCAATCGCTAACCAAATCGCCACATTCTTAAATATATTGTTCAAAATCTTATTCCTTTTTAAAAGGGGTAACTTAATTTACATTTTATGCCTAAAACTTAGCTTGATGTCACTAAATAAAGCTATTTTTAGCCAGCTTATTGTTGGCTGCCTCACTTATTTCCGACCTAATCCCAGTAAATACACTTCGCTACTTCTGCCGCGTGAGGCTTTAGGCTTACGCGTAACCACTTTATCAAACATAGCTCGCATATTAAGCAAAATGTCATCGAACCCTTCACCGATGAATACCTTGACTAAGAAATTACCGCTTGGTTTCAACCAATCTTTACTAAACTCTAACGCTAATTCAGTTAAGTACGCAGCACCAGCCTGATCGACAATAGCGATACCTGACATATTGGGTGCCATATCAGCAATTACAAGGTCTACTTGCTTACCATTTAAACTATTTTCCAATTGCTTTAAAACAGCATCTTCTCGAAAATCACCTTGAATAAATTCAACGCCTTTAATTGGCTCCATTTCCAACAGATCTAAAGCAACAATTCGACCTTGACCTTTTAATCGTTGCACAGCAACTTGCGACCAACTTCCTGGTGTCGCCCCTAAATCAACTATCGTCATGCCCGGCCTAATCAACTTATCTTTGTCATCAATCTCAATTAGCTTGTAAGCAGCACGAGCTCGATAGCCTTCCTTTTGTGCGCGCTTAACAAATTCATCGTTGATATGCTCGTGCATCCAAGCTTTGCTGGAAGGTTTTAGCTTCATCTGTTAAACTTCGCCCACATAAATAATATACTCAAGAAAAACCTCAAAGAAGATACCAAGTGAATTCAAAACAAATCAGCTACTTACGTGGCCTTGCTCATAGCTTAAACCCCGTTGTCATGATTAGCAATAAAGGCTTATCAGAGGGTGTTATGAAAGAAATTAACGTTAATTTAGACGCTCATGAACTCATTAAAATTAAAGTAATGATTGATGATAAAACTTTACGCACACAAATGCTGACTGACATTTGTACGCAAACTAATGCTGTTGCTGTACATCAAATTGGCAAACAATTAGTTGTCTATCGTCAGTCAACTAAACCTAAAATTGTAGTGCCACAGAAGTAAATCTTCATTTCTTAAGCACCACCACAAAACCTAGCAAGCATTGCACCACATACGCTATGCTTGCTACGCCATGCCAAGTTTTAAACCTATCCGAAAAAACACTCTGCATCACATCACTTGGTAGCGCATCAGCTTTGAGTTGCGCCAATATTGGCTGAATACCAAAGTGACCCGCAAGCACCAGTAGGATCATCACCAATACCGCCCAAAAATACGATTGCTTTAGTGCGCTAGTGCCGAAGCTAAACAATCGCTGCATCAATAAGAAAAATCCAGTAAATATACCCAAGTAAGACACATCATTAAAAAACTTTCCAGCTAACTGGCCTGCTAGCTGAGCATCTTGCAACGTATTAAACATTACATAAGCAACCGCACCGATAGTCCACAATGCGCCTACCCATAAGGTAATCAAAACTAGGCTAGCCTTATCTGACCAATTATTTTTCATAGAGCACTACCTTTCAACTAAACGAAAACTAGTATGATTAAATGTACTGAACTTCAAGAATCTCGTACTCTTTAACACCACCTGGCGCCATGACTTCAGCGACATCACCTTCTGACTTGCCAATTAAACCACGTGAAATAGGTGAGCTGATGGAAATCTTACCATTTTTAATATCCGCCTCATCATCACCTACAATTTGATAGGTAATAATCGTACCATTATCCAAATCCTCGATTCTAACAGTTGCGCCAAATACGCAACGTCCATCGGCATGCAGTGTCGTTGGATCAATAATCATCGCATTAGAAAGCTTGGCTTCTAGCTCTGAAATACGGCCTTCAATAAAACTTTGACGCTCTTTTGCCGCTTCGTACTCAGCATTTTCAGACAAATCACCCTGAGCACGCGCCTCAGCAATTGCCTGAATCACATCTGGACGATCTACGCTACGCAAACGTAGTAACTCTTCTTTTAACAACGCGATACCTTTAACGGTAACGGGTACTTGGATAACTGCCATGTTGAAAAACCTCAGAATAAAAAATAAACCACACTCAACCTGAGTGTGGCTTTATAAAGTATGAAATTAAATAATGTTGTTTAAAATATCTTAAGAAAGTGTATTTTAAGCAAGCTTTTTATGCAAGTCTTGTAGTGACTCTACGGTTAGCTCTTGCATATGCGCCATACCCACACATGCTGCCTTTGCCCCTGCTAACGTTGTGTAGTATGTCACCTTGTTTTGTAAGGCACTGCGACGAATTTCGTAAGAATCGGCAACCGCACGCTTGTCTTCTGTGACGTTAACAATAAAACTGATGTCGCCATTTTTAATCATATCGACAATATGCGGACGGCCCTCAGCCACCTTATTCACAGAGACTACTTTTAATCCGTTAGCGGTTA
The DNA here is from genome assembly GCA_021738125.1 of Sulfuritalea sp. Taxonomy (GTDB): domain Bacteria; phylum Pseudomonadota; class Gammaproteobacteria; order Burkholderiales; family Methylophilaceae; genus Methylotenera. The sequence goes on from JAIPCR010000002.1 coordinate 8,169, forward strand.
GCGCTGTCGCGGTACCTTTCGTCGCCACCAATTCAAAACCCAAATCATGCAGGGCGTGAGCAATTTCAACCACTTTATTGTAGTCTTCTTTACGTACACTAATAAATGCTCGGCCACCTTCTGGTAATTTTGTAGACGCACCCAGTTGTGACTTAAGAAAAGCTTCAGCAAAGGTAGCGCCAACGCCCATCACTTCACCAGTAGACTTCATCTCAGGACCTAAAATGGTATCCACGCCTGGAAATTTAATAAAAGGAAATACCGCTTCTTTAACTGAATAGAACGGCGGGATAATCTCACGCGTGACACCCTGTGCTTTAAGTGAAGTGCCTATCATGCAACGCGCCGCCACTTTAGCCAACTGTAAACCACAGGCTTTAGAAACAAATGGAACGGTTCTCGATGCACGTGGGTTGACCTCTAACACGAATACCGTTTTCCCTTGGATTGCGAACTGCACATTCATTAAACCAACCACACCTAAGGCACGTGCCATTTGTTTAGTTTGATCACGCAATTCATCTTGCAACTTAGATGACAAACTATAAGGCGGCAATGAACAAGCTGAGTCTCCTGAGTGAACGCCCGCTTGTTCAACGTGCTCCATAATGCCGCCAATAATCACATCGCCAGTATTGTCACAAAGTGCATCAACATCGACTTCAAGTGCATCGTTTAAAAATCTATCAAGCAATACGGGTGACTCATTTGAAACTTTTACCGCCTCACGCATATAGCGCTCTAGTTGCGATTGTTCTTGCACAATCTCCATTGCGCGACCACCTAGTACATAACTTGGACGTACGACTAATGGATAGCCTATTTCTAATGCTAGGCGAATCGCCTCTTCTGGTGTTCTAGCTGTCCGGTTTGGTGGTTGCTTTAACCCTAACTCTTGCAACATTCCTTGAAAGCGCTCACGATCTTCGGCTTTATCTATGGCGTCGGGCGTCGTACCAATAATTGGCACACCCGCTTTTTCTAAATCACGCGCAAGTTTTAGCGGTGTTTGGCCACCATATTGCACAATCACACCTACTGGTTTTTCTAACGCTACAATTTCCAATACATCTTCTAATGTAACTGGCTCAAAATATAGTCGATCTGAAGTGTCGTAATCCGTTGAAACGGTTTCAGGATTACAGTTCACCATAATCGTTTCATAGCCATCTTCACGCATAGCAAATGCCGCATGAACACAGCAGTAATCAAATTCAATACCCTGACCAATTCTATTAGGGCCGCCACCTAAAATCACAACTTTCTTATTATTGGTTGGCGCCGCCTCGCATTCTTCTTCATAAGTTGAATACATGTAAGCAGTGTTGGTTGAGAACTCAGCTGCACATGTGTCCACACGCTTATACACGGGGCGAACTTGTAATGCTTGTCTATATGCGCGCACTGCATGTTGATCGGTATTAAGTAATGTTGCCAAACGTCTATCAGAAAAACCGCTACGTTTTAATTTAAGCATTGCTAGTTTATCTAAATCGGCAATCTGTCTACCTTTAAGCGCTTGCTCTCTATCAATTAAATCTTTAATTTGCACCAAGAACCATGGGTCTATTTTAGAAATATCATAGACTTGCTCAATGGTCATGCCAATTCTAAAAGCATCCCCTACATACCAGATGCGCTCAGGTCCAGGCACACCCATTTCTTTAGTAATGGTATCTAAATCTGTAGTTTTTTCATCCAATCCATCTACGCCAACTTCAAGTCCGCGCAACGCCTTTTGGAATGACTCTTGGAAAGTGCGACCTATTGCCATCACTTCACCTACAGATTTCATTTGTGTGGTTAAACGTGAGTCTGCTTGAGGAAATTTCTCGAAAGCAAATCTAGGTATTTTTGTAACCACGTAATCAATTGATGGTTCAAACGAGGCAGGGGTAGCACCCCCAGTGATTTCATTTCTAAGTTCGTCCAAAGTAAAGCCAACTGCTAGTTTTGCAGCTACTTTTGCAATTGGAAAGCCTGTTGCTTTTGAGGCGAGTGCTGATGAACGTGATACACGTGGGTTCATCTCAATCACAATCATACGGCCATCTTCTGGATTAATCGCAAACTGAACGTTTGAACCGCCAGTATCTACTCCAATTTCGCGTAATACTGCCAATGAGGCATTACGCATAATTTGATACTCTTTATCCGTCAACGTTTGGGCAGGTGCTACAGTGATTGAGTCACCTGTATGAACGCCCATAGGGTCTAAATTTTCAATCGAGCAAATGATGATGCAATTATCTGCAGAATCACGCACTACTTCCATCTCAAACTCTTTCCAACCGAGTAGCGATTCTTCAATCAGCAATTCTTTAGTTGGCGATGCATCTAGGCCACGCTCACAAATTGTCATGAATTCTTCACGGTTATAAGCAATACCACCGCCGCTACCACCCATGGTAAATGAAGGACGAATAATTGCTGGATAACCTATACTAGGTTGCACTTGCAAGGCTTCTTCCATGCTATGCGCAATCGCTGAGCGTGCAGAGCCTAAGCCAATTTTCGTCATGGCTTCTTTGAATTTTTGCCTATCTTCTGCTTTATCAATCGCTTCTTTTGAAGCGCCAATAAGCTCAACTTTATATTTGGCTAACACGCCATGTTTATCTAAATCTAATGCACAATTAAGTGCAGTTTGCCCACCCATGGTTGGCAACAAAGCATCTGGACGCTCTTTAGCAATAATCTTCTCTACCACTTGCCAAGTGACAGGCTCAATATAGGTTGCGTCAGCCATTTCTGGGTCAGTCATAATGGTGGCTGGGTTAGAGTTCACCAAAATAACACGATAACCTTCTTCACGCAGCGCTTTACAGGCTTGCGCACCAGAGTAATCAAACTCGCAAGCTTGTCCGATCACAATCGGACCTGCGCCAATAATAAGGATAGATTTTATGTCTGTACGTTTTGCCATAATTTTAATTGTTAGTTGTTGGGCCTTAGTCTTTGCAAACAGCGTTATTACTTTCTGTTTAACTGGAGACTAATGACTATCAACTTTTTTCCATTAATTCAATAAATTGATCAAACAAATAACTCATTTCAGTTGGGCCTGGGCTAGCCTCTGGATGCCCCTGAAAACTAAATGCGGGTTTATCCGTGCGCGCAATCCCTTGCAAACTGCCATCAAACAATGAAATGTGAGTGGTTTTGATATTAGCAGGAAGACTTGCCGCATCCACTGCAAAGCCATGGTTTTGGCTAGTAATATAAACACGCTTAGTTTTAGTATCTTGTACCGGATGATTTGCACCATGGTGACCAAATTTCATCTTATGCGTTTTGGCATTGCTCGCCAAAGCCAATAGCTGATGCCCCAAACAAATACCAAAAGTAGGAACACCTGCATTCACTATCGTTTTAATTGCTTCAATTGCATAATCACAAGGCGCAGGATCACCAGGGCCGTTTGACAAAAATACGCCATCAGGTTTATACGCCAGCGCTTCAGCAGCGGAAGTTTGTGCAGGCAATACTGTAACCCTACAACCACGAGAAACTAACATACGCAAAATATTGCGCTTAACTCCATAATCGTAAGCAACCACATGAAACCTTGAGCTAGGCATTGCGACAAAACCCTTACCCAATGCCCACTCGCCCTGAGTAAATTCATAAGGCTTGGTACAAGTCACCACTTTAGCCAAATCCATACCAGACAAACCAGGAAACCCAGCAATTAAAGTCATCGCCAATTCAATCGCTTTAGCTTCGTCCGCCTCACCCGCAACAATTGCACCAGTCTGCGCACCTTTTTCACGCAATATACGGGTTAACTTACGGGTATCTATATCTGCAATCGCCACTACGTTGTTCGCCACCAAATATTCGCTTAACGATTGTGAGCTTCTAAAGTTACTATGCGTTAGAGGTAAATCACGAATAATCAGACCACTAGCGTAAACTTGTCCAGACTCAACATCTTCAAGGTTTACACCATAGTTACCAATGTGTGGGTAAGTTAGCGTGACAATTTGCTTAGTATAAGAGGGGTCGGTGAGTATTTCTTGATAACCAGTCATCGAGGTATTAAATACAACCTCACCAACGGTGTGACTTGAAGTAGCATGGCCAGCAACGCCAATGGACGTACCACGAAACACAGTTCCATCTGCAAGTACTAGTATGGCGGGCAGGTTTTGTGACACGATAACTCCTTGTTTTACTTAGTAAAAAAATTTTAACTAAGTTTAAATAATTTTTTATAATCTTTGTCCATCATGAACGGATGGTAGATACGTAAAACGGGATGAGTTTTTATACTCTTCCCGTTTCAGAATTGACGAATTATAGCGAAAATTGACTTACATTTCAACGTAACATTACAAAAAAAGAACTATGAACACTTGGTCATCTGAATTTAAATAGTATTAAATTGAATCGTAATGCTTTTATCGTAAACCAAGCACATCCTGCATATCAAACAAACCTGATTTCTTGCCTGTAACAGCGTTCTTTTCACCTAAAAACTTAGCCGCACGCAACGCACCTAAGGCAAATGTAGCGCGACTACTTGCTTTATGTGTAAGCTCTACACGCTCTCCAGTGCCAGCGAATAAAACCGTATGATCTCCAACCACATCACCACCTCGCACAGTAGCAAAACCAATAGTACTTGGATCACGCTCACCGGTAACACCTTCACGTCCATAAACTGCACACTCCGCTAAATTGCGACCCAAAGCGCTCGCAGCAGCCTCACCCAAACGCAGAGCGGTTCCAGATGGCGCATCTACTTTATGCCGATGATGCGCTTCAAGAATTTCGATGTCATAGCCTTCATTAAGCACTTTAGCAGCAGATTGCACGAGATTTATTAGTAGCGTCACGCCTACACTCATATTTGGCGCAAAGACTATCGCAATATTTTTAGACGCCGCCTCAATCGCCAGCTTTTGTTCTGCAGACAAGCCTGTGGTACCAATAATCATTTTTACATCATATTTTTGGCAAGCTTCAAGATAGGCCATAGTGGCCTCTGGACGCGTAAAGTCAACTAACACATCAGCATTTTTTAATGCATCATCAATACTATCCGTCACTTTTATAGTAGAAACGACACCTAACTGCTCACCCGCATCTCGCCCTAGTTGTGGATTACTTACTCTATCCAATGCACCATGCAACTGCAAATCCTTATCAGCAAATACAGATTCCAACAACACATGGCCCATTCGGCCTGAACAGCCGGCTATAACTACTTTTAATGGATTTACCATAACTTTAATACCTAAATAAACTGACTAGTTACTTAAAAAAACAAGTGTTAAAAACCAATTTTTTCTAACATTCGATCAAAAAAACTCGGCGGATTATCTGCAGGTAAATCCTTGGGTTTAGGGATAGTTTTATTACCAGCTCTAGGGGCTGCCACTTCCGGACTAGCCACTGGCTCTAAATCTTCAGGCGCAAGTCTAAGTGTTCTATCAAACTGCATGCCAGATGAAGAAGAATATCCTGCAGGCGCAATAGGCTCAGGTACTGGCTCACTCGCCACAGCCGGCGCTGGTATAATTGGCGCAGCACTTATAGGCGCCACTTCCGCCGGAGCGGTCTCAATTTTTGCCGACTCAATAACCGTCGCAGGCTCATTAACAATAACAGCTGCATCAGGCCGATTAACTTCCGCCGGCGCTTGTATTGTCGGCACATTTTCTACCGGCACCTCCACAGGTTTTGTTACTTCTTTAGGCACTTCTTTAGGCACTTCTTTTGGAATTGCTACTGCACTTGCTTTAGCTAACTCTGCAGCTTTTGCCGATTCATCTGCCGCAGCCTTGGCTTTTAATTTTGCTGCTTCTTCAGCCAATCCTGCTTCATCTTTTTCCCAGAATTTCAGCTTACCCAATAAGCTTTTATCTTCTGCTTTAGCACTCGGGTTAATGACACGAGTACCTATATTTTCTGAAGTTCCATCTGGCTTAGTAAGGTCACTGCCAGAAGGCACCACATCACCACGCACGGTTTTTAATAAATCGTTTTCAAAATCTAAAATTACACGGCGCTGTTCAATAATCTTGCCACTTTCACGCATCTGATAAACATAGTCCCAGCGTTTACCATGAAAGCTATCTTGAATAAGCGGCGTACCCATAATGAAGCGCACCTGCGACTGAGTCATACCAGGACGCAACTGCAATAACATTTTAGAAGTCACCACATTACCCTGCTGAACATCAAGCTTATAGGGCTTAATTGATGGCAAGGCTGTGCCACATGAGACACAGAGCATAGCAAGCAAAACGAGGGGGTAACGCAAAGCAGATAAATTGCACATATTATGACTTTAATTAGAATTAGCGTTAATATAACACGTAGACAGCCAAGCGAAAAATACTGTCATTGTTAATTGTGGATAATCGACTATGCAAGATCAAAAAGACTTAAGAAATGCAGGCCTAAAAGCCACGTTACCAAGACTTAAGGTATTAAGCTTATTTGAAAATAGCAGTGAAAGACATCTATCCGCTGAAGATATCTACAAAGTCATGATTAACTCTGGTGAAGATGTCGGCCTAGCGACAGTTTATCGAGTGCTAACACAATTTGAACAAGCAGGTCTGCTCATACGCCATCATTTTGAAAGTGGCAAGGCGGTATTTGAACTAAACACCGGCGGCCATCACGACCACATCGTTTGTGTAAAATGCGGCAGAGTTGAAGAGTTTTACGACGCAGAAATCGAGAAAAGACAAGAAAGTGCATCAGCAAAACTTGGCTTTAAAATGCAAGATCACTCGCTCACTATTTATGGTATTTGCGACAAACAACCGTGCGTTAAACAGTAATTTATTTAGGTGTAGTTCAACATCTCTTTTGCATGTTGCAATGTCGTTTGAGTAATTTCAACACCGCCTAACATACGCGCCAATTCTTGGACTCTTTCATCCGCATTCAAAGTACTAATACTGCTTAAAGTTTGTCCGTTTACCAACGCTTTACTAACCCGCAAATGATGTGTGCCCAATGCTGCCACTTGCGGCAAGTGCGTAATCACTAATACTTGACGGCCTATTGATTGATTGGCACCCACTGTTGCGCCAGATTGCGGCTCTCCTAATTGCTTTAATAGTTGCCCCACGACTTCCGCTACACCACCACCAATACCTACGTCCACTTCATCAAAGATCATGGTCGGGATGTTTTCTTTTTGCGCCGTTACGACTCTAATTGCCAAACTAATCCTTGAAAGTTCACCACCTGAAGCCACCTTATTAAGTGGTCGAGCTACAACACCAGCATGTCCAGAGACTAAAAACTCGACCTGCTCCAACCCAACTGAACTTGGTGCTTGGGGCGTTAAAGCAACCTCAAACTTGCCACCACTTAATGATAGGCGCTGCATTTCGGCAGTGATTTGCTGGCTTAATTTAGTCGCGGCTAATTGACGACCTTCACTGAGTTTTTTAGCAAGCTGCATATATAGCGACAGCGCTTCCGCCTCTTGTTTGGCAAGCTCACCATCATTGACAAATAAAGCTAACTCCGCCATACGCAGTTGAGATTTAGCCAATAACTGATCCAACTCTTCAGGCTGAACACGGTATTTACGTGAGATATTGTGAATGTTTTGAATTTTCGACTCTAGCTGCGCAAGCCTTGCAGGGTCTAAATCTGCGCGCTGTAGATAACGATTTAAAAATCGATCCGTCTCTTCTAGCTGTATCATAACCGAGTCAAGAATTTCAGTAGCTTCGGTCAATGTTGCATCATATTCTCGCAAGTTTTCTAGCTTATGCTGCACCTGCGAGATTAATCGTATCGCAGACAATTCACCTTCACTCAACAACTCTCTACACGCTTCGCCACCTGTGATTAAGCCAGCGCCATTAGACAAGCGTAAATGCTCTTGCTGCAATTCATCCCAGTCATTCTCTGTAATAGAAAGTGCTGATAACTCTCGCACTTGATCGCGTAAATCAGCCAATTCATCGGCATATTGACTAGCATTTTTTTCAACTTCTAGCCGTTGTTGATTCAACTGATGCCAAACTTTAAATTGATTGGATACTTGCAAGGCTAAAGCTGATAATTCGGCAAAACCATCCAATACATGCCGCTGAGTAGCAGATTTTAATAGTGAGTGATGAGCATTTTGGCTATAAATGTCCACCAATAATTCACCCAGTTCTTTCAACTGTGCAACAGTAACGGTTACTCCATTAATAAAAGCACGGGACCGCCCGTCAGCATACATCACTCGACGGAGCAAAAGCTCAGGGGCATCATTTGTCAGCTCAGCATCTAGCAGCCATTCTTGCGCTTCTAGGTTATGTACAATACTAAATATAACGCTTATTTCTGCCTTATCACAACCTGAGCGCGTAACACCGCCTTCGCCACGTGCACCTAAGGCTAATGACAAGGCGTCAATTAATATGGATTTGCCTGCACCAGTCTCGCCAGTGAGTACGGTAAAATCAGCTTGAAACTCCAAGTCAAGCTGGTTAACGATGATGAAATCACGAATAGAAAGGCTTTGTAGCATAGTGCTATTTAATTAAAATCAACAAGAGATTAGCCCCAGTTAAGCTTTTTTCGCAGCATATCAAAATAGCAATAATCGCTAGGGTGCAACAAAGAAATGGTTTGCGCTGCGCGCTTAATCATAATTTTATCACCGGCTTTTAATACCACTTGAAATTGGCCATCAAAACTTAATTGCGCATCACCGAATTGCACCAGGGTAATCTCAATTTCACTATCACTGTGCACAGCAATTGGTCGATTACTTAGCGTATGTGGGCATATCGGCACTAATGAAATGGCTTGTAAATTAGGATGTAAAATGGGCCCACCTGCCGATAAGGCGTAGGCCGTAGTACCTGTTGGCGTACTCACAATCAAGCCATCAGAACGTTGTTTATGGACAAACTTCCCACCAACACTCACTTCCAACTCTATTAAGCGTAATGCACTTTTAATCACAACGTCATTTAGCGCACAATCAGCATGTAATAGCTGTCCATCTCGCATTACTTTTGCCTCAAGCATCACCCGCGGTTCTTTTATAAAATCCCCTGCTAAAATTCGATCGATTTGTCCCAGCATATCTTCAACACGTAAATCCGTTAAAAATCCAAAGCGACCTCGGTTAATGCCCACCAGCGGCACATCAAAATCTATCAGACTACGTGCCACACTTAGCATCGTACCATCGCCACCCATCACAATAACTAAACTTACTTCACTCCCAATATTTTTTAAGGATGCTGTTTTATAGCCGGTGATTTCAGCATGCTGCGCGGTATTTTCTTCTATCCAAACTTGAATATTTTTAGAAGATAAGTGTTGTGCTAATTCAAGCAAATCCCTCTGCATTAATTGCAAAGCGGATTGATTCATGTATTTGCCAATAATGGCGATAGATTTGAAAGATTGATTCATGGCGGAATTAAATCACAGATGCCTTTTTGCGCAAAGTATAAGCGTAACATGTTGGCAACTTTGATAGTTAACAGTATGACGATTGCCATAAATCGGGCAAAATATAGTCCATATGGATAAGCGTGCACAAATTTTATTAAAAACCTTAGTTGAGCATTACATTAGTGATGGTCAGCCCATTGGCTCACGCACACTATTACAGCACTCAGGCTTGGACGTAAGTCCAGCAACTATTCGCAATGTCATGAGCGATTTAGAGTATTTAGGTTTTATTGCCAGCCCCCACACCTCTGCTGGTCGCATCCCTACGCAAAAAGGCTATCGCTTATTTGTAGACTCGCTTTTAACGGTCCAACCATTAGAAATTCAAGCAGTTCAACAACTTAAAAGCGGATTATCATCTCCCAACCCTAGTGAGCTTATTGCCAGTGCTGCTGATATGCTTTCTCAGCTCACACAATTTGCTGGCGTGGTCATGATTCCTAAACGAAAACGTGTTGCCTTTAAACATTTAGAGTTTTTACCACTATCTGATAAACGTATATTGGTAATTATCGTTACCAGCGATGGTAATGTACAAAATCGCATTATATTGTCTGATAAGCCCTACTCAGCGGGAGAGCTAACCCAAGCAAGCAACTACTTTAATATTAACTTTTCTGGCCAAACTTTCGAAGAAGTGCAACAAAAACTGCATATTGAACTCAAACAAATGCAGACTGATATGAATCGACTTATGTCAGCGGCACTTGAAGCAAGTGGCAAGCAAGCTGACAGTGATAAAGATGGCGTCATTATTTCTGGAGAGCGAAATTTACTACAAGTCGATGAACTATCGACCAATGTAGCTAGTCTGCGTAAGTTGTTTGAAATATTTGAGCGGCGCACTTCACTCATGCAACTACTTGATAATAGTCAGCGTGCAGAAGGCATACAAATATTCATTGGTGGAGAGAGTGGCTATTTAGCTTTGGATGAATGCAGCATGATTACCGCCCCTTACGAAGCCGATGGTCAAGTAGTGGGGACACTAGGAGTAATCGGACCTACCCGCATGGCTTACGAGCGGGTCATTCCGATTGTCGATGTAACTGCAAAACTACTATCTAACGCCCTCAACACCGGCAATTAACTTTCTACCAATTAAAGACTAGCGACTAAATAATGGCTTATTACAACCCAGAACCAAAATATGAACATGGCGATCAACTTAAAGTCGGCATCTTAGTTGCTAACTTAGGTACGCCCGATGCTCCCACAGCAAAAGCTTTACGGCCTTATCTCAGACAGTTCTTGAGTGATACGCGCGTTGTAGAAATTCCTAAAGCTATCTGGTGGTTTATTTTAAACGGTATTATTTTAGTGATTCGTCCAAAAAAATCTGCGGAAAAATACGCGCAAGTGTGGACTAAAGAAGGCTCGCCCTTATTGGTCCATGCACAAAAACAAGCCACTTTGTTGCGTGGCTTTTTAGGTCAAAAAATTAAATCGCCATTTGCTGTTGAGTTAGGTATGAGCTATGGCAACCCTAGCATGGAATCGGCCATTGCTAAACTAAAAGCGCAACATTGTGACCGTATTTTAGTATTTCCACTCTACCCACAATATGCAGCCAGCAGTACCGCATCAGCCATGGATGCAGTGTTTCGCGTACTGCTTAAAACTCGCAATCAACCGGCAATTCGAAGCATTCGTAACTATAACGACCACCCGGCTTATATTGCCGCATTAGCCTCTAGTGTTCGCGAACATTGGCAAGCCAATTGCAAACCGAATAAGTTAGTGATTAGTTTTCATGGTGTGCCTAAAGTACACTTAACCAGTGGTGACCCCTACCACTGCCAATGCCATAAAACTGGCCGCTTATTAGCTGAGGCACTAGATTTAACTAAAGATGAATACATGGTTGCGTTTCAATCACGCTTTGGCAAGCAAGAATGGCTTAAACCATATTTGGCAAACACTTTAACTGCATTAGGACAAGCCAAAACCAAGCGTATCGATGTGATTTGCCCAGGATTCAGTAGTGATTGTCTAGAAACCTTAGAAGAAATTGCCATAGAAGGTAAGCATATTTTCCAAAGTAATGGTGGAGGCGACTATCATTACATCCCAGCACTGAATGAAAATGAAGCTTGGATTCATGCCATGACCAGCATTGCGCTTGAAAACTTACAAGGCTGGGTGACTGCGGATTGGAATAGTGTGGAAGCTAAAAATGAAGCGGAAATGACTCAATTACGGGCGCAAACCATGAGTGAAATAAAGCATCAATAAATGCTAAATTTTCCATATTAAAATAATCACCGCAGCTATCAACAGCAATTTAGTGATTTTATAAACGGTTTTATTCCACTGTTTAAAACGCCTACGGTATTTGCCAACCAACCAAGCGTAATGAAATAGCTTGTTAATTACACCTAACTGATCACCCTCTTCATTAGGTGAACTTGCTGCTGTCACAATATGCTTTGCCACAAAACGATTTACACATTGCGCCCAACGGTAACGCATGGGTCGCTCTACATCACAAAATAAAATAATTCTATCTTGCTCTGTATGGTTATAGGCTTCGTGAATGTAAGTTTCATCAAACATCACACATTGCCCATCACGCCAACTATAAGGCGTGCCATCGACATTAATAAAGCAATCATCACTGTTTGGCGTAGATAAGCCTAAATGGTAGCGCAATGATCCCCCATAAGGATCTCGATGTGGATTCAATTTTGCCCCCGGCGGCAATTCAGCAAACATAGCTGCTTTTACACTGGGGATACTATTCAACAAGGCCACAGTTTTAGGGCAATATAAAGCTGCAGATGGATGTTGTGCGTCATACCACTTTAAATAAAAGCGCTTCCAGCCTGTTTTAAAAAATGAATTAAAGCCTGCGTCATTATTATTCTTTGAGGCCGCAATGCGTTCTTGCTCACGCATATTAAGCGCCTCTTCACGTATCATCTGCCATGAATCGGTAATGACTTGCATCTCGGGGAAAGCGCTTACCGGTAAATAAGGTGTAGTTGGCACCTTAGAAAAAATATACATGAACAAATTAATCGGCGCTACCACAGCCGAGTGATCAAACAATTGCTTAAAAATAGGATGGCGCACCTTGCCACGAAAGTGGATAAATCCTACTGCAATTAAGTACAAAAGAATAAAAAAGTATTTCATGCCAACCACACTTAACTATTTGATTAATATTGATTGTATAACATATCTTCACTTAAAAATGATTAGTGAATTAACGCCGCAATATTTGCTAGTACCTTAATTTTATTAGCCTCGCAATACGTCTGCCAATCCGCCACTTCAGTCCAATCGCTCAGAAAAACAAAGTCTAATCCTGCACGAATAGCCGCCTCATAATCATATTTACTATCGCCGATAAAGAGTGCTGGAAATTGCAAATTGCCATTCATTTTTTCGCGCGCAAGTACCGTGTCTTTATTATCGGGACTACCGAACAATCCACCATCAAATAGTGATTGTAAATTTCGTTTGGCAAATAAGGTACGAATTTCTTGCTGATCTCCGCCAGAGAGGATCATCCAATTCGCATCTGGGGTTATTTCTCTTAAAGCTAACAATCCTTGGGCGACTTCACAATGCAGCAACCCCACTTCTAACTCACGTGCAAATTCATCCAGTAACATTTGTATCGCCTCTTGTGTGGCTGATTGTTGCAAAATCTCACGTAAATAATAGTCAAACTTATGGTAGCGTGAAATGCCGCCTAGCCTCACGTGATAATCCACTAAAGCTTGAGCATCAGCATCACTAGCACCTAAATTTTTAGCAGTACGAAAATAAGCTTCCGTTTTCACCACATTAGAATCCAGCACCACGCCATCGCAATCAAACACAATGGATTTATATTGTTTAATATCGATTTGCAAATCCGTTCCCAAACTAAAAGACCTAATAAAAAAGGCTTTGCACTAGATAGAGTCTAGTTAGCAAAGCCTCATCACACTTATCAATTGACTAAGCTGCTTTAATTGCACTCGCCTCTTTAGCCAGCTTAGTGATATGTGCCCAATCGCCACGTGCTACTGCATCAACTGGCGTTAACCAAGTGCCACCGCAAACCACTACGTTAGGCAACGCTAAAAATTGTGGGGCACTTTCTACTGTAACACCCCCTGTAGGGCAAAATTTCACGTCGCCAAAAGGACCTGAAAAACCTTTAAGCAAATTGATACCGCCCACTGCTACCGCCGGGAATAGTTTTAAAAAGTAATAGTCATCTGCATTGGCCATCATAATTTCAGAGCCCGTTGAAACGCCTGGCAATAACGGTAAGCCCATTTTACGTGCGGCTTGACCTAACTCGCTGGTGTAACCAGGACTCACTGCAAATTGACATCCTGCATCTTTAGACGCTTGCGCATCTTTAAGATTGCGCACTGTGCCAGAACCCATAATGGCTTCTGGCAATGCTTTTGCAATTGCTTCCATACCTGCTAATGCACATGAAGTACGAAGAGTAATTTCTAAAACGCGTATGCCACCTTCTAACAAAGCAGCGGCCATAGGCACTGCATCTTCAACACGATTAATAACAATAACTGGGATAACTGGGCCGTAATTGGCTAAATCTAATGTGTTCATATTTTTTTACCTAATTGTGAATGACTATTTTAATTTTATTTAAACAACTAAAGCCAAGTGATTGCACCCTCTTCGGCAGACAGCACGTTTTTACGCATACCGCCAAATAACTCGCGACCAAAACCATGCGCATTTTGGTGGCGCTTGGTGTCTGAAAGCTCAGCCACATCACGCTCTGCCCATTCATCCTCATCCACCAAGACATTGACCATACCTACTGTTGCATTTAAACGAATAATATCGCCATCACGCACTTTAGCGAGTGGGCCACCGGCTGAAGCCTCTGGGCTTAAATGAATAGCTGCTGGGATTTTTCCTGAAGCACCACTCATACGACCATCCGTAACAATTGCCACTCTAAATCCTTTGTTCTGCAACACAGCTAACGGTGGCGTCAATTTATGTAACTCCGGCATACCGTTGGCTTTAGGGCCTTGAAAACGCACCACTGCAATAAAGTCTTTTTCTAACTCTCCACGATCAAATGCCGCTAATAATTCTTCTTGTGCATCAAAGACTATGGCTGGCGCTTCAATAATATGACGATCCGCTGGCACCGCAGAAATCTTAATTACGCTACGGCCTAAATTACCTTTAAGCAGGCGTAAGCCACCAGACTCATCAAAAGGCGCTGACGCAGGACGCACTATGGTTTCATCACTACTTTCTTTCGGCAAATCATTCCAAACCAATGTATCATTTTCTTTAGCAGGCACTTTGGCATAATCACGCAAACCACCATGTGCCACAGTTAATACATCGGGGAACATATAGCCCGCATCAATCAACTCTCGAATCACGAAGGCTGGGCCACCCGCATTTTGGAATTCATTCACATCCGCTTTACCGTTGGGGTAAACACTCGCCAGCAATGGTGTAGTTTTTGCCAAGTGATAAAAGTCTGTCCAGTCAATCATAATGCCAGCTGCACGTGCTACTGCCACCCAATGAATCAAATGATTTGTTGAACCACCAGTTGCTAATAAAGCCACCATGGCATTCACAATCACATGCTCATCAACTAGTCGACCTATTGGCGTAAATTGATCTTTTTTAGTTTTTTCTAACACCATCTTTACCGCTTCACGCGTCAACAATTCACGCATACCATCATGTGGATGGATAAAAGCCGAGCCAGGCACATGCAGGCCCATCGCTTCCATCAGCATTTGATTACTATTTGCTGTACCGTAAAAAGTACAAGTACCAGCACCATGATAAGCAGCAGACTCTGAAGCTAACAATTCTTGGCGGTTTACTTTGCCTTGTGCATATTGCTCACGTACTTTAGATTTAGTGGTGTTATCAATACCAGTACTCATAGGGCCTGCTGGCACAAACACGCACGGTAAATGACCAAACTGAAGCGCCCCAATCAAAAGACCAGGGACAATTTTATCGCAAACACCTAATAGTAAAGCTGCATCAAAGACATCATGAGAAAGTGCAATGGCGGTACTCATAGCTATCGTATCGCGACTAAATAGCGAAAGCTCCATACCAGGTTCACCCTGCGTAATCCCATCGCACATTGCTGGCACACCACCCGCCACCTGAACGGTTGCACCATATTTATACGCTTCATTACGAATAATTTCAGGGTAATTAACGTAAGGCTGATGCGCTGATAGCATCTCATTGTATGCGGTGACAATGCCGATATTGGGTGCTTTTTCTACAACAACGCGAAACTTATCATTTGCCGGCATGGCAGCAAATGCATGCGCCACATTCGCACAACCTAAACGATCTGCACCACGCTGACGATTAATAATTTCATCTACACGATGCAAATAAGCCGTCCGAGTTGGGCGACTTTTTTCTATAATACGCTCGGTAACTTCTATATGAGATTGCTTCATTTTCTATAAGACCATAAGGATTATTAAACTGCCTCAATTATCCCCAATGCAGACCTTATCGTCAAACGAATGATGGCTTCAAATGGATAATAGCTAAATACACAAGAGTAAATTAAGGCATAATTACTGACAAATCTTGTAAACTTTTAAGAATGATATTAAATATGATTTTAGCTATATGGCTGATTATCGCTACATTTGGATTTATTTATCTTGCAGCGCATTATAATTTTTGGCGCTTGAAAGTATCTAATGATTACCCTCGTATTTTGATGTATCACAGCATCAATCACAATCCTGGAATTAGCCATCCTGATCTTGTTGTAACCCCCGCCAACTTCAAGGCGCAATTACAATATTTAAAAAAGAACCACTACCAATTCTTAACTGTGTCTGAATTAATCACAGGGCAACAAGCATCATATTTAACACCTGTGGCACTGACGTTTGATGATGGATTTGCAGATAATTACACGCTCATGTTTCCACTACTTAGAGAATTTAATGCCAAAGCAACTATTTTTCTTTGCCCAGATATGCCCAAAATCAATAAGCTGACAAATCAACAAATTCAAGAAATGCAGGCATCCGGTCTCGTTGAATTTGGCGCTCACACCATGACACATCTTAATTTAGCGCTAGCATCTGACGACATTGCACAGAATGAAATTATGCAATCAAAACAACATGTGGAATCCATTACCGGGGTTACCTGTAACTCTTTTGCTTACCCCTACGGCAGATTAAATGAACGCACAGCAAATTATGTTAAAAATGCAGGGTTCTTATGTGCAGTGACAGTTAAGAAAGGGATAGAAGCCCTAACTGACCCCTACATGATTAAACGAATTTCAGTGTTAGGTAAAACAAATATCGTGCAATTTCACATTGCCATGACCCGAGGAAGGTACAGAGTATGAATAATATCAGCGTTTTTTTAGTTGTTAAAAATGAGGCGCTCAATATAGATCGCGTACTTAAAAGTGTTGAGGGCTTTGATGATATTGTTGTGGTGGATAGCGGCAGCCAAGATGAAACTATGGCGCTAGCAAGTAAATATACAAATCGTCTATATCAGCATGAGTGGCAAGGCATGGCTCAGCAAAAAGAGTATGCCAAATCACTATGTAAACATGATTGGGTGCTCAACTTAGATGCAGATGAAGAATTAACCTCAGAACTCAAGCAACAGATTATAGAATTGGTCAGTCAAAATAACGATTGCACTGCTGCCACCATTCCCATCCAAGAGTTTTTCATGGGCTTACCAGGGCACTCATTAACAAAAACGAATAATCACATTCGTTTATTTCGTAAAAGTATGGGCGCTTATGGCACTGAACGCTTTCATGAAAGCGCCGTAGTACGTGGGAAAATTAAACCACTAATAGGTTTTATCAACCATTACGGTGAAAAGTCAATTGAAGTCAAAGTAGAAAAATCCAATAAATATTCCAGCGGCAAGGCACTCGATAAATTCGAACATGGTAAGCACAGCGGGTTACTTAAATTACTATTTATATTCCCACTGATGTTTATCAAATCTTATTTTCTACGTCGAAATTTTTTAAATGGTCGCCGTGGTTTTATAGGGAGTATGGTCAACGCTTTCTATGCTTTTTTAAAAGAAGCTAAACTCTATGAGTTAGAACTATGAATAGTCTAAAAACATACCTATCCACGGTATTAGTGAGTTCCATTATTTGGGCTCAACCCTTTGCTGGCGGCCCCCGAGTAACGACAGCCATATTGATGCTATTAGGTCTATTTGTTCTAGCTAAACAGCTGTTCCCAATAACAGATACTAGGCTACAAAAATTCATTATTTTATTAGCACTACTTTGGATTCCTGCTTTACTCTCTTTAATAGGTAGCTATGACCATCAAGCATCATTGAAGCTCATCATTGCATTACCTTTTTTTATACCTTTTGCGGCAGGTTTACTTTACCTTGTCGATAATCATGTAGACAAAAAACTACTGTTAAACATACTACTTGCCGTTTGTCTTTTTTGGATAGCTGACGCTTTTATTCAATTAATTATCGGGCATGATTTATTTGGCATCCCCCCGAGAGATGGCGTGCGTATTGTAGGGCCGTTTGCCTATCATTTAAGACTAAGCCTTTTTCTTGCGATTACCCTACCTTTAATCTTATCAAAACTAGAGTCTTTCAAATGGCAGTGGCTAGTTGGATATTTAACTTTTGTAGTCTTTATTATTATGCTGTCGGGGGTCAGAACAGACTTGCTCACAGCATTAATTGCTATAGGCCTATATATCATTATCAAAAAACGCGTGAAATTAACATTAATGATATTGCCACTCGTTTTTATTGGTGGAATCTTAGCTAGCCATTATTCAGATATTGCAGAAAGTAAATTAAAAACTTTTTCTGGTATTCCGCATGGATATAGTCAATGGAATCTAGCTTCTACCTACAGGTTAGATGTTTGGCTGACTGCTTGGAATATGTATTTAGCCCATCCAATTATTGGTGTTGGTACTCAAGCTTTTACCCATGCCTACGATGAGTACAAAACCCCTGACAACTATTTTAATCAGAAAACCAATCCTATTTCTCATGCCCATCATCCAATGATATCCATTGCGGCTGAAACTGGCACTATCGGCGTGATAGGCTTACTTACTTTTATCTGGTTAATCTATCAATGGGGAGCAAAAAGTGTTGGCAAAAACATGTGGGCGATTCCATGGTTGCAAATACTTATACTGATATTTTTTCCTATTCAATCCATGCC
The DNA here is from genome assembly GCA_021738125.1 of Sulfuritalea sp. GTDB lineage: Bacteria > Pseudomonadota > Gammaproteobacteria > Burkholderiales > Methylophilaceae > Methylotenera. Next base: position 26,812 of record JAIPCR010000002.1, read on the forward strand.
ACTCCTATTTTCATTTTGGTGGTTTCCAGTCGTTGCTATGACTATCTTGTATTATCTTGCAGAGATTGAAGCCAAACAAACTACAACTAAAGCTAAAGCTAAGTGTTCATGACTAAAAAAGTTTTATGGTGGGGGCGTTTTGATGCAGACTATTCTAGAAATCGTATTCTTAGGCAACTATTCCTATCTCTGGATTGGGAAATCATCGACTTCAAACCTCGAATAGGTGCACTTGGCGATGTCGAGGCTTACATTAGGCAAATCCCACCAGTAGATTTAGTTTGGGTTCCTTGTTTTCGACAACGCGACCTTCTTGCGGCGCATCGTTGGGCAAAGAGATCTAGAATCCCTTTAATTTTCGACCCCCTCATAAGCGCTTATGACAAGCAAATTTGGGAGCGAAAAAAATTCCCTAAAGAAAGCAATCAAGCAAAAAAACTCTTGAAGTGGGAGCAATCTCTATTCCAATCTGCAGACTATGTTGTAGCAGATACTGAGCAACATTCAGCATTTTTTGCATCCACTATGCACATTAACTCAAATAAAATCTTCATACTGCCAGTAGGTGCCGAAGAATCTTTATTTACCTCTCAAGGCTATGGCCTATCAAATAATCCATTACGAATTCTATTTTATGGTAGCTATATCGCCTTACAAGGGCCTGAAATAATTGCACGGGCAATCCAACTCTATCAAGGACCTGAGGTTCAATGGCATTTTATAGGAGATGGTCCTTTACGTAAAAATATACAAGATAGCCTGCAAGGTTTAGATAATGTACATTTTACTGATTGGGTTCCTTATGCCGATTTACCTCAGTGGATTTCAAATGCCGATATATGTTTAGGTATATTTGGTTCAACAGAAAAAACACAGAGGGTTATTCCCAATAAGGTATATCAAGCAATGTCTTGCGCTAGACCCGTCATAACAAGTACATCTGAAGTCTATCCGCTATTCTTAAGGCAGAATAATGAATCTGGCATTTTTTTTGTACCTGCAAACGACCCACTTGCTTTAGCTGAAATGGTCAAAAAATTAGCCGAGCACAACGATTTAGTAATACAAGGACAAAAAAATGTTATTCAAAGTTATAAGCAGTACTTTTCCAACGAAGTCATAAAACAACAGTTGGCCTCACTTATTCAAAGTGCCATTTTATAAATTTCTTCGTAAAGATCTATAGTCTGTTTACACATAGCTGACAAGGTCATTGAATGAGTGGTTTGGGTGATTTTTTCAGTAATATCAGATGAAATAATAGACATAACTGCTGAGAGCAATGATGCTGTTGACTGAAGACTAGCCTTCCCTTGCGGATAAAGCACAGATAAAATTTCTCCCACACCGCCATGGTCATACCCTACTACTGGCACACCCATAGTCAGCGCTTCTAGGACAGTGCGGCCAAAAGATTCTGGTTTAGTGGACAGTGACAGGACGACATCGGATATCGCATATATTTCTCGAATATCAGTTCGGTTGCCTGTAAAAGTAATCACATCATCGAGGCCTTCTAGGTGAATGCGTTGACGAAGTTCTTCTGCATACTTGCGCCGCTTAGGATCCTCTCCTCCCACAATCAACCCATGTATTTTATGTCCCGCTTGCTTGAGCTTGATGATGAGCTCAATAAAATCATGATGGCCTTTCAAACGGGTTAATCGGCCCGGTAAGGTTAATATCTTCTTACCTTCTAGCTGAGGATAATCTTGCTGCCATTGCTCAATCCATGCCATGGGTGGCTGGTAACTATAAGGAAATTCAATGGGGTCTACGCCACGATAAATGAGTTTAATATGCGATGGATTGGTACTGGGGTAGCTATTTTTTATGTACTCTCGCACTGTTTCAGACACCGCGATAACCCGCTCACCTTTACACATGATCTCGCTGTACTTAGAAACGGAATACAACCCGTGAACTGTGGTCACTAAATGTGGCCTATCATCTGCCGGAAGTCCTCGCCATGCCAAATACATAACCCAAGCGGGCATGCGTGAGCGAAGATGTAAAATGTCTGGGCGAGTCTGCTTAAGCCAGCGCCGAATAGCAAAAATATGACGGAAAGTAAGTAAAGACTTTTTACCTAAATCCCAATTAACATGCTGACTGCCCTGCGCTATAAGTTTTTCTACCATACGCCCGCCTGCTGAGATAACAATAGACTCATGGCCTGCTTGCACTAGCGCCTGTGCAATTTCTAAGGTACCTTTTTCTACTCCACCACCATCAAGTGCTGGTAAAACTTGCACCACCTTCATCACAAAAACCTTTGTTGAATAATGCCAGCGCAGCGGTCAGCCTCAGCCAATTTCATCAGCGCGCTATCTACTGCTCCAAGATATCCTGCAACTTGTAATTTTTCAATCCCGAGAATAAGTCGATTTTTATGGCGGTAAGGCACCGCTAATAACTTAACACTGCAACCTGCAGTAAGCGCTTCATAAATCATGGACATGCTGTCTTGTGTAACCCAACAATTTTCTGTTTTTGCCAGCATAGATGGTAACCAATTGACATCCGTTTCTGATGCAAGTACCACCGTTACATTAGCCAGCGCATGTAATGAAGTAACAATTTTAACTGGCGTGCGCCTTGACGTAGCAATGGTCCAATGGCCATTGTCTTGTTGGATGATGTTTTCAACTTGGGTGAACATCTGTTGGTCATCCCAAGCAAAATGCTTGGATGGTCCGCCAATCAATATCAGCTTACTATCCGCTTCTTTTTTTGCTGGCTGCATTCTATTGAGAGGGCCAATTGATTCGATAATATTGTGGCGCGCTAAGGGAGCGTCATGCTCAGGGATAATACATAAGTCAAACCAACCAAGTGGTAGTGATGGCTTCATCAAAACAATAGCAGGAACCTGCATTATTTTAGCAAGAATTAATAAAGTGACATGCGTATGATGCCCTGTACTTAAAATGAATTTGGGCGAAGCTTTTGTTTTTTTCTGCCTCCAAGCATAGTTCGCTGCTTGCCATGCGTTCATAATTGGCATTTCCTGCCATGTAAGATTTGAGATCTTGCGCTTTAGGGCTTCAACCAAGCCTAATGACTGATTGAGATGGCCGGGTTTACCGTCACTGACTATCCAAATATGTGTTGCGTTGGTCACAATAGTGATAACTACAATCGACCGTCCACTTGGTCAGCTCGGAACAAATATTTAACATCGTAAATAATCACATTGGCTTTACCCATTTCACGAATCTTATCAATACCCATTGCTTTAAACTCTTCATGTGCAACACCAATAATAATTGCATCGTAATAATTAGACGCTGGCATTTCGACAAGATTAACGGCTAGTTCATGATGAGTATCTTCTTTTTTAACCCAAGGATCATAAACATCAACTTGTGCATTGTAAGCCCTTAATTCATCAATAATATCGGTAATACGAGTATTGCGAATATCTGGACAATTCTCTTTAAAAGTAAGCCCTAACACCAGAATTTTTGCATCGATAATATGCTGTTTATTTTTTAGCATCAGTTGAATTACCTGCTGAGCCACATGAGTGCCCATCCCATCATTCAGGCGACGGCCAGCCAAAATCATATAAGGATGGTAGCCAATTTCTTGCGCCTTATGTGTAAGGTAATAGGGATCTACACCTATACAATGTCCGCCGACTAGGCCAGGGCGAAATGGTAAAAAATTCCACTTCGTACCTGCGGCATTTAATACCGCTTCAGTACTGATATTAAGCTTATTAAAAATAAGTGCTAATTCATTGATAAGTGCAATATTAATATCACGCTGAGTGTTTTCAATGACCTTAGCTGCTTCAGCAACTTTAATCGATTCCGCCTTGTAAGTGCCCGCTGTAATAATTTTCTGATATAAATTATCAACAAAGTCTGCCGTTTTTGCATTTGATCCTGAGGTGACTTTTAGAATGGTAGCCAAGCGATGTGTTTTATCTCCTGGGTTAATACGTTCAGGACTATAACCCACAAAAAAATCTTGATTAAATTTAAGCTGTGAGAACTGTTCAAGAATAGGCACACAAACCTCTTCAGTTGTACCTGGATAAACGGTTGATTCGTAAATCACTGTATCGTTCACTGACAATAAGTTACCTACTGTCTCGCTAGACTTTCTAAGTGGGATTAAGTCAGGGCGTTTATGGATGTCTATGGGAGTTGGTACCGTAATAATATAAACATTACACTCCCCTAGGTCTGCAGGCGTTAATGTATAAGTGAGATTCTTGGCCTCAGATAATTCTTCATCACTCGTTTCTAATGTTGAGTCATGGCCCCCAATAAGCTCTGCAACACGTGCTGGGTTAATGTCAAATCCAATAGTTTTATAAAATTTTCCAAACTCAACTGCAAGCGGTAAACCCACATAGCCCAAGCCAATAATCCCAATAACAATAGGTCGTTCAGTCATAATTCTTCCTAGTCTAACTTAATTTAAGCAATAGAGATAAATGGCATCTAAGCCAGAGTGCGCTAGGGTTTATAAAAAATTTAGCCATTTAATTTTTATGTTGTGATTAGCAGTTTAATCAGTCATTGAGACTTAAAAAACGTCAGTTAAAACTCTCAAGTGTCATACTGCAATATAGCATAGTCCGCTATAATCAATCGTTATGAGTCCTGTTAAATTTAAATTACTGCGCTTACTGCTCGTTGCCTTCGGCCTCTTACCTTTGCCGATAGTGCATGGTTTGGGTGTATTCTTAGGTTGGTTGAGCTCCCTACTCTCACTCAAACATGCGCGACTAACTGAAAAGAACTTGCAATCTAGCGGCATCTACCAAGACGGCATTGAATTTAAACGGGCTGTTCAACAAAATATTGGCGAATCTGGCAAAGCACTATTAGAAACCTTGGCTATTTGGTTTCGCAGTGACAAACGGCAATTATCACTGGTAAAAAACTTTGATGGATGGCAACACATAGAAGCGGGCTTAGCAGGCGGCAAGGGCATTATTTTTCTAACCCCGCATATGGGTTGTTTTGAAATCACTTCACTGTATGTTGCAGCTCGCTACCCAGTTACGGTGCTTTTCCGACCACCCCGCCATACCTGGATGCTCCCTTTAATGAATATGGGCAGAAAGCGTGGCAAAATTAATCTAGCACAAGCAAACGCACATGGCGTAAAGCAACTATTGCAGGCCATTAAACGTGGCGAGGCAGTTGGCATATTGCCTGATCAAGCGCCGCTTGAGGGTGAGGGTGAATGGGCACCGTTTTTTGGAAGACCCGCATACACCATGACACTGGCATCAAAATTAGCCGAAAAAACTGGGGCTCAAGTACTCATGGTATTCGGGGAGCGCTTAAGCTACGGACGTGGTTATAGTATTCATATAAGACCGATTGTCGATGGTGGCATCAACACACCTACGCTACTCAATGCGGAAATTGAACACACTGTCATGCAATGCCCAACCCAGTATTTATGGGGATATGACCGCTATAAAGCTCGCGATTAGCCTCAGCATCAATCTACACCTCTATAGTTTGCGGTCTTAATACGCAAAATGCTTACCCCATAGAAATAAGTCTGCAGCAACTTATTAATTAACGTTCAAATATTAATTAACTATTTTTACATTTTCAGCTTGAGATTTTTCAAGCAGTCCCCATCAATGAAACACTGTATAAAAATAATTGAGGATGCTTCATGACCGAATACAATCAAGAACCCAAAATTGACAACGCTGGTGAAACTCCTGCTAACGAATCAATTGACCCATCAATCCGCATCACAGACTTAGAAGGACAGCTCGCTGAAGCGCAAGCGGCAGTATTGTATGTCAAGGCGGACGGTGAAAATATTCGTCGTCGTGCAATGGATGATATTGAAAAAGCACGTAAATTTGCCTTAGAAAAGTTCTCTAATGAACTATTAGCTGTTAAAGATAGTTTAGATGCTGCCCTACTCATTGAAGCCACCGATGTACAAAGTTACAAAGATGGCGTAGATATTACCGCCAAGCAATTAGGCGCAGTATTTGAAAAATTTAACATTGCGGAAATAAACCCAGTAGGTGAAAAATTTGACCCTAACAAACATCAGGCAATCAGCATGTTAGAGAATAGTGGCGAACCCAATACAGTGACGGTAGTTTTACAGAAGGGTTATACCCTAAATGATCGCGTATTGCGTCCAGCATTAGTGATGGTGGCAAAGTAATTTTCGATCAATTACAAGTGACTACTTGAAATATTTTGAACTATCTCCATTAACAAGACATGGATTTTAAATAAGTCCGAATGTAATACACCAAGCTGTTGTTACTTACATTCATCAGAGACTCACTAAATTTTAGAAAAAGGAATAGGAATTATGGGAAAAATTATTGGTATTGACTTAGGTACAACAAACTCATGCGTAGCCGTGATGGAAGGCGGTAAACCACGTGTGATTGAAAACTCTGAAGGCACACGTACTACGCCTTCTATCATCGCTTATCAAGAAGATGGTGAAATTTTAGCGGGTGCTCCGGCAAAACGTCAGGCAGTTACTAACCCAAAAAATACCCTTTATGCAGTTAAGCGTCTGATCGGTCGTCGTTTTGACGAAAAAGAAGTGCAAAAAGATATTGGCCTAATGCCTTACACCATTGCAAAAGCAGACAACGGTGATGCGTGGGTAGAAGTGCGCGGCCAAAAAATGGCACCACCACAAATTTCGGCTGAAGTGTTACGTAAAATGAAGAAAACTGCCGAAGACTACTTAGGTGAAGAAGTAACTGAAGCGGTCATTACTGTGCCAGCTTACTTTAATGACAGTCAGCGCCAAGCGACTAAAGATGCTGGCCGTATTGCTGGTTTAGATGTTAAACGTATTATTAACGAGCCTACTGCCGCAGCGCTAGCGTTTGGTTTAGATAAACAAGAAGGCGATCGTAAAATTGCCGTGTACGACTTAGGTGGCGGTACATTTGACGTTTCTATTATTGAAATTTCTAGCATTGATGGCGAACATCAATTTGAAGTGCTTTCAACCAACGGTGACACGTTCTTAGGTGGTGAAGACTTTGATAATCGCTTAATTGACTTTTTAGCAGATGAGTTCAAGAAAGATAACGGCGGCCTAGATTTACGCAACGATTTATTAGCGAAACAACGCTTAAAAGAAGCTGCTGAAAAGGCGAAAATTGAATTATCAGGTGCAACACAAACTGAAGTTAACTTGCCTTACATTACTGCAGATGCGACTGGCCCTAAACACTTAGTGGTAAAAATTACCCGCACAAAATTAGAATCTTTAGTAGAAGACTTAATTGAGCGCACCATGGCACCATGTCGCGTAGCAATTAAAGATGCTGGCGTTTCAATTGACGATATTACTGATGTCATTTTGGTCGGTGGTCAAAGCCGTATGCCTAAAGTACAAGAAAAAGTAAAAGAGATTTTTGGTAAAGAGCCACGTAAAGACGTCAATCCTGATGAAGCGGTAGCCGTAGGTGCTGCTATTCAAGGTGGCGTATTAAAAGGCGACGTCAAAGATGTGCTATTACTCGATGTAACGCCATTATCACTTGGTATTGAAACACTGGGTGGTGTGATGACGAAATTGATTAAGAAAAATACGACCATTCCGACTAAAGCGTCACAAACTTTTTCTACCGCTGATGACAACCAAAATGCAGTAACGATTCAAGTGTTGCAAGGTGAGCGCGAAAAAGCAGCCGCAAACAAGTCACTTGGCCAATTTAATTTGAGCGATATTCCACCAGCGCCACGTGGCATGCCCCAAATTGAAGTTACTTTTGATATTGATGCTAACGGTATTTTGCACGTGAGCGCAAAAGATAAAGCGACTGGTAAAGAAAATAAAATTACCATCAAGGCTAATAGCGGTCTTAGCGAAGCTGAAATTCAGCAGATGGAAGAAGATGCAATTAAGTACGCAGATGAAGACAAGAAATATCGCGAGTTGGTAGATGCGCGCAACGCTGCTGATGGCATGGTGCACTCTGTGAAAAAATCATTGAGTGAGCATGGTGATAAATTAGATGCTGCTGAAAAAGAGTCTATCGAAGCTGCCATTAAAGACGTTGAAGATGTCTTACAGTCAGATGATAAAGACGCAATTGAGGCAAAAACTGCTACTTTAACTGAAGCTTCTCAAAAGCTAGGTGAAAAAGTTTACGCTGAGCAACAAGCAGAAGCCAATACTGAATCTGCTCAACCAGAAGGCGAAAAAACCGTAGATGGTGATGTCGTTGATGCTGAGTTTGAAGAAGTAAAGAAAGACTAAAAAATCGTCGTTAGCATGTAGTCACTAGTCGTTAGCATCTAATCGGGTGCTAGCGACTTTTGCGCTAAACACTAATGACTACAAAATAGCAGAGTACAACCACCAACTAACGACTAAAAACTAGCGACTAAATTATGGCAAGCAAAAGAGATTATTACGAAGTACTCGGCGTTAATAAAGACGCAACCGAAGAAGAAATTAAAAAATCTTATCGCAAATTGGCGATGAAGCATCATCCTGACCGCAATCCGGATAATCCGAAAGCAGAAGAACATTTCAAGGAAGCAAAAGAAGCCTACGAAATGTTAAGTGATGAACAAAAACGCGCAGCTTATGATCAATATGGTCATGCTGGGGTTGAGCAAGGCGGTGGGCCAGGTGGCTTTAGTGGCGCGGGTTTTGGCGATGCCTTTGGTGACATTTTTGGTGACATTTTTGGGGGTGGCCGCGCTGGCGGTCAAGCCAATAAAGTCTACCGTGGCGCTGATTTGCGCTACAACATGGAAGTGACTTTGGAAGACGCGGCAAAAGGCACAGAAACAAAGATTCGTATTCCTGTGCAATCGACTTGCGAGACTTGCAAAGGCTCTGGTGCACGCCCAGGCACACAGCCAGTAACCTGTACGACTTGCGCAGGCCACGGCCAAGTGCGCATGCAACAAGGGTTTTTCTCTGTACAGCAAACCTGTCCAAAATGTCATGGTAATGGGAAAATGGTTAAAGATCCTTGCCCAAGTTGTAATGGTGCAGGACGAACCAAACAAAATAAAACGTTGTCAGTCAAGATTCCTGCAGGGGTTGATGAGGGCGATAGAATTAGACTGACTGGCGAGGGCGAAGCAGGTGTTAACGGTGGACCTACAGGTGATTTATATGTAGTGATACACCTGAAAGAACATGCGATTTTCCAACGTGAAGGCGGTAATTTACATTGCGAGATGCCGATTAGTTTCAGCACGGCAGCACTTGGGGGTGAGATTGAAGTGCCGACGCTAGGCGGCTCCGCTAAAATGAAAATTCCAGCTGAAACTCAAACTGGTGGTGTGTTTAGATTACGTGGCAAAGGTATTAAGCCACTCCGTCAATCTGAACATGGTGATTTAATGGTGCATGTCGTTGTTGAAACACCCGTTAAACTTACCGAAAAACAAAAAGAATTGTTACGTGAATTTGAAACTAGCACTCAAGCAGATTCTGGTAAACATAGTCCACGTAATAAATCTTGGATGAATAAAGTTAAAGATTTTTTTGAATAATAGTGTATTAAATAAAGACTGGCTCAAACCAAAACGAGTCAGTCTTTATTCATTTTTAAACTCGCTTGAATTGCCCTTAACTCTGTATCAGCATCACTGAAGGTTTGATACTGCACCCCTTTAGTTTTGGCATACCAGTACTTACTATTCCACTCGTCACCCTCAATTTTATGCAGTACAGCATGTAGCCAATTGGCGCTGGAATCATGGTATTTCTGCGCGATGTTATGTGCCGCGTGCCAATCACCGGCCAGCGCGACCTCTACAGCGGTCAATAATTCATTCGTCAAAATACTGTAACTTCTTATGTCTAGGCAAACTTTTTAACTGAGCCTCAGCTACGCTTGCGCTAGATCGGTCTTGATAGGATTTTGAAGCAACGATTTTTATTGGTGGATTCGCCCGCGTATAACGAGCACCTTTGCCTGTTACATGGGCAGCAAAACGAGATTCTAAATTATTGGTAATGCCAGCGTAATAAGCTCCATTGTTACATTCCAATAAGTATAAAAACCAAGTCATGGCATTATGATGTGATTTTTGTTAATAAGTACCCGCTTGAATAAACTCCACTTTATAACCATCTGGATCTTCTACAAAAGCAATCACTGTGGTGCCATGCAACATTGGCCCAGCTTCACGTATCACTTTTCCACCAACTTTTCTTACCGCTTCACAAGCTTGTGAAGCATCATCCACTTCTAAGGCAACATGGCCGTAAGCTTTACCCATATCATAACTTTCCACACCATAGTTATAGGTAAGTTCTAGCACAGTATGTGTGGATTCATCTCCATAACCGACAAAGGCTAAACTAAATTTTCCTTCAGGAAAATCATGCTGGCGGAGCAATTTCATACCAAGGATTTCAGTGTAAAACTTAATTGAACGCTCCATATTACCTACACGGAGCATGGTGTGTAGCATGCGCATATTAAATCCCTATTATTTAGCTGCGGTTAATTGATAGTATTTTTCGAGTAGCTGCTCTTTGTTTTCAACCACGTCTGGGTTAAATGGAATACAGTCTATCGGACAGACTTCCTGACACTGTGGCTTATCGTAGTGACCTACACATTCAGTACATAAGTTAGGATTAATTTCGTAAATCTCTTCACCCTGAAAAATAGCATTATTCGGGCAGGCAGGCTCACACACATCACAATTAATGCACTCATCAGTAATCATTAATGCCAAAATTAGCGCTCCTGCTTTTGTTTAATTGCATAATTAACTGTTGGGGAAACGAACGCTTGCACGTCCCCTCCTAACACCGCCACCTCGCGCACAAGACTAGATGAAATGAACATAAACTGTTCAGACGGCGTTAAAAATAATGTTTCAAATTGCGGATAAAGTTTACGATTCATACCAGCAAGCTGAAATTCATATTCAAAATCTGATGCTGCACGTAAGCCACGAACGACCATTTTTGCACCTTGATCTTGCACAAACTGCATAAGCAAACCACTGAATCCGACTACTTTAATATTACTGTTGGGATCAAACACGCCTTTGGCTAATGCAACACGCTCATCTAAACTAAAAAGTGTTTTTTTATTGGTGCTATCTGCAACGGCTACAATCACTTCATCAAACAAATCCGCAGCGCGGCGCACTATATCCTCATGGCCCAAAGTGATGGGATCAAATGTGCCAGGGTAAACTGCTACACGATTTTTAGTCATTTTGATTCCCCATCGATTTTTTCAACTTTTAATAAATGATAAAAAACATTGCCTGCTTTGTTTTGTTTGACAATTTGCCAATCAACGCTAAATTCAGCGCTCGCCTTAAGCTCAGATTCATCTAGCGCATACTCAGCCTCTACATACACTAAACCTTCTGCGTGCAAATGCGTTGCTATCAGCGGCAGTATTTTAGGCAACCAGCCTTGATTGTAAGGTGGGTCTAGAAAAATAATATTGAATTTTAACGTATTTTGATTTAAAAATTGCAATGCATCTTGATGCAGAATGTTGGCCTTATCTGCCAACAGGAGTTGTTTGTTGCTTATGAGGGCTTTGTAAGCGGGTAAAGATTTTTCGACCAAGCTTACTGCGCTGGCACCTCGGGACAACGCCTCAAAACCCATAACACCCGTGCCTGCGAATAAATCTAGACAACTAAGGCCAGTTAAATCCTGACCTAGCCAATTGAATACGGTCTGCCTGACTCGTTCTGGGGTAGGCCTTAAACCTTCCGCATCTGGAAACTTAATTAACCGACTACGCCACTCACCTGCATTGATGCGAATAGTATTCAGCTTTTTTTCTGTCACTTTTGCCAAAATTACATCTAAGCCTTAGTCGTCTAGCTATTTTATTATTGAGCACTCGGCTCACCCACTATCACTGTAACAAAATTTTCAGGCTTAAGGCGACGATTAAATGCTTCTTTAATTTGTGCAGTCGTTACACTCGCTACTTTTTTATTGTAGTCATCCAAATAACTAAGCGGCAATTTATAAAAACCTATCAACGCCAAATAATCTAAAATTTTACTATTGCTGTCTATACGCATCGGAAAGCCGCCAATAATATTGGCTTTTGCGGCCGTTAATTCAGATTCAGTGACACCGTCTTTTAAAAATTTACTTAAAGTTTCACGCACTAATTTGAGCGCATCTTCAGCTTGATCTTTTTTGGTTTGCAAGCCAATTTGAAATGGGCCTAAATCAGCCAATGGCATAAAGTAGCTATAGACGCTATACACTAATCCACGCTTTTCACGCACCTCCTCGGTTAAGCGAGAAACAAAGCCCCCACCACCCAAAATGTAATTACCAACGTACAAGGGAAACAAATCTGGATCACCACGCTTAATACCAAGGTAGCCTAGCAAAATATGTGATTGTGATGCAGGATGCACAATCCGTTTTTCAATAGCCTGTGTAAGATAAGTGACGGGAGGAATAGCTAGGACAGCTGTAGTATTTGGCATACCGCTAGAAATGTTTTCAGCAATCGCATTGGCTTGCGCTCTAGTGAGATCACCCATCATGGCGATGACCGCACCCTTTGCACTGTAATATTGTCTATAAAAATCTTGTAAATCTTGACGTTTTATTTTGGCAACACTATCTACTTCACCGCTCTCATCTAAGCTGTAAGGATGCGTGCCATAGAGCGCAGACATAAAAGCTTTACTCGAGATGCTTTCAGGCTGAGTAGCCGATTCTTGCAAACCTGAAATAATGCGCGCTTTTTCGCGAGCTAAAACCGCTTCAGGAAAGTCTGGTTGCTGTAAAATTTTGGCAAATATATCAAGCGCCAGTTTTTGTTCACGCGCACTACTTAATGTACGCAATTTGAACGCTGCACGATCACCATCAAATTCACCGCCTAATATGGCGCCAATATCCGCCATATTATTGGCAATCTGCTCATCAGTCATACCAGCTGCACCCAATGACATCATGTATCGAGTAATGCCAGCTAAGCCAGATTTTTCTGCCGTATCGTGTACGCTACCCGCAGCAAAATTCACACTCAAATCGACAATGGGTAAATCATGATTTTCTACAAAGTAAACTTCAGCGCCAGAAGTCGTCTGCCACTGTTGAATCTTGACAGCCGCTTGAGCACCAAATGAAAAAACAAAAAAGACTAAGTAAACGACTACTATTTTGGCGATAGATTTGAAATTCATAATTAAATACCTTGAAATTAGCAATTAAACATACCTGCAACTGAACTAGCTCAGGAAATTTTAAAGCTTAATGTACATGCGGCTTGCCTTTAGGTTGTGCATTGGGGTCTACAGGCTGGGGATCCAAAGTCGCTATGGTTAAGTTATCTTGCAACAAATACTTTTTAGCGACCGCTTGCACTTGTTCTGCTGTGACCGCCCTCAACTTAGCAGGGTAACTATCTAAAATTTTCCATGAAAAGCCGATACTTTCAACAGTCCCTATTTGCATCGCTTGATAAAACATAGAATCACGCTGATAAACGTCCGTTGCAATCACTGCCGCCTTTACACGGTCAAGCTCTTGGGTTGTCACGCCAGACGCTTTAATTGTTTCAATTTGCTGTAATAATGCTGCTTCAAGTTCAGCAACTGTTTTACCTTCGCTTGGCGTGCCGTCAAGCTCAAATAAACTTAATCGTCCACGCGACATAATATCGTAGCCAGCACTGACATCGACGGCTAACTGAGTTTCACGTACTAGTTTTTGATTAAGTCGTGCCGCTGGATTGCCACTCAGCACGCCTGCTAACACTTCTAATGCATACGGCTCCCAATCCTTTTCGGGGTCAACCAAAGCCGGCACATGATAGCCCATTAATAAGTAAGCTTGCTTAGCGGGCGCTTTCACCACCAAGCGTCGCTCACCAATTTGCGGCGGCTCCACTTGCGGTTTGCGTGTAGGCAATGTCTTTGCTGTAAGCTTGCCAAAATATTGTTGTGCCAACTTATACACTTCACTCGCCTGCACATCACCCACCACTACTACAGTTGCATTATTGGGTGCATACCAGTTTTTGTACCATTCACGGGCGTCTTCATCCGTCATATTTTCAAGATCGTTCATAAAGCCAATCACTGGACGCCCATAAGGATGAGCACGATAAACCATACCCTGAAAAGCTTCGTTCACCATAGATTGAGGTTTGTCATCGGTCCGCCAGCGACGCTCTTCCATCACCACTTTAATTTCTTTATCGAAGTCTTCTTTGGTTAATTGCAAATTAGCCATACGATCAGCTTCTAACTCAAAAGATAAAGGCAAATTAGATTTTTCGAGTTGCTGAAAATAACAAGTGTAATCGCTACTAGTAAAAGCATTTTCTTTACCACCAGCCGCAGCAATCAGGCGTGAAAACTGCCCCGCCTTCACTTTTTTAGTACCTTTAAACATCATGTGTTCTAACACATGCGCCACGCCAGTTTTGCCATTTACTTCATCAATACTACCTGCGCGATACCAGACTTGTGACACCACAACTGGTGAACGATGATCTTCTTGCACAATCAGTTTCAAGCCATTACTCAGCTTAAATTCTTGAATGGAAGCTGCGGCAAACACCGTCATCGGCATGGTCAATATTAAAATTAATAAGCTCTTGATACGCACCTTATACTTCTCCAAATTCTTGTTAAGTTTAATTTCAAAACTGCGCGAATTATATCGCGGCTGAGCGCCTTAAGTTGGCATCATTTGAATCAGCTTGTCTGACTGATTGTCTAGTCCATAGTTCAGTCCATTGATTGTCAGTAGGGATGTCTAATCGTTATTATTTAAAATAATTATATGCATATGCTAATAAAGTATTTTCACTTCTTTAAATATCTTGATAAAGTGCCGCCCTCACGAAATAAAATGAAAAACAAAGGCATATCCATGAAACTCAGCAAAAAAATTCTGCCATTGCTTGCGCTCTTAGCAACAGCTAACTCACACGCTACCGATGGCTACTTTGCACACGGCTATGGCGTTAAATCACAAGGGATGGGTGGTGTGGGCATTGCTTTACCACAAGACGCACTGGCCGCAGCCAGCAACCCTGCCGGCATGGGCTTAATCGGTGATCGTGCCGATTTTGGTGTCACTTGGTTTAGGCCCATTCGTGAATCTGAACTTATTGGTACTGTCGCTGATGGCACATACAAAGGCAACGATACTAAAAATTTTCTAATCCCAGAGTTTGGTTACAATCGTCAGATTAATCCAGAGCTGACTTTAGGTGTAAGCGTTTATGGCAATGGTGGCATGAACACTGACTACAAAAATGGTATTCCATTATTTGGTAGCGTGGGTCGTGCTGGTATTGATTTAATTCAATTGTTTGTTGCACCGACTGCTACATGGAAAATAACGCCTGCTAATACGATTGGTTTATCAGTTAATTTAGCCTACCAACGCTTTGAAGCTAAAGGTCTGCAAGGCTTTGTCGGCTCAAGCGCTTCATCGGCAAACTTGACTAATAATGGGCACGATAACTCTTATGGTGCTGGGGTGCATGTCGGCTGGATAGGTCAGCTCAATGATGCAGTAAGCCTAGGTGCAACGTACCAAAGCAAAACATACATGAGTAAGTTTGATAAATACAGCGGCTTATTTGCTCAGCAAGGTGATTTTGATATTCCATCATCATACGGTCTAGGTATATCAGTTAAAGCTAACCCACGCTTAACATTAGCTGCTGATGTGCAAAGAATTAATTATAGTAAAGTCAATTCTGTCGGTAATTCTATAGCCAACCTTACTCCTAGCAACCTATTAGGCTCAGAGAATGGCGCAGGCTTTGGCTGGAAAGATGTCACGGCGGTGAAACTAGGCACTAGTTATGCCTATAACGACGCGTTGACAGTACGTGCTGGCTATAATCACTCAACTCAGCCCATTCGCAATACTGAAACCTTCTTTAACATTTTAGCCCCTGGTGTGGTACAAGACCACGTCACCTTAGGTGCGACTTGGGTGTTAGAAAACAAATCGGAAATTTCACTTGCCTACATGCACGCCTTTGAAAATAGCGTTAAGGGTAATAATTCAATTCAATCAGGCGGCAATGCCAACCTAAAAATGTATGAAGACTCGCTAGGCATTGCTTACGGTTGGAAACTTTAATTTAAGCTATAATTTCACTAACAAGGCCGCACACATCATGTGTGCGGCTTCTTTTCATTGAGCACGATAATCTTAATTATGATCATAGACTGGAATAACTTTACGCCCTGGACAGCGCTGGCTGGTGGCGCATTAATTGGCATTTCTGCCGCACTATTCATACTATTTAACGGTCGGATTGCAGGTATTTCCGGTATTATTGGTGGTCTATTTAGACCGGTTATGCACGATGCTGGTTGGCGTATTGCGTTTACCTTGGGCTTAATTCTCGCACCTATCATTTGGTTGTTGTTTGCAGAGCTACCTAACATCCAGATTGATGCGACTTACAACCTCCTTATCGTCGCTGGCGTAATCGTTGGCTTTGGTGCTCGTTATGGCTCTGGTTGCACAAGTGGTCATGGCGTATGTGGTATTTCACGCTTATCTCCACGCTCCATTATCGCTACGCTCGCCTTTATGGGTACAGGATTTTTAACTGTGTTTATCATGCGTCACATATTGGGAGCATGACTATGAAAAAACCTTTAGGTCATATGACTGCACTAACTTTCGCCTTACTTTCCGGCCTTATGTTTGGCCTAGGGCTTATTTTAGCCGGCATGGCTAACCCAGCCAAAGTATTGGCTTTTCTTGACTTAGGTGGCTTATGGGATCCTTCTCTTGGTCTAGTCATGGGCGGTGCAATCGCCGTTGGCCTCATAGCCTATCGAATTGCAGGTAAACGTAGTACTAGCTTTTTAGGGTTACCAATGAACATACCCACTTCGCGCATTATCGACAAACGCTTAGTGATTGGTGGCTTAGTCTTCGGTATTGGCTGGGGCTTGGCTGGCATTTGTCCTGCACCTGCTTTTGTATTACTTGGCGCAGGCAGTGTAAAAGGTATTGTATTTTTAATTGCGATGTTAATTGGCATGGGCGTTTTTGAATTGCTTGAAAGCTGCCGCAAAAATTAGGATAAAATAGCGCCTATCAAACCTGCAACAATATAGAGTGGCTATGTTCGATTTTTTCAAAAAAAATAAATCACCCGACCCGGCGCAAACGTCTGGAATAGACGTCACCGCAGTAGCAGAACAAACTCAATCTTGGGGCGAACGCCTCAAAAATAGTCTTAGCAAAACACGTAAACAATTAGGCAATCAACTTGCCAGCTTATTTGGTGGTGGCAAAATTGATGCGGAAGTTTACGAAGAATTAGAAACGATACTGATTACTTCAGATGTAGGCGTGAACGCTACCAAAAATCTACTCACCGACATCAAAAATCGTGTTAAAGCACAAAGTCTAGACGACACGATACAACTCAAAGCCGCTTTAAAAGAGGCGATGTCAGACTTACTCACCCCACTACAAAAACCTTTAGATACCAGCAGTCATAAACCATTTGTCATCATGTTAGCTGGCGTCAATGGCGCCGGTAAAACTACCAGCATAGGTAAATTAGCGCATGCGTTTCAGGCCGAGGGTAAATCAGTCTTAATCGCTGCTGGCGACACATTCAGAGCTGCCGCACGTGAGCAACTGCAGATATGGGGCGAGCGCAATAACGTACACGTAGTTTCACAAACCAGCGGTGATGCAGCGGCAGTGATGTTTGATGCCATTCATTCAGCCATCGCAAAAAATATAGACATTGTGTTGGCAGATACTGCTGGTCGCCTGCCCACACAAATGCACTTAATGGACGAAATTGCCAAAGTAAAACGTGTGATGGACAAAGCGTTACCGGGGGCGCCACATGAGGTGTTGTTAGTGCTAGACGCGAATACTGGACAAAATGCCGTATCACAAGTCAAAACCTTCGATGATGCATTAGGCGTTACTGGCTTGGTGCTAAGCAAGTTAGATGGCACGGCTAAAGGTGGTGTGATTGCCGCGATTGCTGAAGCACGACCTATTCCAATACGCTACATAGGCATTGGTGAGGCAATTGATGATTTGCGACCATTCAATGCCAGTGAATTTATTGATGCGATGATAGATTAAACTGCTTGAGCTTATTAGTCTTATCAAACCAATTATTCAGCATTTTTAAACCCTGAACATATTTAGCGATATAATCCAAATAATGATTAAATTTGACCATGTCACTAAACGCTACCCAGGTAGCGACGAGGCCTTAACCAACGTCAGCTTTACGATTGAAGCTGGCGAAATGGTATTTGTGACAGGTCATTCTGGCGCCGGCAAAAGTACCTTGCTGAAACTAATTGCTGCTATTGAACGCCCCACAAGTGGCACAGTACTCATCGCTAACCAAAATATTAGCCAACTTAAACCGTCTGCCATTCCTTACATGCGCCGCAGATTCGGTTTAATTTTTCAAGATCACAAATTGCTTTATGACCGCAATTGCTTTGAAAATGTGATTTTGCCTTTACACATCAATGACATCACCGGCCTTGATGCGGCTAAGCGCGTTCGGGCCGCGCTAGATAAAGTAGGCTTGCTGCATAAAGAAAAGGCCATGCCAATTACATTATCTGGTGGTGAACAACAACGACTAGCGATTGCTCGTGCAGTAGTCAGTAGACCATCGATATTAATTGCAGATGAGCCCACTGGTAACTTAGATGCTAGCTATGCTGCAGAGATTATGAATATTTTCCAAGCCTTTCACCAAGTTGGAGTGACTGTCATTGTGGCCACACATGATGCACTTGGCATGAGTGCTTCACACAACCGGGTATTGCATCTAGACCATGGTCAATTAAAGCCGACCGACTTTATACAAAATGGAAATTTCACTGCATGATTAACTGGCTAAATCAGCATGCACAAGCCATCAAACTCGTGCTCACCCGCATGCACTATAATAAGCTATCGACCTTTATGATTAGCTTAGTGATTGCGGTCGCGATGTGTGTGCCGGGTGTGTTTTATATGGGCGTAGATCACTTATCTAAGTTAAGTAATCATATGCAAGATGAAACTGAAATTAGTCTTTTTCTTAAACTCGATGCAAGTCCCAATGTGGCATCAGAAATAGATGCCGCTTTAGCAAAAAATACGGCTATTAAACAATATCACTTGGTGACTAAAGACCAAGCCTGGAAAGATTTAAAGGCTAAAGCTGAGTCAAACAAAATTGATAACGAAGTGAGCCAACTCACAAAAAATCCATTACCTGATGCCTTTTTTATTCAAGCAAAATCTGCTGACCCCGCAGCCCTTGAGACCCTTAAAAATGAACTACAAGGAATTCCAGGCGTAGATCAGGCCGTATTAAATGCTGAATGGGCGAAACGTTTATCCAGCATATTAGCGTTAGGCACAAAAATTATATTATTTATTGCCGCTCTACTAGCCTTGGCCCTGCTGGTGATTATTGGCAATACTGTGCGCATGCAAATACTCACGCAGAAAGAGGAAATTATTGTCAGCAAACTCATCGGTGCCACGACCAGTTTTATCAGAACGCCTTTTTTATATGCAGGCATGATCTATGGTCTGTTTGGTGGAATACTGGCAATTGTGATTTTGACCTTAATCGTTCAACTCTATAACCAATCTGTCACACAACTCTCAAACCTTTATAGCAGTGACTTCAGCCTACCTTGGTTCAATATTCCACTATATATCGCCATAATCATTAGCTCTATTCTCATTGGCTGGCTTGGCTCTTATCTATCTGTCACACGCTCTATCGCTGCCATCAAAATCGATTAACGCCTCTTAAAATTTGCAGTGAACCTTTAGCTACTAGCACTCTCTAATGTAGAGTGCTAAAATTATGCTTATTGGGAGATTAAATTTTAATGACTAACGCATTAACATTACCGGTATTAACCGCAACTGATAGCCTAGAACACTACTCTAGGGCGATTAAAGCGTACCCTATTCTGACAGCAGAAGAGGAATATGCGCTTGCCGTAAAATTTAGAAAAGAAAATGACTTAGATGCGGCTCGCCAATTAATTGTGTCGCATTTAAGGCTAGTCGCAAGTATTGCGCGTAGCTTCAACGGCTATGGCCTTCCGCAATCAGACCTTATTCAAGAAGGCAATATTGGTTTGATGAAAGCTGTTAAGCGATTTGACCCAGAACGTGGGGTACGCTTAGTTTCTTTCGCTATGCACTGGATTAAAGCAGAAATGCACGAATATATTGTGCGTAACTGGCGCATGGTAAAAATTGCTACCACTAAAGCGCAACGTAAATTATTTTTTAATCTACGTAGCATGAAAACAGGCCTTAATACTTTGCAACCTAGCGAAGTAGATCACATTGCAACTACGCTGAACGTCAAACCTGAAGACGTATTAGAAATGGAAGCGCGACTAAGTGGCCACGAAATTTCGCTAGAAGGTAATATAGATGACGATAGCGATGAGCATTACAGCCCAATTGCCTATTTACAAGATGAACGATTAGAGCCATTAGAAGCAATACAAGCTAAGCAGGCTGAATTTGCTGAAACAACGGGCTTAAGCAATGCGCTACAAAGCTTAGATGACCGAAGCCGAAGAGTGGTTGAATCACGCTGGTTGCAAGATGACGGCGGAAAAACATTGCATGAGTTAGCAGATGAATTTGGCGTTTCAGCTGAACGTATTCGTCAAATTGAACAAAAAGCGATGCAAAAAATAAAAACACTGATGTTAGCGCATCGTTAATATAACGCCAATGACTATAAACAAGGCCGCAAATTTAAGCGGCCTTTTTCTATTAAGGCATTTCAGCTTTCGGCCATCACAAATACATTGATGTCATCTCAACCTTGTTCTATCTAGTGAAGTGAACGCCTCTAGTCATGCCATTCTGTTATCATCTTATTTTATAGAAAATGACTACCAAATGAGCGGCTTAACCAACAATTCACCTCGTCCAACGGATATTCGCCTACATCAGGCATCGCGCCTGTTAGAAATAAAATTTGATGACAATATGGAGTGCATGCTGTCATGTGAGTTCTTAAGGGTGTACTCACCCTCAGCTGAGGTACGAGGGCATGGTCACGGGCAAGAAGTTTTACAACTTGGCAAAGAAGAAGTGAATATTACTGGCATCGCGCCTGTAGGCAATTATGCGATTAAGCTTACATTTTCAGATGGCCATGATACAGGCTTATATTCTTGGGATTACTTGTATGAATTAGGGCGCAACTACGAAGCACTATGGTTAGAGTATTTGGGGAAACTAAGTGCGGCAGGGATTAAACGAAATAATTAAGTCATTCGAAAGTGAATTTTATGTCAACTGAACACAATACACATTTTGGTTTTAAAACGGTAGCCGAAGCTGATAAAGCTAAAAAAGTCGGTGAAGTCTTTCATTCTGTTGCGAGTAAGTATGACCTAATGAACGATGTGATGTCAGCAGGCATGCACAGAGGTTGGAAGCGCTTTGCGGTTGAAATCAGCGGTGTTAAACAAGGCGACACCGTATTGGATATTGCTGGTGGCAGTGGCGATTTATCTAAATTATTCGCACAAAAAGTTGGCGTAAATGGCCGAGTAATCCTGACTGACATTAATGCATCCATGTTAGCCGTTGGCAGAGACCGTATGCTAGATGCGGGCTTAAGCGTACCGGCCTTACAATGTGACGCGGAAAAATTACCATTTCCTGACAATCACTTTGATTGTGTCATCGTAGCCTTTGGCTTGCGTAACATGACGCATAAAGAGCTCGCTTTAGCCGAGATGCAACGGGTACTTAAAGTAGGCGGAAGATTGTTAGTGCTAGAGTTCTCAAAAATCTGGCAACCACTTTCTAAAATATACGACGCCTACTCATTCAAACTATTACCTTTAATGGGCAAGCTTTTTGCCAAAGATGCTGAAAGCTATCAATACTTAGCTGAATCTATCCGCATGCATCCCGATCAAGAAACACTCAAGCAAATGATGATTGATGCAGGCTTGAACAAAGTGGATTATTACAATCTGGCGGCGGGTGTTGTCGCTTTACATAAAGGCTATAAAACCTAATGAATGTGGTCCTATGTTAAAACAATTTTCTACCCACTTAATCCAGCACTTAATGGCGCAAAATGGCTGGGCCAATGCGATGTTGCAACCTTTTGCAACTAAGACTGTAAAGATTAACGTCGGGTTTATTTCTACCAGCATCGTTATTCTAGAAAATGGTAATTTAGCGATTGCCACAGAAAACAGTACTGCTGATGCCACTATTACGATTTCACCAAGCCTAGCCTTACGTTTAATGGCTAAAGATGAAGCCGCAAAATTACAAGTAGTGATTGAAGGCGATACCCATCTAGCTGGAGAATTTGCCAAAGTCCTGACTGACATTGTCTGGGATTATGAAGAGGACTTAAGCAAATTTATTGGTGAAATTGCAGCATATAAATTTGGAAGCATAGCGCGAGATACGACAAAGTCAGTCAAAGAAACCAGTGTTAAATTAACAGAAATGCTAAGTGAATACTGGCAAGAACAAATGCCCCTCATCGCAAAAAAACAACATGTAGAAGAGTTCAATACAGAGGTCGATGCCTTACGTGCTGACGTTGCAAGATTTGAAAAGAAATTAGCCAAGCTGACACAATCCGTTTCCCAACATCCAGATTTAAAAGGCACTGCTGTAGATAGCACAGACTAAATTTATGCGTATTTTTCGGCTTTTTTACATTATTTACATCGCGCTACGTTTCGGCCTAGATGATTTTGTTTTAACTGACAGCAAATTAAAACCATTACAAAGCATCATCAATGTCTTGTTCCTTGGGCGCATTAGAAGCAAGTCGCGCGGTGAAAGATTAAGACTAGCACTAGAAACCTTAGGGCCTATTTTTGTTAAATTTGGGCAGATGCTATCTACACGTCGCGATTTAATTCCACTAGATATTGCCGATGAATTAGCCAAACTTCAAGACCAAGTACCACCCTTTGCCTATGCAGAGGTTGAGAAAGTCATACAAGAAGCTTTTCATTTACCGTTAAATCAGGTTTTTGTTGATTTCGAAGAAACTGCAGTTGCCAGCGCATCTGTTGCACAAGTCCACTTTGCCCACCTGCTAGATGGCACACCTGTCGCTGTTAAAGTATTGCGTCCCGGTATTGCCAAAGTGATTAATCATGATTTAGCACTGCTAGATACTGCCGCTTGGTTACTACAACTCTTATCTAGCGAAATTAAACGACTCAAACCGCAAGAAGTGGTAGCTGAGTTTGCTGAGCATACGCATAGCGAGTTAGATCTCACTTTGGAGGCAGCCAATTGCACTAGATTAGCGAGCAACTTCCCCGATAAAAAATTGCTTATCCCTGAGGTTCATTGGGATTGGTGTCGCCAACAAGTCATGGTCATGCAACGCATGGTTGGCACACCTATCAGTAAAATTGACGTACTGCGTGCAAAAGGTATTGATATTGCAAAGCTCGCCCACGATGGGGTGGAAATATTTTTTACCCAAGTATTTAGAGATGGCTTTTTCCATGCAGACATGCACCCGGGCAACATACTAGTTGCAGATGAAGGTCCCGATAAAGGCAAATACATTGCGCTTGATTTTGGCATCATGGGCACGCTAACAGACAATGACAAATACTATCTAGCACGTAATTTTTTAGCTTTTTTTAATCGAGATTATCGCGATGTGGCTGTCGCACATATCGAATCTGGCTGGGTACCCAAAGACACTGATGTCGAAGCTTTAGAGACTGCTATTCGCGCTATTTGCGAACCGATATTCAATAAACCGCTAAAAGACATTTCTTTTGGCCGCACACTATTAAGCCTATTCCAGATGTCACGTAAATTTGGCGTAGTGATTCAGCCACAATTAGTCATGCTACAAAAAACCTTATTGAATATTGAAGGCTTAGGGCGCGATTTAGACCCTAATATTGACCTATGGCAAACTGCTAAACCATTTCTTAAACGCTGGATGAGTGAGCAAATCGGCTGGCGCAGTATCGTAAAAACGCTCAAAAAAGAATTGCCTTACATGGCAAAAAATCTACCAGAAATGCCCCGATTACTGCATGATTTTCTGCGTCAAAAAACACAGGCTGAGGCCGACGCGCCGATTCGTGATTCTATTGAACGACTCATTAAAACCCAGCAACGACAAGCGATTTGGCAAAAACGACTATTCTTTAGCGTAGTCCTAGTTGCGCTACTTGAAATATTGATGTTATTGAGTGCATTCTGGCCAACACCCGGCTAAATCACTGCCAAGTTAAATCTGTTTAATCACCAGTTAATCACTGGCGTTTTTGGCAGTGCTCGCAATAAAACGTCGAGCGTTGCCCTAAGCGCATCGTTTTTATGGGCCTAGCACAAACTTTGCAGGGTTCATTTGTCCGCGCATACACAAAATATTCCTGCTGGAAATAACCTGGGTTACCATCTGTACCAAAAAAATCTCGTAGACTACTCCCCCCAGCATTGAGTGCATCTTGCAAAGTACTTTTGATTTCAACTACAAGTCTTTCACAACGTTTCAAACTCAGTTTATTGGCCGGTGTTTCAGGATGAATGCGACTACGAAACAGTGACTCTGATGCATAAATATTCCCTACACCAACAACCACATGACCATCCATAATGGCATTTTTAATCGCCAATGTTTTATTTGCCAAAGCCTTTTGTAAATACTTAGCATTAAAGTCAATTTCTAATGGCTCTGGACCTAAGCTATTTAACAATGGATGATTATTGTCGTGATTGTCTAGCCATAACACCGCACCGAACCGACGAGGGTCACGTAAACGCAGCACTTGGCCATCGATAAACTCAATATCAAAATGGTCGTGTTTTTCTGCCGGATAATTACAATCTAATACCTGAATTCGCCCAGACATCCCAAGATGCAACAGTAATACACCATTAGCCTCTTCACCTGCAAATTCACATAAAATGTATTTTGCGCGGCGTGTAAGGGCTTTTAGCGTTTGATTAGGCAGTGTCTGAAGCAAGTGTTGCGGGATTGGCCAGCGTAGCCTAGGGTGTCGGATAGTGACTGATTTAACCACGTTACCAACAAGAGGCAAAAGGCCACGACGTGTGGTTTCTACCTCTGGTAATTCTGGCATTTATTTTACTTACTAGGGATGTTAATCGGCGGATTCAGCATGTTAAAGCCTGAATCGTTAGGAAAATTATAAATCAGTCCTTCATCAGGACGCGCCAATTGCAAATTGGGTGATTCTTGTATTTTATCAAAATGTACTTTAGTGCCATCGGTCAATTTAACTTCCAATGAAGGATAATTAACTTTACGATCCGGGGTATAGAACTCAACTGATTTAGCGGGGTTGTGTATCCATGAGAAATCTAGCCATTCATTCATCTCATTTTGTTGAGGCTTAGCGACAGGGATGGATACTTTCCATTTGCCGTCCACTAAATCCACTTTCAATTTTGAGTCTTCCCACTGCTCTAGGTGACTAAAATCAAAACCAGCCACTTTTTCAGTCGGTTTTAAAGGTGATTTATCAATGAGTTCTATCAGCTGAGTAGATGCCGCTTCAGCATAAGCATTGGACACCAAATAAACTGTATTGCGATGTGCAACATATTGTTCATCAGTCACTGGATTATGTGTACCAAACGTGAATTCTTCTACATTATTTTTATCTCTAAAGAGCTTAAGCTTGAGTTCAGGGTTGGTTAAGCCAAATTTTTCTAACTGACTATCAGTAATTTTATCTTTAGATTTAGCGGCAATAATCGACAAAATACGTTGTACTGATGCTTGGTCTGCACGCATGCTACTTGGTGCAGTTATGCGCCAAAAGCCATTTACTTTCTCAAAAGCAACAGCCGCTTTAGTAGGAAACTCAACACTGATTGCGTTGAATTCTGAAAGTTTATAAGCAGAAATCTCATAGCCTGCTGCTTGCTCTGCTACTTGCTGGGGGCGCAAATATAAAAATGCCACCAAACCTGCAACTAAACATAGCATCAATAAATTAATTAACCAACGTTTTTTCATGTACGCCTCAATATAAAACTACCAGCAACAACTAACCACTCAAAACCTAGCACTTAGGCTTTTCTACGTTTCCACCAGAAGTAAAAACCGGCAATCATCATACCAAGCGGTATAAAGTATTGGAAAGCGTGGAAAACCGTCCAAGCGATTAAACGACCTGAGTCCGTGTCTGGAATCGTTACGTTAATATCTTTAAGTGGCATAGGCTGAATGGTAATCAAATTATCATCTCCAGCAAGCCAGTTCACCATATTCACGCCTAAGTCTAAATTGCCGCCATTGGTGATAAATGTATTGGATAAAAAGTTACCATTACCAACAACTACAACACGCTGACCTTTTTTACCGTAAATACGCTCTAAGGCTACCGCAATATTGATGGGGCCTTTTTTATCTTTTTTCTCGTTAAATACCGGCTTAGCATCTTTAGCTAACTTTTCAGACATTAACCAGCCATTCGGCGCCACCTCAATCAGATTGCTCACCTTCCAGCCATTTTCATCTGTGCCCTTCGCTGTTACCTGATGTGCCTCAGGAAACAATGTACGCAACATGAAATTGTTAGTAATGGCATGCTCACCATACAAACTCGCGAAAGCCACCCTAGCATCTGCGCCATATTGTGCTGAGGCCATATCCATAGCCATACCAGGAGAAACTTCCATACCTAAATATTCAGCCACAACTTCTAAACCACGTAAATTGTCATCATCTAACAACCAAAGTAAATTACCGCCACTTTCAAGATAAGTTTTAATCTTTTTAGCTTCTACTTCAGTTACATCTACTTGCGGGCTAGCAATCACCAGCATGGCACCATTGCTAGGCACCGCTTGGGCTATTGTTAAATCCGGGTTGGCAAACTTAAAGCCTTTTTTCTCTAACTGCTTACCAAATTCACCAATATCGTGATTTTTAATACCTAATAAATTACGCTCGCCATGACCATCTAAGTACATCACCGCTTGTTGATTGGTGCGAGAAAGTCTCACCAACAAGTTAGTCATTTCCTGCTCAGCAATCGGTGGAATAATATGTTCAGAGCGTTTGTTATACTCCACTACCACTTCACCATCTTCTTTAACGCCTGCGTCTTGAGCGAGTTTTGGCTCTATCGATGGGTTAATAAACTTTAAATTCACATTCTTTTTTTCACGCTGATAGCGTGCAATAAAATCTATCATGCCCTTACGGAAATTATCGCCACCAGAAGCATCGTCTTTTGTAGCAAATACCGTAATATTAATCGGCTCTTTCATTTGCTTAAGGACGTTAACGCTCCCCTGCGTGAGGATGTTACGATTGGCTTGGGTAATATCTTTTGCATAATGATATTGGCTTGCAACATAACCTAGCAAGACAACCAGCATTAAAAAAAGCACCACAAAAAAACTGTTTTGTACTAACAGTTGAAAACGTAATTTACGATTAATATTCATTTGATAAGGCCTAAAATTCTACAAGTAACAACAATTTATAAAAGCTTCATTAACCACGTAAGCGGTCTGCATCTAAACGACGTACAGTTAAGGTTAAGAATGTTGCAATAAATAAGCCGAAATAAGCAATGTCTGCTGTATCAATCAAACCACCCGCAAATGATTGAAAGTGACGTGTCAGCGATAAGCTAGCCAAAGTATTACTTGGATCACCCGCAAAAAAGCGATCTAAGAACATCAAAGCAAAAAGTGCGATAAACGTCAGAATTGCCGCCACGACTGGTTGTTGCGTCATACTTGAAAAGTACAAACCAAGTGCAGAAAAGCTAGCGACCATTAATAGCAAACCAATTGAATTAGCCACAATAAAACCAAAGTCTATATCTGCCCAAATATTCAAAGTGCATAACATGCCAGCAATAAACACGACTAATATGCTTAAAAAAGTGACTAAGCCTAAAAATTTACCTACTACGATTTCTGTCAATGAAATGGGCGCACTGAATAGAAACGGTAGAGTTTGACTACGACGTTCTTCTGAGATTAAGCGCATTGAAAGTAATGGCACCGCAAACAACACCATAAATGAAGCAAAGCCATAAACGTTTTGCCCAACAAACTGAGTCACGCCAGTACGCTCAGCTGGGCGCATCGCGCCTGACATCACCGCAAAGTAATCATTTACGCCATTTAAATAATAGGTGCCAAAGGCAAACATTAATAAAGATAAAATCACCCAACCCATCGGCGAGGCAAACATACTTTTTAATTCTTTTCTTGCTACGTTAATAATCATGATAATCCCTTAAGCGGCAATTGGTTCTGGCACAGCTTGTTCTTGGAAAGTCAACTGAACAAAGACATCTTCTAAGCTCGTTTGATCAGGGGCAATTTGATACAAACCCCAATTATTTGCCACTGCAGCTTGAACAATCGCCTCTGCCGGCGCCGCATCTTCAGCAAAACGTACACGCATCAAATTGCCCGGCAAGCTTTCTGCCTCAACAACTCCTGCTAATTTCAACATTTCATCTGCGCTTGGTGGATTGCGCATCGCAATCATCAATTTATTACCGATACGTTGTTTTTTAAGTACATCAATCGCACCATTAAATACCAACTTACCTTTATCAATAATCTGCACATGGTCACAAACCATTTCCACTTCTGGCAGAATATGCGTAGAAATAATCACACTACGCTCGCTACCTACTTCACGAATCAATGCACGAATATCTCTAATTTGTATGGGATCTAAACCGACTGTTGGTTCATCTAAAATAACCACCATCGGGTTATGAATAATTGCTTGTGCAATACCAACGCGTTGTTGATAGCCATTAGATAAGTTTTCAATCAAACGTTTACTCATATGGCCTAAACCACAACGCTCTTTAGCCACTTCTACTGCTTTTTTAATATGGCCAGAACTCACTCTATGCAATCTTGCCGCAATCGTTAAATACTCATCTACAGTCAGCTCTTTATATAGCGGGCGCATTTCTGGCAAATAACCAATTAAAGCTTTAGCTTCTTTTGGATTCTCCATCATATCGATGCCGCAAATTTTTACGCTACCATTACTTGGTGCAAGATTACCTGTCAGCATTTTCATGGTGGTAGATTTACCCGCGCCATTAGGCCCAAGAAAACCAAGCACTTGACCTTTGCTTAGGGTAAAACTGACATTGCTGACCGCTTCTCTGCCGCCATAGAGCCGGGTAAGATCGATTGCCTCTACTGTAAAATTATTCATAGCCACTCAATTCAAAATACTCATTACAGAAAATAATTGTTACAAAAACAATTTATTCTAAGGGATTGCTTATACTCTTAGGAAAACATGACCAAAGTTCTGTTGACATGCTTTATAGTCAATTCATAATTATGTAGGAACTTGCGGCAACTGTCACGGACTAAGAAATGACGCATATAATATATCAACTAACATTTGTTATTTTATAAGCGCTATCAAGATTACAAAATATTTAAAATAAGAAATCGTATCCTCAGACAACAGCCATTTAACTTTAATATTATTGCCAATAAAAAATTTATGCGCCCAAACCAAAATTTACGCTTCGTTAAAAAATCGTCTCTAAGTTACAGCAAGCTATATAGCGCATTATTGCTCATAGGCTCACTAGGGCTCACAAGCTGTGCGACTAACTCTGGGATGAACACCACTAGTAACACAGGCAACGCAGCGGTAAGCAATAAAAACCAGCTCAGCGCAGAATTTGTATATCGATATCTTGTTGCTGAAGTGGCTGGCCAACGCGGTGATTTAGCAACATCAGGCACCATTTTTTACGAATTGGCAAAAACAACCCGAGAATCAAGCTTGGCAGAACGTGCGGCTAAAATAGCCGCCTTTGGCAATGTGTCTACCTTAACCGCGCCTGCGGTTAAACTTTGGGCTGAGCTTGATCCCAGCTCAAATGAAGCGCAACAAGCCATGATAGAAATATTAATTGCCAGCGGAAAGCTAAATGAAGCCAAGCCATTTTTAGCTAAAGTGTTGACTAAAGAAGAGACGAGAGCAGGCGCTTTCTTATTCTTAAATAATCTATTAGGTAGAAGCCCTGATAAAGCTGGCGTATTAAGCTTAGTTCAATCACTGGCCCAGCCTTACCCAGATTTAGCTGAAGCACAATTTGCAATAGGTCAAGCCGCTTGGACTGCTAAAGAAGATGACGTAGCACTTGAAGCGCTTAATCATGCGGAAACACTAAAACCAGACTGGCCCATCGTCGCGCTACTCAAAGGCCAAGTGTTATTTACTAAATCACCGCAAATTGCCATAGATTTTTATCAATCGTTTTTAACTACGCATGCTGATTCAAATGAAGTGAGGCTCAATCTAGCTAAGTTATTAGTCACACAAAAACAGTATGACGCCGCTAGAAAAGAATATCCCATCATTCTTCAAAATACCAAAAATACTGATGCCAAAAATGAAGCTGAAATCACTGCGGTCGTTGGCCTATTATCGTTTCAATCAGGCGACTACACAGCTGCTGAAGCTTACTTTCAACAAGCACTTAGCTTAGGTTTTAAAGACATTGAGCAAATTTACATTTACCTTGCCCAAGTCTCAGAAAAGCTTAACCATAACGACGCCGCGAATGTTTGGTATAGCAAGATACAAGGCGGCCAACATTATCTTGAAGCACAAATTAATTGGGCTAATTTAATTTCACGCACACAATCAGTGGACAAAGCCATAGAGAAATTAGATGCCCTTGAAGACTTAAACGTCGCACAACAAATCATTGTGATTCAAACTGAAGCTTCAATGCTGGCAAAAGCTAAACGTAATCAAGAATCGTTTGATTTGCTAGATAAAGCCGTTAAAAACCTGCCCAATACGCCAGAACTAGTTTATGACTATGCACTGGCTGCAGAACGCGTGCAACAGTTTGATGTGATGGAAGCCGAGTTGCGCAAAGTGATTGCTCAAAAACCTGATTTTGCCGCCGCCTACAACGCCCTGGGTTATTCATTTGCAGATCGTAACGTTAAGCTAAATGAAGCCGTTAGCCTTATCGAAAAAGCCCTAACTATTTCACCAAATGATCACTACATGCTAGATAGCCTAGGCTGGGCACACTTTAGAAAAGGTAACTTAGATAAAGCGATTGGCTATTTACAACAAGCTTATAAAGCGAGCCAAGACCCTGAAATTGCCGCGCATTTGGGTGAAGCCTTATGGCTAAAAGGGCAACATGCCGAAGCAAAAAAAATCTGGAGTGAAGCCTTAATCTCAAATCCAGACAATGAATTACTAATCGCCACTACCAATAAATTCAAGTCTTAAGCGCCACTGTAATTAAGCACCTCGCCCACATCATGAATTTAAGCCGGTTCTTTGTGCTATTGGGCATGGTGGCCATGTTACAAGCATGCGCCGTCGCCCCTACAGCAAAGCCTATTCAAGTTCAATCATCAACCACTTTGCAACAACAGCATTTGCAACAAATATCTGCCATCCAACAATTCAGCATCAAAGGTCGTATTGGCGTACAAAGTGAAGGCAAGGGGTTTTCGGGCGGCCTAACTTGGCAACACGACAGCTTAAATGATGATATTTCGCTGTACTCACCACTCGGCGGCCAAGTAGCAAGCATCAAAAAAAATCCTGAGAAAGTAACGCTTGAAGATGGCAAGGGCAACAGCATTTCAGCGATTGATGCTGAAACGCTTACCCAAACCACGCTAGGTTGGCGCTTACCTTTAACTGGCCTTGCTGATTGGTCATTAGGTCGGCCCGCAAGTAGCGCTATTCAAGCAAGCACTTGGGACGAACAAGGCCACTTAGCCACTTTAAAACAAGATGGCTGGGAGATTGAATACCAAAACTATTCAGAACAAAGCGGCTATGCTTTGCCTAGCAAGATTTTACTGAAAAATGAAAAAGTCTCGCTTAAGCTACTTGTTGAGCAATGGCAAATCATTAAACCTAGCCCAGCCTCAAACTAAAGCTGCATTTGGCCCACTTAACTGTTAGCCTACCGCATAATTAGCTGAATTAAGCCGTAATTCCACCACTACTCCCTCATTAGAAACCCGCTAGGCCTGTGCATAATCTATGCAAGTAAAGATAGATTTAAAAATTGCGCTTAAATTTTGGCTTAACCAAAAAATAGCTAAAGTAAAATTGAGGATGTTATGAAGCAGTTAATAACAGCATTGCTATTATATTTTGCAGTCATTGTCAGTAGCCATGCCGCGGCATGGGTCAAACTGAATGATCAAAACACAGAAAAACTAATGCTAGACAAGCAATCTGTATTGCAAAAAGATACGCTCAAAAGAGCTTGGGTTAAGATTGAATACAAGACCCCGCAAAACAATCCTGAGACGATAGATAAAACCTATAACTCAGCAAAATTATTATGGTTTTTTGACTGCCCTGCGCAAAAAGTCGCCACCGCACAAGTTTTTCAATATTTAGATAACGAGATGGTCTATTCAGCGGCTATTGACGCTAAGAGTGCTGAATTTATTGACCCTGTGCCAGAATCGCATGTCGATATTGCCATGCGTTATGTTTGCAAACCTGAAAAACCAGTGGTCGTAGCCAAACCCACAAAACCCGAGGCAGAAAAAACTAAACCTGCGCCTGCCAAACCTGAGCCTGCCCCAGAAGCAGCAAAAACAGAAAAAGCAGAAAAAGCGCCTGAGCCACCTGCTAAAGTAGCCACTAAGCCAGATGTGAAAGCTAGCGATGACAAACACAAAACACATTGGACTTATCAAGGTAAAACCGGGCCAGATAATTGGGGCAAGCTATCACCCGAATTTGCCACTTGCGCTAGCGGGCGCAATCAATCGCCCGTCAATATTGATGCCACAACACATGCCGCGCTAAAACCACTAAAAAGCATACAAAAATTTGCTGCCAAAGATATCGCTAACAACGGCCATAGCGTGCAAGTGAATTTTAAAGAAGGCAACATGCTGGTGCTAGACAGCGGCGCTTATCAAATGAAGCAAGTGCACTTTCACTCGCCGAGTGAAAACACCATACACGGCAAGATATTTCCGCTAGAAGCACATTTTGTGCATGCTGATTCTAAGGGCAATCTCACTGTGCTTGCCGTCATGTATACCGAAGGCAAAGCCAACCTAGGCTTAGCAAAACTATGGGGGCAAATGAGCAAAGAAGTCGGCGAACCTGTAGCCTTGAAAAATCGAGTAACGCCCAGCGAATTAATTCCCGAAAACCGCAGTTATTATCGATATAGCGGCTCACTCACCACCCCACCTTGTACAGAAGGCGTGCGCTGGCTTGTGATGAAAAACCCAATGACCGCCTCAAAAGAGCAAATCAAGGCTTTAAATGATGTGATTCAGCACGACAACAACCGCCCATTACAAGCGTTAAACGGTCGCATCATTGTGGAATAGCATTCATCACTGAAATTAATCACTAAAATTAATTTCAGTGATTCAGCTCATAGAGATGTCTGGCATAGCGAGATGCGTTAAAATTGAGCTATGCAAGATTTTCAATCATTTTTAGCCCCGGCAAAAATCAATTTATTTTTGCACATCACCGGGCAACGCGCCGATGGCTACCATTTATTGCAAACGGTTTTTCGCCTGCTTGATTTTTACGACACCATACAGCTAAAACCCACGCTAGACTCGGCCATTAAACGCGTGAATGACATAAGCGGCGTGCCGGCAGAGCAAGATTTATGCGTGCGTGCAGCCAAATTATTACAGCAATACAGCCAATGCACCATGGGCGTAGAAATCATGGTTGAAAAACGCATCCCCATGGGCGGCGGTTTGGGTGGTGGTAGTTCAGATGCGGCCACCGTGTTAATGGCGCTAAATCGGCTGTGGCAGCTTAATTTGAGTCGTGCTGAATTACTCTCGCTAGGCCTAAAATTAGGCGCTGATGTACCGTTTTTTATCTATGGCACAAATGCTTGGGCTGAAGGTGTGGGCGAACAACTACAAACGATTTCACTAAAAGAAGCCTATTACCTAGTACTCACCCCCAATATACATGTGTCTACTGCGCAAATATTTGCCAATAAGCAATTGACAAAAAATGCTATTCCTA
>JAIPCR010000003.1 GCA_021738125.1 Sulfuritalea sp.
CCACCATGCCATGACCTTCAGGTTTCCAATCTCTATATCGATGACTACTATTCCCCAAAGTAAAGTAACCTGGGTCATGAATCGAAAATGGTGGGGGACGCTTACTATTCTCCAGTCCAGCCATAGCAACAAATGGCTTGAAAGTAGACCCTGGCGGATAAATACCGCGAATTGGACGATTCACTAAAGGCTTATCTAATGATTCATTGAGCAACTTCCAATTATCAACATCAATGCCATCAACAAACAAATTGGGATCGAACGTTGGTTGACTCACATAGCTTAATACTTCTCCGGTTTTTGGGTTAATGGCCACTAATGCACCGCGTCTTTCACCAAAAGCGGTTTCTGCAATTTCTTGTAATTTGCTATCTATCGACAAAATAAGATTGCTACCTGACACTGGCGAAGAGCTTGACACAATGCGAACTGCGCGTCCATCTGCATCAGTTTCAACTTGCTGAAAACCAGTAGTACCATGTAGCTGATGCTCATAAAACTGCTCTACACCACTTTTCCCTACATGGTCAGATCCTTTGTAATTAGATAAATCGCCAGATTTCTCAAGATTCACCATATCATTATCATTAATGCGTCCGATGTATCCAATCATATGCGCCCCAAGCTTACCCAAAGGATAGTGCCTAAATAATCTAGATTTTATTTCTACACCTGGGAAACGATAATGGTTAACAGCAAAGCTTGCTGCCTCAACTTCATTAAGATGTGTGCGTATAGGGATACTTTCAAAGTTACGACTTTCACTTTGTAATTTATTAAACCGCTTCCTATCTAATTTACTAATTTCAACAAGTTTACTCAACTCCACAATGGTGGCTTCAAGATTATCAACTTTTGAAGGGGTGATTTCTAAGGTATAAACAAAAAAGTTGTGCGCTAATACAACACCATTTTTATCCATGATTAATCCGCGATTAGCTACAATAGGAACAAGTGAAATTCGATTATTTTCTGCTAGTGTTTGGTAATGCGCGTATTGCTTAATTTGCAAGTAAGCAAATCGAAAAACCAGTAAGCCAAATAAGCCTAATACCACAAACGCGGTAAAGCCTAATCTCAGCCTAAAGTAATATTGCTCATGTTGAAAATTTTTAAGTTCAGAGCGCATGCTTAAATACCAAGCAAGCTGACTTCATGCGCATCATTTTGATAAATAGCAGTATTAATTACCACGGTTGCGCCCACCTACATCCAAACCAAACAAACCCGCCATAAACCATAATAAAACGCCAGTAATGCTAGGAATAAAATACGTCCAACCCATAAATTGGGCGCCTGCAAAAGTTTTTATAACTAGCATGATTAGTTGTGAAATAAAAAGCAGTAAAAACACATAGATCAGTTGTTGAGTACTACTAAACAATACTAACCGCTTCTGATAAGTGACTGCAAAAAAAGCAGCGATAGTGTAAGCCAATGCATATTGACCAAAAACCCCGCCTGTAGCCAAATCTACAAATAGCCCTACAAGCCATGCTGTACCAACATTACACAGATTAGGCGCACGTATTAACCAAAATATAATGACAAGCAACATAAAATCTGGACGCATCGTTAACACAAAACCAGAGCACGGCAGTAGCAATAAAATTAACGCCAATATAATCGACAAATAAATTGACTTGAGCTTATTCGTGGGCATTTTTCTTACTCTTTTGATTCAATGGCATCACTTTTACTGCCTTTTGAGCATCAATTGGTTTGGGTGCCACTTGCACGTTCTCAGACTGAGTCGTATCGACCGAAGACCCTGATGCTTGTGTTGACGACAACCCAGATTCAGCTTGTACGTCAATATGCGGAAGGCTGACTACAAGGACTTGCCTATGGTTTTCAACCCCACCTGTAGGCGTACATATGATGCGAGCAAATGGGGAATCCTGAGTAACTTCAATTTTAGTGACAGTTGCTACAGCAAGCCCTGTGGGATAAACGCCATCAATACCTGAAGTAACCAATCTATCACCGCGACGTATGTCTACATTAGCGGGCAAATAGGGCAAATCTAAGGTGCTATCACGACCATGTCCAAAAGCAATAGCACGCAAGCCATTACGTTCTATCTGAACTGGAATCGCTAAAGATTTATCAGTAATAAGCGTAACCTCACTACTTAGCGGGTAAACGCGAGTCACTTGACCAATCACACCCTTAGCATCAACCACAGCTTCACCTGCAGAAATGTTATTTGTTTGCCCACGATTAAGAATAATTTTTCTACTGAACATATCGCGACCTACATGCATAATTTCAGCGGCCACACCACCTTGAACAATCGTTTTATTGACTTCTAGCAATTGACGAAGATGCTCATTTTCAAGCGCAAGCGTGTTGAGTTTTTGCAGCGCAATATCTTGTTGCAATGCGTACTGCTTTAACTGTCTATTTTCATTGAGTAAATAATCATGTGTTGACAGATATTCACTCGCATCACGGTAAAGTTGTGATGGCGTATTCGCTAAAACTTGTAGAGGGTGCAATAGCGTTTGCAAGGTTTGTCGGACCGTTAACAGATATTGCAGTCTAGAGTCAGCTGCCATCAAGGCTAAAGATAAAGTTGAAAAAAAAGCGAGGCGCGCCAAGGCGCTAGGGCCATGCACAAAAAATGCTGGGGCTTGTTGTTGCTCTAATTTGTTATTAAAACGGCGTGCCATTAGTTAAGCTGTGCTCAATAACTCTAATTTATTAGAATCACCCTGAAATTTTAATTGGTTAAAATTATAGATTTTAAAACTGCAATCTATGCCTAATGGATTATTCTGATTAAGCCTTTATGAAGTTTAGGCCGTATATACGGCCTAAACTTTCCTCTACTACAAGCTTATATATTGCACTTAAACTATGTGCAATTAACACTATCTTTATTCATATGCAAATATGCTGCCCAACTTATCTATTTCTTCTAGTGCACGACCGCAACCACGCGCTACACAAGTCAATGGATCTTCCGCAACTATCACTGGCAAGCCAGTTTCTTCTACCAGCAATCTATCTAAATCGCGTAGCAAGGCACCACCACCGGTAAGCACCATACCCTTTTCTGCAATATCAGCACCTAGCTCAGGCGGCGTTTGCTCTAAAGCTGACTTAACCGCACCAACAATAGCATTCAATGGCTCAGTCAAGGCTTCTAAAATTTCATTGCTTGAAATAGTGAATTTACGTGGCAACCCTTCCGCAAGATTTCGGCCAGTCACTTCCATTTCTAATACTGTAGAGCCGGGAAAGGCAGAGCCAATTTTCTTCTTAATTGCTTCAGCAGTAGGCTCAGAAATTTGCATACCATAATTACGTCGAATGTAATCAATAATTGCTTGGTCAAACTTATCGCCGCCCACTCGTTCTGATTTAGCGTAAACAATACCACCCAGAGAAATAACACCGACTTCAGTTGTTCCACCACCAATATCCACCACCATAGAACCCGTCGCTTCAGAAACTGGCATGCCAGCACCGATTGCCGCCGCCATGGGCTCTTCAATTAAAAATACTTGTTTAGCGCCTGCACGTTCAGCCGATTCTTTAATCGCACGGCGCTCAACTTGAGTAGACCCAACAGGCACACAAATGATGATACGTGGACTAGGTGAAAACCAACGGGCATCATGCACACGGCGGATAAAGTATTTTAGCATCTGCTCTGTAATCGTAAAATCTGCAATTACGCCATCTTTCATTGGGCGAATCGCTTGAATATTTGATGGCGCACGCCCTAGCATGCCTTTGGCCTCAGCACCAACTGCCAGCAGAATTTTTTTGCCACCCGGCCCGCCTTCAAGGCGAATCGCAACAACTGATGGCTCATCTAAAACTATACCTTTGCCACGCGCGTAAATTAGGGTATTAGCTGTACCCAAATCGATAGCAAGGTCATTTGAAAAGTAACTGGTTAAAAAGCCTAACATTGTGTTTTTCCTGTGATTTGATGCAAGATGAATACTGACACACTAAGTAAATACATAAGCGCAATTTAGGCGCCCGTAAAATCAAGGTATAATACCGCATATCTTGTTGAAAATTAAGATGTGATTACAACTTATTACAAAACAACAAACCATAACCCGTCATAGAAATCATAAACTAAGGCTCAGCTTACAGGCTGATCCATTTTAATTTTGGATTATTGAAGCATGGCATTAAGTATTGAAGATATTAAAAAAGTCGCGCATTTGGCGCGCATTGACATTAGTGACGCCGACGCCAATGCCACGCTCACTAAGCTTACTGGTATTTTAGACTTGATAGAGCAAATGCAAGCCGTTGATACTAAAAGTATTGAACCTATGTCGCACTCTCAGGACTTAAATCAACGTTTACGTGATGATGTCGTTACAAAAACCAATCTACGAGATGAATTCCAAAAAAATGCACCCATGCTTGGCAATGGCTCTAATGAGCAAGCAGTAGCTGACGGTTTATATCTTGTTCCTAAAGTAATTGAATAATCATGACCAATATAGACCTAACTAATGCTAGCTTAAAGCAATTTGGTGAGATGCTCCAAAGCAAAAAAATTTCCAGTACCGAATTGACCGAAACTTTTTTAGCTCGCATCAAACAATACAACCCCAATATCAACGCTTACATTGCCTTGGATGAAAGCAAAACTTTAGCGCAAGCAAAGGCGGCTGATGCCCTTATTGCATCAGGAAATATTGCACCTTTAACTGGTATCCCCATTGCCCAAAAAGATATTTTTTGTGCAAAAGGCTGGCAGACCACTTGTGGTTCTAAAATGCTCGCAAACTTCATTGCCCCCTATGACGCACATGTCATTAGTCAATTCGATGCTGTCGGCGCTGTCAACTTGGGTAAAACGAATATGGATGAGTTCGCCATGGGCTCTTCAAATGAAACGAGTTACTTTGGCGCTGTTAAAAATCCGTGGAGTTTTGATCGCGTTCCTGGTGGCAGTAGTGGTGGGAGTGCTGCCGCGGTCGCAGCAAGGCTCTGCGCGGCGGCAACCGGCACTGATACGGGCGGATCGATTCGACAACCCGCATCACTATGTGGACTGACTGGGTTAAAACCAACATACGGTGTAGTTTCACGTTTTGGCATGATTGCATTTGCTTCATCGCTAGACCAAGCCGGACCTATGGCGAAAAATGCCGAAGACTGCGCTTT
This sequence comes from Sulfuritalea sp., assembly GCA_021738125.1. GTDB lineage: Bacteria > Pseudomonadota > Gammaproteobacteria > Burkholderiales > Methylophilaceae > Methylotenera. The sequence goes on from JAIPCR010000003.1 coordinate 5,149, forward strand.
AATGATGAATGTCATGGCGGGCTTTGATGAACGCGATTCCACTAGCTTAAATCGCGAAAAAGAAAATTACACAAGAGATTTAAATAAACCACTACATGGCTTAAAAATAGGCTTACCTAAAGAGTTTTTTGCAGAAGGCTTAGATGCCGACGTTGGCAAGGTGATTGAAACGGCCATCGCTGAATACAAAAAATTAGGCGCCCAAATAGTAGAAGTCTCATTACCAAATACGGGTTTATCTATTCCTGTCTACTACGTATTAGCGCCTGCAGAAGCCTCTAGCAATTTGTCGCGCTACGACGGTGTTCGCTACGGGCATCGCACGGCAGAATATACAGATCTAATGGACATGTATTGCAAGAGCCGCGCCGAAGGCTTTGGTGCTGAAGTAAAGCGCCGCATCTTAATTGGTACTTATGTATTGAGTGCGGGCTATTACGATGCCTATTACCTAAAGGCGCAACAAATTCGTCGTTTAATTGCACAAGACTTTGTTGAAGCATTTAAACAATGTGATGTCATTATGGGTCCAGCCGCGCCATCAACCGCCTTTAAAGCAGGCGAAAAAGTAGATGACCCTGTTGCCATGTATTTGCAAGATATTTATACCATCTCTACTAATTTGGCGGGCTTACCAGGCATGAGCGTGCCGGCCGGTTTTGCCCAAAGTGACGATGGCAAATCGTTACCAGTAGGGTTGCAAATTATTGGCAACTATTTTGATGAAGCGCGCATGCTAAACGTGGCGCATCAGTATCAAAAAGTAACAGATTGGCATACGCAAGCACCAAATTTAAATATGCCTGAAGGAACAGCATAATGGAATGGGAAGTCGTTATTGGGTTAGAAACTCACACCCAACTGCAAACAAATACTAAGATTTTTTCAGGTGCTGCTATCAAATATGGCGCGGAACCTAACACCCAAGCTTGTGAGGTAAGCCTTGCCTTGCCTGGTGTATTGCCGGTATTAAACAAACAAGCGGTACATTGCGCAATTAAATTTGGTCTAGCGATTAATGCTGAAATTGCACCTCGCTCTGTATTTGCTCGTAAAAATTACTTTTATCCAGACTTACCTAAAGGCTATCAAATTAGTCAATTTGAGCTACCGGTCGTTGGTAAAGGTGCAGTGACTATACAAGTGCCAGCACAAGGTAAACATGCCGCCTATGAAAAAGTAATTAACATTACTCGTGCACATTTAGAAGAAGATGCCGGCAAGTCTGTACATGGTGCAGTTGAGGGCATGAGTGGCATAGACCTTAACCGAGCAGGTACCCCACTACTAGAAATCGTCACCGAGCCTGACATGCGTTCTGCCGCTGAAGCTGTTGCTTACGCAAAAAAACTGCATGAGCTTGTGCAGTGGATAGGCATTTGTGATGGCAACATGCAAGAAGGTAGTTTCAGATGCGATGTCAACGTGTCCGTACGTCCTAAAGGTACAGAAAAACTAGGAACACGACGAGAGATTAAAAACCTCAATTCATTCAAATTCATGCAACAAGCCATTGAATATGAAACCCGCTGGCAAATTGAAACGCTAGAAGATGGCGGCAAAATTCAGCAAGCAACCGTGTTATTTAATCCAGATACTGGCGAAACGCGTGCCATGCGCAGTAAAGAAGAAGCAAACGATTATCGCTACTTCCCAGACCCTGATTTACTGCCTTTAATCATTACCGATGCAGATAAAGCCCGCGTCAGTGCTGATATGCCAGAACTGCCAGAGGCTATGAAAGCTCGCCTAGAAGCTCAATATGCACTATCAAGTTACGATGCTAGTAGCTTAACAACTTCGCGTGATTTAGCTGATTATTTTGTAGCTGCAGTCCAAGCTGGAGCTGAGCCTAAACAAACCGCCAACTGGGTAATGGGTAGCGTTTCAGCAAAATTAAATAGTGAAGATAAGGATATCAATGCTTCACCTATTAGCGCACAGCAACTTGCACAGCTATTAAAACGTATTGCTGACGGTACAATTTCAAATAATGCCGCTAAGCAAGTGTTTGAAGCAATGTGGGCTAATGAAGGTGACGTAGACAGTATTATTGCAGCAAAAGGGCTCAAACAAGAATCTGACAGCGGTGCTATTGAAACCATTATTGATGAAGTGTTAGCTGCGAACGGCGCGATGGTGGAAGAGTTTAAAGCTGGTAAGGAAAAAGCATTTAATGCGCTTGTTGGTCAAGCTATGAAAGCCTCAAAAGGTAAAGCCAACCCTGCACAAGTCAACGAGATACTGAAGAAAAAACTTAACGCTTAACTTTTAGTTTAGCGACTAATTTTAAAATTAAGCGTTAATCTACCCCATATTTTTGGCGATAGGCACTGACAGCTTGCAAATTTTCTTTCATCTCCTGCTGGCTTTGCAAAAAGGTCATTAAATCACTCAGATGTGCAATCGCACATACTGGTATTTGGTTATTTTCAACCACTTCTTGTACAGCCGATAACTCGCCCAAGCCTTTTTCTTGCCTATCAATGGCAATTGCTACACCACAAGCGCTAGCACCATTAGCAGCTATCAATGCAACAGATTCTCTTACTGAGGTCCCGGCCGAAATCACATCGTCAATAATAAGAACTCGTCCTTTTAATGGGCTTCCAACAATCACGCCCCCCTCCCCATGATCTTTGGCTTCTTTGCGGTTGTATGCATAAGGCACATTTCGACCATTTTTAGCGAATGCAATTGCAATGCTGGCGGCCAGGGTGATCCCTTTATATGCGGGGCCAAATAACATATCAAACTCTATGCCTGAATTGGTAATGGCTGAAGCATAAAATTCGCCTAGCTTCATCAAACTTTCACCATCGTTAAACAAGCCTGCATTAAAAAAATACGGGCTGATACGTCCGGCCTTTGTTTTGAACTCGCCAAAACGTAACACCTCTTTTTGTACTGCAAATGCTATAAAATCTAGGCTGAATTGAGTTGAGGCAGTTTGTGGACTCACTACTTTTGTATTGTTTGATGTCATGGTGTTCATTAATTTGTATTAATTGAAGGAATCAGTTTTGAAGATTATATCGCTAAACCTAAACGGCATACGTTCTGCAACCAATAAAGGCGTGCAAACTTGGTTAAAAAAACAAGATGCCGACATTATTTGCATGCAAGAACTCAAGGCACAAGCTACCGACATGACTACTGAAATGCTTAACCCATCAGGCTACTATGGCTATTTTCATTATGCAGAGAAAAAAGGTTACAGTGGTGTTGGCATCTATTCAAAGGTGAAGCCCGATGCGGTCATTGAAGGCCTAGCCAGTAGCAATCATGGCGTAGCAGACATTGATAGTGAAGGTCGCTACATTGAATGTCAGTTTGGCAAGTTAAGTGTCATTTCATTATATTTGCCTTCTGGCTCTAGCGGGGAAGAGCGCCAAGCATTCAAATTTAGCGTCATGTCGAGGTTTATGTTGCACTTACAAACGCTCATTGCCAGTGGCCGAGAAATTATCATTTGTGGTGACTGGAATATTGCACATAAGGAAGTGGATCTAAAAAACTATAAAGGGAATAAGAAAAATTCCGGCTTTTTACCTGAAGAACGCGCTTGGTTAAGCGATTTATTTGATCAAGTAGGCTGGGTAGATGTTTATAGAAAGGTACATCCCCATACCACTGATGAATGCTATACCTGGTGGAGTAACCGTGGGCAGGCATGGGCCAACAACGTCGGTTGGCGTATCGACTATCAAATAGCCACGCCCCTCATTGCCACCAAAGCAAATGCTGCTAGCATCTATAAAGATGAACGATTTAGCGATCATGCGCCACTGATTATTAATTACGACTTTTAGCTACACTAGCAATCTTAAAATTAGCAAATGACTATCATTAACGCTTAAAAACAGTCTAATTTAAACCAAAATGACCTTATACCCCCTAAAAAAAGACATTAAAGATGGTTATATGATTGACGAACAGCGAGAATTAGGACAAAGTATCAGTGCTTGTGAAAGCATTTAATTTAAAGGGATGAAAATATGAATAAATCTGAATTGATTGATGCAATTGCCGCTAGTGCTGGTCTTACTAAAGCTGCTGCTGGTCGCGCTGTTGATGCAACAACTGCTGCTATTACAGCTGCACTTAAAAAAGGCGATACAGTAACACTCGTTGGCTTTGGTACATTTAAAGTGACTAAACGTGCCGCTCGCGTTGGCCGCAATCCACGTACTGGTGCTGAATTAAAAATTGCTGCTCGTAAAGCTCCTGGCTTCTCTGCTGGTAAAACATTGAAAGATGCTGTTAATTAATTAACTACGCATGTATTTCTAGCAAAAGGGAGCGTTATGCTCCCTTTTGCTATTCTGCCCTCCGATTCACCCCATGTAACAACACAAACACACCCACCAAAATGATTAAAATCCGCGTAAGCATTACCTTTCTCTGTTTAATGCTTATTACTCAGCTCGCAATGCCCGCTGATTTACCTAATACTAAACTGACGACTGGCGACATTGACCCAGCAATTACCCAAAAAAATATTCATACTACTGTTTGCGTCAAAGGATATACCAAGACTGTTAGACCACCTTCTTATTACACCAATAAGTTAAAAAAGATACAAATTGCTGAATATGGCTATACAGATACCAACCCACTACATTATGAGGAAGATCACCTTATTCCATTAAGTATTGGAGGTAGCCCTAGTGATCCCAAAAACCTTTGGCCGCAACCAAGATTAAGTGAGTGGAATGCGCAAAGAAAAAATATCTTAGAACTTAAGATTTATAAATTGGTATGTGATGGAACAGTGCCATTAGATGTAGCGAGACAATCTTTAGCACATAATTGGATTGACGCTTATAAAAGTTATATACAATAGCGCACACTCATAGCAGAGCCATTAAATAGCCTATATAACATCCACAGTCATAGGCATTTCTTAAACACTTGCTTAAGTCGACCGCGTTACTAGCTTTTGCACCACCAAACTGCCCACCATATCACCTTCTACATTGACTGTGGTACGTAGGGTATCTAGCAGCCTATCTATAGGTAATAAAATGGCTATTGCTTCAGCTGGTAAGCCAACAGATTGCAATACCATTACCATAGTGACCATGCCTGCGCTTGGAATGCCTGGTGCGCCCATGGCAGCAATCATGGCGGTGAAAAATACGATTAATTGTTGTGCCATACTTAACTCTATGCCTACCAAATTTGCTATAAATAGGGCGGCGGCGGCTTCATAAAGCGCTGTGCCATCCATATTAATGGTTGCGCCTAAGGGAATCACAAAACCTGCAATCGCAGGTTTAACTTTCAAATGCTGAGTAGCGCAGCGCAAGCTGACGGGTAAGGTTGCCGAACTAGAACTGGTAGCAAAGGCAGTGACTAAAGCTTCACGTGCACCTTGCCAAAACCATAATGGCTTATTGCCAGTAAACAGGTAAAGAATTAAAGGCAAAATAACAACTCCATGCAACAATGTAGTACCCACCACCACCGCAACAAACTTAGCCAGAGTGCTTAACATGGCCGCATCTTGCACCGCAACCAATTGAATCAACAAGGCCATAATACCTAGTGGGGCAATGCGCATAATCCAGCCCACAATTTGCATCGTAATGGCTAAGCCTTCCTCTAATAGCGCAAGTATGCTTTTATAGCGATTACCACCCATCACTAGCGCAATGCCTAAAATCAAGGCAAAACTCACAACGGCCAATACATTGCCTTGTGATAAAGCCATAAAAGGATTGACAAATAAACCATGTAAAAACTGAGCAAAAAATTCAGGCAATGGTAGTTGTTTGGCTTGAAAATTTTGCATGGCATGATCAAACATTGCTAAGTGCAAACCCGCGCCTGGCTTAAAATAATTTCCAGCCAATAATGCAAGGACAATAGCAATAGCCATGCTACTGACAAAGAAAACTAAGGTGGTCACCCACACTCTATGCATCTGTTGATGTTGCCGCAAATTAGCGATGCCCACAGAAATTGAACAGAACACCAGCGGAATCAAAACCATTTTGAGTAAATCTATGAATAGGGTACCGACTAAACTCGCCGCATAGACACCCTCTTGCACTAGCTGAGACTGTGCGCCTAATTCATGAAAATATAAACCAAGGCCTACCCCCAAAACTGCACCTATTAAAATTTGCATGTTGAGGCTGGGTAGTTTCATGGCTAGTTTATTCTTTGGCGAATTTAACTTTAAGGGCTTTAGGTTTAGCCAATTTTTCTTTTACGGCGGTAGTTTTTGCTACGGGCTTAGCTTTTTTCGGCTCTACTGCCGTTTCAACTTCGACTACTTTTGATGCTCTTTTTACAGCTATCTTTTTAGTCCCCGTAGCTTTCTTAGCGCTAGCTTCGACTACTGGCGGTTCTGACATAGCATCATCTACTGATGGCTTAGACAATTCTTTTTTCACTGGTGCAGTCAAATCGGTTTTTTCAAACACAGCAGCAAAAAAGCCATCCGTATGATGTAAATGTGGCAGTAATTTTAAATATTTACCTGTGTCTAAATTAATTTGTTGTTGGCTTAAAATCTCTGCTGCACTGATTAGCTGAAAGTCTGGATGATTAGCTAAAAAGTTTTCGGCAATTTGCTCATTCTCGTCACTTAGCAGACTACAAGTAGAGTAAATTAAACGACCACCAGCCTTAGTCAATTTTGATGCACGCGCTAAAATAGCGGCCTGCTTGACTGTCAGTTCGGCTAAATCTTGTGGCGTTTGACGCCATTTTAAGTCTGGATTGCGGCGCAGCGTACCTAAGCCAGTACATGGCGCATCCACTAATACCCGATCAAATTTACCATTTAAACGTTTCAGTTTAGGATCATTCTCTCCATTAATCCTTTGCGCATTCAAATTACTTAATCCAGAACGTTTTAAACGCTGACCTAAACTATGCAAACGTTTTTCTGACACGTCAAATGCGTACAAACGACCGGTATTACGCATTAAAGCACCCATGGCTAAGGTTTTCCCACCAGCGCCTGCACAAAAATCCGCAACCATCATGCCGCGTTTTGCTGCGACTAAATGTGCCAATATTTGACTGCCTTCATCTTGCACTTCAATTTGACCTTCAGTAAACAGTACATGACGGCTAATGTTTAAACGTAGCGGCATACGCAACCCAATTGGCGAGTAAGGTGTTTTTGTAATATTGGTTTCACCCGTGGCATTTTCAGCCACAAACTTAGCCATCACCTCATCGCGAGTTGCTTTAATCGTATTAACTCGCAAATCTAAAGTGGCGCCCTCGTGCATACTGCGAGCAATAGTAAGCGCTTCGGTCTCACCGTACTGCGCGACTAACTTATCCCACAGCCAATCACGCACATCTGCTTGTACAGCAAGTGGCATATTGTCCGTTGATTTTGCCTTAATAGTCCGTGCCCACTCAATCTGTTGCTCGCTCAACATAGGCTCCATTTTTTGTATGCTCATACCTTGTATACGCAACATCCAAGCTAACACAAGCTTACGCGCATCGTCTGAGTCAGTATCATCAGTGGCTGTTACCGTGCTTAAAAAGCGTAAACGACGTAAGACACCATAAACACTCTCAGCAACAAAAGCACGTTCTTTAGTGCCTAAATCACGATTATTGCGAAAAAATTCACTTAGCTTTACATCCGCAGGACTATTAAATTCCAGTAGATTAGATAACATTACCGCGGCTTGCCGTATTAAATTTGGCGTCATTTGATTCTCTTTGTTTTAATAAATAAAACCCTAATTCAGGGTTCTTTTTTCTAGATTTATTGAGGCGAAAGTATTGAATTTTCTGTTTTTAAACTTTTGATAACCAACTCATATATTTTGCCATCTTTCTCTCTTTCCCGTATTTTAACAGGTACGTACTGATAATCTAAAGATAACCATAATTCTGTTTTTTTTTCGCTTTCATCTGCCGTCCTCGCTATGTGGACTGTTTTTAAATCACCCATTTTGGTACTAATAATCTCTTCACCTTCAAAGCTATACACATAAAGGGCTATTTTTTTACCATTGGTAATGCTCAATTGCATATTTTGCATGGGCTCAACGTACATAAATTGATACATGAAACTTAATAAATCTTGAGAGCCCTCTGCCAAATCTAATTTTTGTTGAGCCCCTTCACTTTGTAATTTTATTTTTTTACTTTCCCAATCAAAATCGGCGGTATAAGTTTTATTTTTTTTACTCCCAAACTGATATAAATAATGCTGGGGCTGTAAACCCAACCTATTCACATAACCATCGCTAGTTTGCAACAAATCTGGAATGAAAAGTGAGGCTAAGCCTTTAGCTTGCATCAAGCTTTCAATACGATATTTTTCAGCCTCAGGGAATATCTGATAAATGATTTTGGCTTTACCAGTTGGACTATCATTAATTGATGGGGCTTTACCAACATATAAATCAAACTCCGACTCAATATATTGATAGGGGTTAGCATTGACAATAAAACCTATGTCTTCAGCTTCGGTCTCGGCTAAAGGTATCTCATGTGTTTCTTGAGTGGCTGGTTCTGTCAATTTTCCTAGGGTGACATCATCTTGGCTGACCTGAGATGAAGCGCTTATGGCTGACTGATTAATGACTGGCATTATTGGTAAAGCAACTTGCCTTTTAATGGGCTGCACTTTATCTAATGATTTTGCATTAATCGGGTGCGATGGTTTTGGTAATATTAATCGAGCTTCTAATACTTGCTGCCTAATATTTAAATCTGATAAGTTCACATGAAGCTCACCCATCAGCAATAAGTGCACTAGCAAAGAGCAAACTAGGGCAATCGCTAAATGCTTATACCCAACATCCTGCCAAACTAATTTCCATTTATTCAGCATGAAGCTCTGTTAACGTTTGTTCTAACTTTTGGCCGTTATCATCAACTATCACCAAGCGTACTGGTAAATAATACCGATCAACACTTAACCATAAATCTTTACTATCGAGTTTTGAAGAGGTTTGATTAGCTACTTGGGCTAAATGTAGCGTGTTATATTGCGTTCCGGCAATCTTCAACACCTCCTTACTATTACTAATTTTATATTCATATAAATTCAGTTTTTTGCCGGTGGTCATTTTCAACAAAAACTTATTTTTAAGTGGCTTGGGCAAAAACATAAACTGGTATGGATAGCTTGCCAAATCTTGCACCCCTGAAGTTAACGCCTCTTCTTTAACTGTCCCTTTGACTGTCATATGTAGCATTTTATTCGGCCAATCAAAATCAGCAATCAGGCTATGTTTTTCATCACGTCCTTGTTGTAACTCAAAACGTCGAGGCTTTAAACCTAACCTATTAACATTTCCCTGACTGGTAAGTTGCCGCTCACCAAATAGCGCATAAATACCAATACCCTTGGTCACGCTTTCTACTTGGTAAGTATTGCCAGTTATCACAAACTGCTCACGCACCTTAGCAAAAGGTAGACCATTTTTTGTGACGGCATAATTAACTTGAATACGCTTAGGCAAAGCGTTTTGTTGCGCGGAGGCTAATGATGAGAAGCTGATGAGGAACGCTGAAATGTAAATACTAATATAACGCAACATACGCTCCTCAAAAATATTTAGATTGACGCTCCTGCACTTAGCGAAAGGTGCCCATTAAATAAACCAATATAATTAAACAACTATAGTAGGTGCTTCGCCCGTTTGTTGAGTACGCACATGGCCGATATGAAATGCCGTCTCACCCGCATCTCTTAGTAACTCAAGCGCAGCAGCGGCATGCTCTTCGGCCACAACCACTGCCATACCAATACCACAATTGAAAGTTTTGTACATTTCAAGATCTGCCACATTGCCCTGCGCTTGTAGCCAAGTAAATAAAGGTGGCATTGCCCAGCTATCTTTTTTGATTTCAGCCGTTAAACCTGCTGGCAACACACGTGGGATATTTTCTGTAATACCCCCGCCAGTAATATGAGCCATGCCTTTTACTGGCAAAGTAGCTATCAGCAACAATAGCGGTTTAACGTAAATACGTGTTGGTGCCATGACAACATCTTTGAATGGCTTGCCATGAAAATCTGACTCAAAATCTATCCCTGATTTTTCTATCAGCTTACGAATCAGCGAGTAACCATTTGAATGGGCGCCACTTGAAGCCAATCCCAAAACTACATCACCCGCGGCAATAGTAGTGCCATTAATAATATTTTCTTTATCAACACAGCCTACCGCGAAGCCAGCTAAATCGTATTCACCAGCGGGGTACATGCCTGGCATTTCAGCTGTTTCTCCCCCGACTAATGCACAGCCCGATTGCTCACAACCAGCGGCAATGCCTCTAATCACTTGTGCAGCAGTACCCACTTCTAATTTACCACAAGCAAAATAATCTAAGAAAAATAGAGGTTCAGCACCTTGCACTAAAATATCATTCACACTCATTGCCACCAAATCAATTCCTACGGTGTCATGTTTGTTCAGTTCGAAAGCGAGTTTTAGCTTAGTGCCTACTCCATCCGTCCCTGACACTAAGACCGGATTTTTATATTTCTTAGGCATCTCAAATAAAGAACCAAATCCGCCAATACCCGCCAATACTTCGGGACGCATAGTGCGTTTTGCAAATGGTTTAATTTGTTCAATTAACGCATCGCCTGCTTCAATATCTACACCCGCATCGCGATAGCTAATAGATGTTGTATTAATAGAATTTGTAGTCAAAACAGCTCTCGCTTCTTTATCAAAAAAGGTTTTTTTAATGCTTTTAGGGATTAAACAGTATTTTAAGTATAATTTTAACCTATATGATGACTGAACCCAAAAAAACTGCAGTAAAAAAAGATTTTATTCATCACTGTTGCTGGATAAGTAGCACATATTTTTTGCTTGAACTGAACTTGCTACCCGCCCTAATTTCACTAGCTTTATCAGCTAAAATAGCCTGCAATTTACCTCATATTTCAGGCTATCGTTTCAATTGCAATTCTTATTAAACTAAATATTGCACTTTTACCCATGAAGCAACTTTTACTCGACATTAAACCTGCATCAGCACCTACACTAGACAATTTTATTACAGGACGTAACGCCGAAGCACTTGCCAGCCTAACTGCTGCCAATAATCATACAGCGCAATCTAACTTCATTTACCTCTGGGGTGAGACTGGATGCGGAAAAAGCCATTTACTCAAAGCGTGCAAATCACAAGATTTAACCATTGTTGATGATGTGCATTTATTAGACGATGCTGCCCAAATTGCATTATTTAATCACTATAATCAATTAAAAGAAAATAGCGGGACACTCATTACTTCGGGCTTACATGCGCCCACGCAGATGGGCTTACGTGATGACTTAGCCACTCGTTTAGCTTGGGGCTTAGTTTATCAACTACACCCGTTAAATGATGCAGAAAAATCATTAGCTCTAAAAAATCACGCCAAGGAGCGTGGGATCCGCCTACCAAACGAAGTGGTTGATTACTGTTTGCGTTATTTACGGCGAGACTTATCAACACTCATGGCAACACTCGATGCACTAGATGAATGGTCGCTCACCACTAAAAAACCTGTTACCGTGCCAATGTTGCGGCAATTATTGCAGTTGAATTTAGAAATATAATAAAGACTACTTAAAATAGGTTTTCCAGCATGATACGTATCACCGAAATTAAACTACCACTAGAGCATGAGTCTAGCGACATTCAAGCCGCCATTATTAAAAAATTAGGCATTAATACAGCAGACTTACTTGACTACAGCATTTTCAAACGTGGCGTCGATGCTCGTAAAGCTAATGCGATTTTATTAGCTTACACAGTAGATGTAACTGTACAGGGTGAAGCCAAGATATTGGCAAAATTACGCAAAGATCCCCATGTTAAAGTAGCACCCGACACCTCTTACCACTTCGTTGCCCAGGCGCCCAGTGGCCTTAAAAACAGACCTATCATTATTGGCTTAGGCCCTTCAGGCTTATTTGCTGCTTTAATTTTAGCGCAGTCTGGCTTTAAGCCATTGGTGCTAGAACGTGGTAAAGCCGTACGTGAACGGACTAAAGATACTTTTAATTTCTGGCGTAAAAGTAAATTAAATACCGAATCAAACGTGCAGTTTGGTGAAGGTGGCGCAGGTACATTCTCCGATGGAAAGCTCTACAGCCAAATTAAAGACCCCAAACATTACGGTCGTAAAGTACTCAATGAATTTGTAATAGCTGGCGCACCAGAAGAAATTCTTTATGTCAGTCATCCGCATATTGGCACATTCAGATTAGTGAGTATGGTTGAAAAAATGCGCGAAACTATCATTGCGTTAGGTGGCGAAATTCGCTTTGAAAGCCGAGTGGATGACATTGAAATTGCCCTGAATGCAGAAGGACAAAATCAAGTACAAGCAGTTGTTTTACAAAATGGTCAGCGAATTGCCACCAACCATCTAGTATTAGCTGTTGGTCATAGCGCCCGTGATACCTTTGAAATGATTTATAAACGCGGTATTTATATTGAAGCGAAGCCTTTCAGCATAGGGTTTAGAATTGAGCATCCTCAATCACTGATTGATAGTGCACGCCATGGGCCCAATGCTCAGCATCCTATTTTAGGCGCGGCGGATTACAAGCTAGTACATCACGCCAGCAATGGACGTAGTGTCTACAGTTTTTGCATGTGTCCCGGTGGTACAGTGGTAGCATCGGCATCTGAAGCGAATTGTGTGGTCACCAACGGGATGAGCCAATACTCACGTAACGAGCGTAATGCAAACGCAGGAATTGTAGTGGGCATTACGCCTAATGTCGATTTTCCGGGTCACCCATTGGCCGGCATGGAGTTACAACGCAAATGGGAGCATCAAGCGTTTCTATTAGGGGGCAGTACCTACCAAGCACCCGGCCAGCTAATAGGCGACTTTTTAGTCAATAAACCATCAACTCAGTTTGGCGAAGTCATACCGTCTTACACACCCAGTGTGCATCTCACTAACCTAGACAATGCGTTGCCCGAATACGTGATTAGCGCGATTCGTGAAGCAATTCCACAATTTGCCAAACAAATTAAGGGCTTTGATTTACCTGATGGCATACTGACTGGGGTGGAAACACGCACTTCTTCACCCATCCGAATTAAGCGCAATGACAATGACTTGCAAAGCATCAATACCAAAGGATTGTACCCTACAGGCGAAGGCGCGGGTTATGCGGGTGGCATTTTGTCAGCGGGAGTAGATGGCATTAGAGTCGCTGAAGCGGTCGCTTTAAGCTTGATAAATCAGTAACCTAACCTACTAAGGATGTTGCAATGAACAAAATATTACAGCTTTCTAAGAAAATTTTTACCTGGTCTATCGTTGCGCCATTAATCACTTGGCTATTACTTTGTGGAATGCAACTAGGTATTAAAGAAGCTTTAGGTTACTGCTATTTGCCCATTATGTTTGCTGGCTTGATTGGTACTGTGCTGGCTGCAGTTCATCATGCCGAAGTCGTTGCACACAAATTAGGTGAGCCGTTTGGCACCCTATTACTGACTGTCGCTATCACCGTGATTGAAGTCGCGCTTATTTTATCTTTAATGCTAACAGGTGGCCCAGAAACAGCAAGCTTAGCACGTGATACCGTGTTTGCTTCAGTGATGATTATCTTATCTGGCATCATGGGCCTATGTTTATTAATTGGTGGTGTGCTATACAAAGAACAAGTATTCCAATTACATGGTGCTAACGTTGCTCTCACTACACTATCAGCGATAGTGGTACTAACATTAATACTACCCAACTACACAACCACTAGCGTGGGTCCAATGTATAGCCCTAGTCAGCTCACTTTTATCGCCTTAGTTTCTCTTGTACTTTATGGCATCTTTGTCTTTGTGCAAATCATTCGCCACAGAAATTACTTTTTAGATACAGCAGATAACGACATATACACATCTTATGACGACAAGCATGCCACAAGCATTAGGGTTGAACACTTGCCTGCCTCAAGTAATAAAGTTATATTTTTAAGTGCCACCTTATTATTGGTTTGTTTAGGTGCCGTGGTACTGCTGGCCAAATCAATCGCCCCTAGTATAGAAATATTGGTTGACTCCGTTGGTGCACCTAACCAACTTGTTGGTGTCATTATTGCCAGTATTGTCTTATTGCCTGAAGGCTTGGCAGCCGTTCATGCCGCACGAAAAAATCATTTTCAAACCAGCTTAAATCTAGCGCTTGGCTCCGCATTAGCTACTATTGGACTCACTATTCCTGCCGTTGCCATTCTATCTCTCATGATGGGCTGGACACTTTTGATTGGGATTGATGCAAAAGCTACTGTGTTATTACTACTGGCCTTATTCATTAACGCTTTATCACTTTCCACAGGGCGAACCAATATACTTCAAGGCGCCATACTTTTAGTAATTTTTGGCGTGTACTTGTTTACTACCATTATTCCGTAACTGTTAAACCTCACTTGTAGTCGATAGTGCTTAAAGGTAGTATTCATTCAATGCAGGTGAAATGTTTTACAAGTAGCCTTTATCACTGATTAATTTTTTAACCCCAATTTTTTAGGAGAAAGCAATGTCCGTATTAGTAGGCAAACCAGCACCAGACTTTACTGCAGCGGCGGTAATGGGCAATAATGAAATCAATGAAGCTTTTAACCTAAAAAGCTACATCAAGGGTAAAGCAGCCGTTATTTTCTTTTACCCACTAGACTTTACTTTTGTTTGCCCATCAGAGCTTATCGCTTTTGATCACCGTTTAGCTGATTTCAAAAGCCATGGTGTAGAAGTGATTGGCGTTTCAATTGACTCACACTTTTCTCACTTAGCTTGGAAAAACACTGCCATTAACAATGGCGGCATTGGCCAAGTGGGCTATCCGTTGGTTGCAGACATCAAACATGAAATTTGCAAGGCTTATGATGTAGAAGCTGATGGTGGCGTCGCCTATCGTGGCTCATTCTTAATCAATAAAGCAGGCATTGTTGTTCACCAAGTGGTAAACGATTTACCTCTAGGTCGCGACATCGATGAAATGCTACGCATGGTAGATGCCTTGCAATTCTTTGAACAACATGGTGAAGTTTGCCCAGCAGGCTGGAAAAAAGGCAAGGCGGGTATGAATGCTTCAACTGAAGGGGTTGCTAAGTACTTAGCTGAAAACGCTAAAGACCTATAATTTAGTCAGTTTATTTAGCAATGAAATGGCAGAGGCGACATAATTGTTAGCTCTGCCATTTTTTAAGCCTGCGTAACAGCAATATTGTGCGTAGCTGTTTTACCCAAATTGTCCTGCCAAGTCACCGAAACAATATCGCCAACTACTGCATCCTTTAACCTAAAAGTGAGGTAAGGGTTCTTAGATATGCCAGTACCCCATTGCGCCTCAAGTACGGTCTTACCATTAAGCGTTGCGCTTATCAATTGTATAAAATGTGCTGGTATTAGCTGATCAAAATCATCTTTCTTACGTCCTGTCTCCATAGGGTGGCTGATTAACACCTTGACCTCGGTAAGGCCGTCAGCCTTTAACTGAGCACGCATTTTCATGTTGTCTGTATTAAAGTCTGCCATATTAGCCACAACCATTTTCTAGAACGATGACATTTTTAGTATTACTAAAATATTGGTCACCTGCTTTGACTAATATTTTAATATCGGAAGTTTCTGCCATTTTAATGCGTGTCACAATATAGGGCTCTGCACCATTAGTAAAAGTAAAATGAGCAATTAATGGTGTTGGATTATTTTCAACCAAAATAGCCATGCTTTCTGTATTAGCAATATTGCTTGTCACTTCAACCTGAACAATTGCACCATTTTCAGCCTGGTCTGGTGCCATAATAATAATGTCTTGACTGACAATTTCTACCTCAACGTTTAAATGATTAGTCACTTCATCTAGCTTAACTGCCTCGAATGCGCTGCTATTCCAAATGGCAGCAAAGGCATTGATAGGTTTGATTAAAACTAAAGCAACCGCCGCTGCCATACATTGAAGAAAACCTCTACGCTGCATTTTATTTTCAGTCATTATTTTTTAACCTCGCCCTGCATACGACGCAATTCTTTCAAGCGTGCCTCAACAATAGAAGCCTGATAAAAATCACCGTCATTCGCTTTATTGGCTATTTCCATTTGCTCAATCGCATGCATCAAATCATATTTTCTAAAGTAAGCCTCACCTTGGGCTTGATGACTTAATAAAGCCTTATTCTGCAAGGCATATGCCTTGGCTAATAAATCATAAAAATAAGCATCGTATGGATACAAGCTTTGTTTTTCTTTCACCAGCTTTATTGCATTTTCAGCCTGTTTAATTGCCAAAAAATGTTCGGCATAGCCATAAATCAAAGCACGATTATCTGGGTACAGCTTTAAAGCAGAAGTATACTGTTTAGCTGCCTGCTGAGGATTGTTACTGGCCACTTGTAAGCGCGCACTTAAATTTTCAATCATGGCGTGTTGTGGTGCGTTATTCTTCAGCCATAAAACTTCTTTTTCAGCTAGTGCCAAATACTCCTTCTGCGCACTCTTACGCATGTAAGCTATTGCTAATCCATAATGCTCTGCCGCCTCATTGCTATAACGACGCTCACGAATGTTTTGCTCAAACACGGCAATCGTCATATCAGGGACATCTTTAATCGCGAGTAATTTTGCACGCACGTATTGAAAATCGACACTATCAGGCACCTGCCGATAAGCCATCAATGCCACTCTATTATCAACATCGGCAATACGCTCGCTAGTTAATGGGTGAGTACGTAAAAAGCTAGGTGCTCCACCTTCGGCATGGCGTGTACCACGCTGTAAGGTGGTAAAAAATGCCGGCATTCCTCTCACATCAAAACCACCACTATCTAGTATTTGCAAGCCAATACGGTCAGCTTCACGTTCATGTTCACGCGTGTAATCTAACTGACTTTGTATACCCACGGCAGATGCAGTAGTTAATGCACCACTGGCTAATTGTGGATTGGCACGTGCGACTAATATTGCCAGCGCAATACCTGCAATATTCTTGAAAGTATCATTTTTTTGCGCCGCTAACATACGCGCCAAATGATGCTGTGTAACGTGGCCAACTTCATGACCAAGCACACTGGCCAGTTCAGATTCGCTATTGGCCGCTAAAATCAAACCTGTATGAACCCCCACCACACCACCGGGCATAGCAAACGCATTAATCGAACCATCTTGCACCACAAAAAAATTAAATTTAAGCTGGCTATCTGGACTGTGAGAAACAAGCCGCATACCTAAGGCCTGCAAATAAGCGGTCACTTCAATGTCTTGCACCACATCATCACTCACCGCCACATCGCGCAGAATTTGTTCAGCAATCGCCTGTTCTTGTAAGGGCGAGAGCACAGTTTGTGAAACATCACCCAACTCGGGCAAATCATTAGCCCAAGTCACACTAATCGCTAAATTAGTGAGCAAAAAAACTGCTAGTAGACTATTTTTTATTTTCATTGTTATTATGATAACTACTTTATGATGCTAGTTCAGCTACCACCATAAAAAAATAAATCATGGAAAATCAAAATGGGCTCATCTCACTTAATCACACCTGAACAAGCGCTCACTCACTTTGACAATAGCGGACAAGCACACATGGTCGATGTTGGTGACAAAGCACACACCAAGCGCACTGCAGTGGCAACTGGCATCATTAGCATGCAAGCCGCCACCTTACAACTCATTAAAAATGGTAATAGTAAGAAAGGTGATGTACTTGGTATTGCCAGAATTGCTGCAATTCAAGGATCAAAACGCACCGCGGATTTAATTCCGCTATGTCACCCAATTAGCTTAACTAAAGTAGCTGTGAGCTTTGAAATTGACGAAAAAAACACCACAGTGACTTGCTCAGTGACAACCGAAACTACCGGTCAAACTGGGGTGGAAATGGAAGCGCTTACTGCCGTAAGCGTTGGCCTTCTCACCATTTATGACATGCTCAAAGCGGCTGATAAAGACATGGTGATTAGCCAAATAAAACTGCTAGAAAAGCACGGTGGCAAGTCTGGTGATTGGATTGCAAGCTAGCAAGCACTAATAAACATTGAAGTTATTTGTAAATTACAACTAGCTAAACTTTAGCTATCCCTAGCGCCGCTCTTGCGTTTTCCATCACTAACTCTGAGTCTTTAAGCACATAGCCTTTTTCTAGCATACGGCTCATATATTGCTTGTTATATAGAAAAGCAAATACAAGTTGCCATAAACCAAAAGTAATCAGTGTGAAAAAGAAATGCAAAGCAGCTACACCCAACTCACCACGAATTAATGGCACAAACCATCCGAAAAAGAAATATGTCCAACTAAAACCAAAATAACCCTTTCGAGTTAAGCCATTCGTCGGGTTTTGTATCATTACACAGGTAGCCATAATTAAATTTCATCCTATAAAAAAGAGGTTAGACAGAGTAACTAGGGGCAAGCATACGGGCTTGCATCTAACGTTGGCTTGTCACCTTGCATCAAGTCTACTATTAATTTAGCGCTGGCTGGTGCCATAGTCAGTCCATATCTAAAATGCCCCGTATTGAGGTACAGATTTTCTATGCTGGGGTGGGCGCTAATAGTGGGCAGGTTTTCTGGGGTACCAGGGCGTAAACCGCTCCAATGCTTAATGATAGGCATACCTTTTAGCTCAGGCATGATTGCTTCGGCCTTTGCACTAATTTCGTCGCGCACTTCTCGCGTTACCGCGGCCTCAAAACCTACATCTTCTAATGTACTGCCGGCAAGCAAATAGCCATCACGGCGCGGAATCATATAAAACCCTTCTCTATAAACAATTTGCTTAAGATTTTTTTGTGGTTTATACAGCAAAATTTGCCCACGCATAGGTTTAATATTTAATTGTGCGCTGGTTTGTTTAAGTAAGTCAAAGCTCCACGCACCTGAAGTCACAACAAACTGATCTGCCGTTAATGTGTCACCTTTTAGGGTTTTCCAAGTATTCAAAACCGCGGTTTGTTGAAGTGGCACTAGCTCGGTATTTTCAAGCAAAGTGATATTGTTTTGCTCTAACCAGCGGCGCATTGCCTGCATAAAATAAGGGGGGCGTATTTGGCAAACTGTCGGCAACCATAGCGCATCTTCACCACTTAATGACTGCACCGCAAATGCCGATGCCTTAATAGACTCTGCCGGCAGCTGATTGTTATTACACCATGCTGTTGCCGCTGCAATATCAAACGTGGGCAAGAGTAAAAAACCTGATTGCTCAAAGTGAGCATCTATCCCCGTTTCGTATTGCAAGCGCACACTCAATTCACGATAAGTATTTGCACTGTGATTAGTCAGGACATTGACAGCATCTGCATATAACCAAGGTAGCAAAGGGAAAATAATGCCCCCACCTGCCCATGAAGATTCACCAGAGGTTTGACTGGCAATTTGGTTACGTTCAACGATAGTGACTTCACATCCGCGCTTAACCAATTCCATCGCGGTCATACAACCCACAATACCGCCACCTACAATGACTACTTTTTTGGTCATAATTTTTAGTTATTTTGCGGCTACCCGCCCGATCAATAAGGCATTTTGTGCATTGGTTAAGCCGGTAGGTTGGCCGAGCAATACAACAACGTCACCTTCTGCCAATGGGCTTTCATTCGTTGGCACCATACCGTTAGAATTTGGCCTGCGAATAGACTTCACTTCTACATTAAAGCTTTCTAGTTGCATGTCTACTAAACGTCTACCAATGGCAAAAGAGCCGGGGGAAATAATTACTGAATGCAAGCGCACTTGTTGCTTTTCTAAAGACTCATCTTCAGCGTCTGAAATGCCATGAAAATAGCCTTTGAATAGCTGATAACGTGCTTCACGAAATAGCCGAATACGCTTAACCACTCGGTGTAGCGGCACCCCTAACAACATGAGTGCATGCGAGGCCAACATTAAGCTACCTTCTAAAATTTCTGGCACCACTTCAGTGGCCCCCGCTTCACGCAAAGCCTCCATATTGGAATCATCTACCGTACGTACAATGACGGGTAATTGAGGGTAATTCTCTTGCACAATATGCAAAATTTTCATCGCAGCGCGATTATCGGCATAACTAATCACTAAAGCTTTGGCACGTGCACCCCCTGCCGCCTCTAGCACCACGCGCCTAGCGGCATCACCAAACATGACATTTTCACCAGCCGACGCCGCTTCTAATACTCTTGATGGGTCAATGTCTAGCGCTACAAAAGGGATTTGCTCTTCTTGCAGAAAACGCCCTAAATACTGGCCACTACGGCCGTATCCACAAATAATGACATGGTTATGTAAGTGCCTACCAACCTCATCTATATCTTGCACGACTTGGCCACTATTGCGACTATAGCTTTTGACTACACGACGTGCGATACGCCCATTATACTGAATCAAAAATGGCGCAATCACCATGGACAATAAGGAAGCAGCGAGTATAAGCTGTAAGGCAGGACCACTAATCAATTGTTGCTCAACGCCTAACGCTAGAATGACGAAACTAAACTCACCGGCCTGCGCTAATATCAGCCCTGCTCTTATTGCTACACCTGTTTCATATTGCATCAAACGAATCACCAAAGTCACAATAGCCGCTTTAAATATAATAAATGCGACTAAAATCAATAACACCAAGCCTAGTTGATTAAAGATTTGTTCAAGGTTTAATAGCATGCCAACACTGATAAAAAACAGTCCGAGCAGAATGTCACGAAATGGTGAAATATCTGACTCCACCTGATAGCGAAATTTAGTTTCTGAAATCAACATCCCTGCGATAAATGCACCTAAGGCATAAGATAGGCCGGCTGATTTTGTGGCAAAGGCTAATAGCAATGTCACCATCAACACATTCATCACAAATAACTCGCGTGAACGCTGGCCTGCCACAATGTTAAACCACGGGTTTATAAGCCACTTACCTACAGTAAATAGAAATAACAACATAGCAGCGGCTTTTAAAAGCGCAAAACCAAGTACGTCCGTTAAATTAGCCCCCGCCACACCTAAGGCTGGAATAAGCACCAAAATTGGCACAACGGCAATATCTTGAAATAGTAATACGCCTATGCTTAAGCGACCGTGACGAGAATTTAAATCCACCCGTTCAGCCAATATCTTAGAAACAATCGCGGTAGAAGACATGGCCAAGGCAGAGCCAATTACAAAAGCTGCCGGCCAACCTAGACCGGCTAATTTAGCGATACCCATAACAATCGCAAGTGTAATAAATACTTGCGCACCACCTAACCCAAGCACTTTTTTACGCATGGCGTAAAGCTGCGGGAGGCTAAACTCCAGCCCAATACTAAACATTAAAAACACTATGCCAAATTCAGCAAACTCTTTAGTCGCTTCAGTATCTGGGAGTAAACCAAACGTGTGCGGGCCTAAGGCCATTCCCACTAAAAAGTAGGCCAGCATAGCGGGCAGTCGTAGTGCACGGAATACCGCCACAGCCAAGACCGAACTAATGAGTAGTACTAAAATTAAAGGTAATGTTTCGAACATAATCTGTTGCTTAAGTAATGAAGGTTTATTATTTTTTACTATTGTTTCACATCTACCGAGTGGATACGAAAAAATCTTGATAGCAAAATTTGTGCCTAAATCAAAAATATTTTGATATTTTTACGATAATTGTCATTATTAGCCGCTGTTAAGGCTTTATAAGTAAAGCTTTCCCTTTTATACTAAGCATTAATTATGTCCAGTTTTAAGAAGCCTGCTTAATAAATGTCATTGCCCTTAACTAAAGAACAGCAAGCCCATCGCCAACAAGCAACTTTAAAGTTGGCGCGCGATGTATTGCTGCTTGAAGCGAATGAAATTAATGCACTTGCATCTAGGCTAGATAGTCAATTCACCGATGCGGTAACACTTATTTTGCAATGTAAGGGGCGTGTTGTTGTAAGTGGCATGGGTAAATCAGGCCATATAGGTGGGAAAATTGCCTCGACATTTGCCAGCACCGGTACGCCAGCATTCTTTATGCATCCGGCTGAAGCAAGCCATGGCGATTTGGGTATGATTACAGAAGGCGACATCGTCATTGCACTTTCAAATTCAGGTGAAAGCGATGAAATTCTCGCCATTGTCCCTCCATTGAAAAGATTAGGGGCTAGCATCATCGCCATCACAGGCAATGACAGCTCCACCTTAGCAAAAGCTGCCGACATCCACTTAAGCGCGCATGTGGCAAAAGAAGCTTGCCCACTTGGCCTAGCACCGACTTCAAGCACAACGGTTGCCCTAGCACTGGGCGATGCGCTGGCTGTATGCGTGCTCGATCAGCGCGATTTTACTGCAGAAGACTTTGCTCGCTCTCATCCTGGCGGTAGCCTTGGTAGACGTTTGCTTATTCATGTAAATGACCTCATGCGTACTGGCACAAAAATCCCACAAGTCACTATAAATGCCAGCTTATCAGACGGCTTATTAGAAATGACGCATAAAGGCCTTGGGCTTACTGCCATTATTGATGCCAACAATAAGCCGATTGGTATTTTTACCGACGGGGATTTGCGGCGCGCATTTGAGCAAAACGTCAATGTTGCCACATCAGGGATTAAAGATGTAATGCACCACCAGCCCCTAACGATTCATCAAGATCAATTAGCTATTGCCGCAGTTGAAATCATGGAGCAACGCAAAGTCAATGCACTATTAGTGACGAATGATGACGGCATTTTAGTCGGCGCGCTCAATATGCATGACCTTTTATTAGCCAAAGTAGTTTAATCAAAAATGTCTACCAATTCACCACTACCTGAATTACTGAATCCTGAGCTAAAAGCTCGCTTCAAAAACATCAAATTATTAGTGCTTGATGTAGATGGTGTGATGACTGATGGCGGTTTAACCATCGGTGATGATGGACAAGAATATAAAACTTTTCATGCACATGATGGCTTAGGTATGAAACTACTCAAAGCCTCTGGTGTTGAATTGGCAATTATTACCGGCCGCACCTCAAATGTCGTTAAAAAACGAGCTGAAAGCACTGGTGTTGCACACTTTTACCAAGGCGCCGAAGATAAGTTAGCTGCATTTTATGATTTGATGAAAGCCAGTGGCTTGCAAGCGAATCAATGTGCATTTATGGGTGATGATGTGGTGGATTTGCCGCCCATGTTGCAATGTGGGCTAGCACTAGCTGTGCCTAACTCACCAGCGCTGGTGCTAGCACATGCTCACTATGTGACCATTAAATCTGGCGGCCAAGGGGCGGTACGTGAAGTTTGCGAATTAATCATGCAAGCGCAAGGCACATTTGATGGGCAAATGGCGCAATTTTTAACACAAGCTAGCATGGCTAATTAATGGCGATCAACAACCGTTCAGCAATTGTTTACCCTATAGCCTTGCTATCTATATTAGCAATAATGACAGCTTGGATTAATCACGTGGTACAACCGAAAAAACCAAAGCTAGACGGCAGTAGCCGACATGACCCTGACTATATTATGAGTAATTTTGTGACAACACAAACCGACATCAATGGAGATTTGCGCTATAAATTAGCTTCTGTAGAAATGAAACATTTTCCAGATGATGACAGCACTAATTTAGAACGGCCACGCTACACGCAATTTTCTGCAAATAAGCCGTATACTGAAGTGCAAGCACTACGTGGTTATGTGTCTAGTAATGGCGACCAAGTTCAGCTCGTTGATAATGTAAAAATTACCCGCCAAGCTTTTGCCAATAAAGGTGAAATGACAATAGAGACCAACTACCTGAATATTTTACCCAATCAAGACTTAGCGCGCACTGATAGCCCTGTTGTGATTCGGCAAGCACCGAAAACCATCATCTACGCCACAGGCATGGTCTATGAAAAAAACACGCATACGGTGACACTGCTAAATCAAGTACGCGCACATTATGAAAAACCTGCAATAAAAAAAACGATTAACTCAAAAACTAGCAATTTAACGGCAAACACAAATAATGCGCGCACTCGGAGACGTTATGAGTAACAAACCAGCCACTCCATTAAGATTTAAGTTAACAACACGCTTAGCTTTAATCTGCTTAACATATTTAAGTTTTTCAAACTATGTAATGGCGGAATCTGCAGATAGAGACAAGCCGATTGATTTAGAAGCAGATACCGTCAAAGTCGACGATGCGAAGCAAATTAGCACATACTCGGGCAATGTCATACTGACACAAGGCACTTTAATTATTCGTGCTGATACATTAATTGTTCGCGAAGATACTGCTGGCTTTCAACACAGCACTTCATTAGGTAATCCAACCACATTCAAACAAAAACTTGAAGGTAAAGAAGAATACATGCAAGGTAGCGCGCAACGCATTGAGTATGACGGCCGTATGGACAAGGTGCAGCTATACACCAAGGCCTGGGTAAAGCGTGGTGAAGATATCGTACACGGCGACTATATTAGCTATGACGCCAACGCTGAATATGCAGAAGTAATAGGTGGTGCCAAATCAGCTGACGGCGTCACTTCTAGTGGCCGCGTACGCGCAGTTATTCAACCAAAAAACAAACAGACGACTACCCTGGTGATTGAAGATACCAAACCTAACAATAGCAAAATCAATACACCAATTACCTTACCAGCGCCTGTGAAGGACTCGCGATTTAGCAGAACACTACAATTAAGTACCGATCAAAAATAATCATACCTCTTTCAAACAACTACGAATCATCAAAATTAAGAATACCCCAACATGAGCGAACTGATTGTAGAAAACTTACGTAAATCGTTCAAATCTCGCACCGTCGTGCAAGATATATCTTTACGCTTAAAAAGTGGAGAGGTAGTCGGTTTATTAGGCCCAAATGGCGCAGGGAAAACTACCAGTTTTTATATGATTGTAGGCCTCGTGGCACTTGATGCTGGCAGAATTTTACTAGACGGCAAAGACTTAAGTCGCTTACCCATTCACATGCGGGCAAGAATGGGGCTATCTTATCTACCACAAGAGCCGTCTATCTTTCGTAAGTTATCAGTCTCTGAGAATATTTTAGCCGTACTGCAACTACAAAATATCTCTGAAGCCGACATGCAAGAGAAGCTAGAGTCTTTATTAGAAGAACTGCATATTACACATATTCGTGACAATCCTGCAGTGAGCTTATCTGGCGGCGAACGCCGCCGCGTTGAAATTGCTAGATGTTTAGCCACCAACCCAAGCTTTATTTTGCTAGATGAACCATTTGCTGGTATTGACCCAATTGCGGTCATTGATATTCAAAAAATTATTCGATTTTTAAGTGCACGAAATATTGGCGTACTAATTACTGACCATAACGTACGTGAGACCTTAGGCATTTGTGACCATGCTTACATTGTGAATCAAGGCCACGTATTTGCCTCTGGTATTCCTAGTGAAATTGTTGAAAACCAAAGTGTACGTGAAATCTATTTAGGCAAAAATTTTCGTCTATGAAACAAGGTTTACAACTTAAGTTTTCACAAAATCTCTCGCTGACACCTCAGTTGCAGCAAGCAATTAAGTTATTACAGCTCTCTACCCTAGAACTCAACCAAGAAATTGATTTGCTTATGCAAACCAACCCCTTGCTAGAAAGAGGTGATGATGGCGAAGATGAGTATGGCAATGCTACCGATAATAGCGAAGATGAAATCACACTAAACACCGCCAGTAATGATGGCAATGCTACTGAAACTTCTCTCAACGACGAAACCAATAGCGATTTTGATGTGGATAAAGCTAGCGGTGAATTTTCTGATAGTAATACCGAGCCAATTCAAACAGAACCGACTGAATTTGAACAAAACAGCACCGATTATTCTACCGAATTTAATGATGAATACGATGAGTTCTCAAATGGAAGTTTGTGGGACGAAAACAATACGCCTTCCGACGATGATAGTGACTTCAAACAACAAGAGACGTTGCAAATCAGTTTAAGGGCGCATTTGCTATCTCAGCTAAAACTGATGCCACTCTCTGAACGAGATCAAACACTAGCGCTATTATTGGTAGATAGCATCAATGAGGATGGCTATTTAGAAGCATCGCTTGAAGATATTGTTGAGCAAATGCCCTTAGAGCTTGAAATGGACGTGTTAGAACTAAAAACAGCTTTAAGGCATATTCAAAATTTAGATCCCGTTGGCGTAGGTGCTCGTAATTTAAGCGAGTGCTTATTATTACAACTTGAATTGATGCCTGAAGACACACCTTACTTAATGCTTGCCAAGCTCACAGCTAAAGATTATTTACCTGCCTTAGCAACACGAGATTTTGCTAAATTACGCAAAGAATTAAGTTGTGATGAAGTAACACTTAAGGGTGCTCAACAATTAATTGCCAGCTTAAATCCTAGACCTGGTAACGCTTTTAGCATCATAGGCTCTGAGCATTACATTCAGCACGAAGTCATTATCAAAAAAGTAAAAGGCATCTGGATTGCCAGCCTCAATGAGGCTGTGATTCCTAAACTTAAAATCAACCAGCTTTACGCAAGCATTTTGAAGAGAAATCGTGATAGCTCTAATCAATATCTACAAAGCCAAATGCAAGAAGCTAAATGGATGATTAAGAATATACAGCAGCGCTTTTCAACGATATTGCGGGTCTCACAGGCCATTACAGACCGTCAACGTAATTTTTTAGAATATGGCGAAGTGGCAATGCGACCACTCGTGCTACGTGAAATTGCCGAAGAATTAGATTTACATGAATCAACTATTTCACGCGTCACTAACAACAAATACATGCTCACACCACGCGGTATATTCGAGCTCAAATATTTTTTTGGTAGTTCTGTTGCCACCGACACAGGCGGTACGTGCTCGGCCACTGCAATTCGGGCGCTAATAAAACAACTCATCGACCAAGAAAATCCCAAAAAACCTTATTCTGATAACCAAATTACCGATTTACTGGCAAAGCAAGGGATTGTAGTAGCTCGTCGCACCATTGCGAAATATCGTGAATCGCTGAATATCTCACCTGCCAACTTAAGAAAAACCCTCTAGTAATTCGTAAAAGTTTAACTACATTACATACCAAAGCAATTTGGTATTGGCAGTAAAAATTAGCATCAAAAATATTCTCTAATCCTCTAGCACAGAAGATAATTAAAGTAGTAAACTGAAATTGTTCTGCAAGTTTTGAATAACAAAACTTTAGATTTGATGTAAATTTTTGGCAACAGAATCTTGTGGAATATTTAAATAAGGAGCAAGTCATGAATTTACAATTAACCGGTCTGCATTTAGAAGTCACTCCAGCGTTACGTGATTATGTCACAAGCAAACTAGTTCGAATTAGCAATCATTTTGATCATGTAATCGATGTGAAAGTGACAATGAGTGTAGAAAAACTAGCCCAAAAGGTAGAAGCTACACTGCATGTTCCTGGAAATGATTTACACGCAGCTTGCGAAGGTGACAATATGTATAGCGCGATTGACATGCTAACTGATAAGCTAGACCGTCAAGTGGTGAAACACAAAGAAAAACATGCGGACCACCACAAGTCAAATGGCGCTGTTAAACATCAATCGATTGATACTCAAGATTTAAATTAACCAAAAGTTGATCTCTACAAGATTTTATTTAACCTATAAACTCTAATAATCACATGGCTCAAATTAACGTAGCTGAGCTATTCAAACAAACCCGCCGTAAGCTGAAAATGAACTGGGTTGCAGGGCTTAACGGCGGGTCTAACACCCTCACCAGCGAAACAGTGGCTAAGCCGTCGTTAGCACTCATCGGCCACCTCAACTTTGTACATCCCAATCGCGTGCAAGTATTAGGCTGTGCAGAAATGGATTATTTGCGTAATCTAGATACCAATGATGCCACTACCGCCATTAAAAATTTATTTTCTACCGATCTAGCTGTTGTCATTGTGGCAAACGGAGAAGAGGTCCCCGCCTCATTATTAAACGCAGCTAATCATCAGAATACACCGCTTTTCACCTCGCCTCTGCGTAGCCCAGAACTGATGGATATATTAAATCATTACTTAGCGCATGCCGTCGCAGAATCCTTAAGCCTTCATGGTGTTTTTATGGAAGTGCAAGGTTTTGGGGTGCTGATTAAAGGTGAGGCTGCTATCGGTAAAAGTGAGCTCGCCTTAGAGCTAATTTCAAGAGGTCATAGAATTATTGCCGATGATATCGTCGATTTTTTTCGCATCTCACCCGAACGTGTTGAAGGTCGTTGTCCAACCTTACTACAAGATTTTTTAGAGGTACGCGGGTTAGGTGTTCTCAATATACGTGCTTTATTTGGGGATAATTCTGTTAAACCTACCAAGCCATTAGATTTGATTATTCAACTCGAAATGGCCAGCAAACAAGAACCTCAATTGCTAGACAGACTTAATGTTAAAACACAGCATGAAGAGGTATTGGGCGTTAAAATTCCTAAAATAAAAATTCCTATCGCTGCTGGGCGTAATATTGCTGTACTTGTGGAAGTGGCTATTCGCAATCACGTGCTATTATTGCGTGGCATTAACGCTACCAAACAGCTAATGCAGCGGCAGCAGCGTGAAATGAAAAAATCAACCAAGACTGAATAACGATAGCCATGAAACAACTCATTATCATTACCGGCCTTTCAGGATCTGGTAAAAGTATTGCGCTACATGCACTTGAAGATAGCGGCTACTACTGCATCGATAATTTGCCGGCTACGATGTTGCCTAATATTGCAGAACATCTTCAATATGAGAACCAAAATTCTAAGCATTTAAATGCCTATAGCTTCGACCGTGTAGCGATTAGTATAGATAGTCGCAGTGCGGCGATTGAAAAACTACCAGCTTATATTAAGCAACTTCAGTTAGATAAAATCTCTACTCAAGTCATATTTTTAGAATCTAATGTTGAAACGCTGGTCAAAAGATTTAGTGAAACCCGACGTAAACATCCGCTCAGTAAAGATACCATTACGCTGGCCGAAAGTATTGCTTTTGAACGCGACCTACTTGGTAATTTAGCATCTCTAGGACATGTCATTGATACAAGTTACATCAGCGCTAACAAACTCAGATCTTGGATTAAAGACAGCGTTTCCAGCGAGCACACTGGGCTTACATTATTATTCACTTCATTTGGCTTTAAACATGGAATCCCTTTAGATGCAGACTTTGTATTTGATATACGTTGCCTACCAAACCCACATTACGATGCTAAATTACGTGACCTGACAGGGTGCGACATCGAGGTACAATCATTTTTGAAGAACCAAGCTAACGTTGAAGAAATGTTAAATGATATTAAGCAATATATAGAAAAATGGCTACCAAGCTTTATATCCGACAATCGTAGTTATCTGACAGTCGCTATTGGTTGTACGGGCGGGCAACATCGCTCAGTCTATTTTGTAGAACAATTAAGTCAATATTTTATAAGCCAACAAAAAGTACTGACACGACATAGAGAATTAAAATAGTGTTTTAAATGACAGTTGGCATGGTTAATCGTAAAAATTGTAATTAAAAAATAAAGTAAGGAACATAATGATTGGGATTTTAATCATCGCTCATGGCACTTTGGGTCAGAATTTAGTGGAGTGTGCAAAACATGTAATCGGGAACGAACCAAGACAAGTAGCATTTCTTGCTGTCAATAACCAAGATGATCCAAATGTTTTGCTACCCATAGCACAATCTTTGGTTACCCAACTTAATGAAGGTGATGGTGTATTGGTACTATCAGATATGTATGGTGCTACCCCTTGTAATATTGTCAGTAAACTATTATCGCCCGGCATAGTAGAAGGTGTTGCAGGCGTGAATATGCCGATGATAGTGCGTACCATGACTTATCGACATGAATCATTAATGGCATTAGTAGAAAAAGCTGTAACAGGTGGACGTGAGGGTGTTGTGCATTTCAGTCGAGAAAACTGCGAACGATATGAGGCATGATGCAATTGACAACCCCATATCCAAATACAATCACTAAAAAAAACAATATGGTTAAATTAAAATGATTAGTTTGGAAGTAGAAATCATCAATAAACTCGGGCTACATGCGCGCGCATCAACCAAGCTAACTCAAACTGCTAGCAAGTATGTCAGTGAGGTCTGGATAACCCGCAATGGTCGTCGCGTGAATGCAAAAAGCATCATGGGCGTGATGATGTTAGCTGCTGCTCAAGGCTCATTTGTCACATTAGAAGCTCAAGGGACTGATGAGCAAGCAGCGATTGATGCACTTGCTGCACTTATTGCAGACTACTTTGGTGAAGGTGAGTAATTTCTCATGAGCACAATTACAAATGACTAGCTTTTGCATTCATGGTGTCGGCGTTTCTAGTGGCATTGCTATTGGACATGCTCATCTAGTCTCTAACGCCCTGCTAGAGGTTGTTCACTATCAGTTGCCACAACACTTAATCAATGACGAAATAATCCGTTTTAGCAATGCAATCTTTACTGTTAAGCAAGATTTAGGAAAAATTAATAGCGGCTTACGCAAAAATGCCCCTGCAGAATTAAGTGCTTTTATTGGCACCCATTTAATGATGCTGGAAGATAAGTCGCTATCTGAAATCCCCAAAGATATTATCAAAAATGAGCGATGCAATGCCGAGTGGGCCATTAAGTTGCAGATGGATGATATTGTTGAACAGTTCGAACTCATTGAAGACGAATATCTTCGTGAACGTAAACAAGATGTCATTCAAGTAGTTGAACGGGTTATTAAAGTTCTGCTTGGCCACCCAAGTCAATTAAGCACCGAACAGCAAACAAGTGCTCTTAACGAAGAGCGCAAACTTATTTTAGTCGCACACGACATTTCACCTGCTGACGCAATTCAATTTAAACAGCATGAATTTGCCGCATTTATCACTGATGTGGGCGGCATTACTTCTCATACGGCTATTTTAGCCCGTAGTTTAAATATCCCATCTATCGTTGCCTTGCAGAAAGCGCGCGATTTAATTCGTGATGGTGAATTAATTATTGTGGATGGTAGCCAAGGGGTGGTAATTGTAAACCCCGATAAGAACATCCTCACTGAATACAAGCTACGCCAAGAACAATGGGAACTTGAACAACAAAAACTACAACGGATTAAATCCACCAAAGCCATTACATTAGATGGTACGAGTATTGATTTATATGCCAACATTGAAGTGCCTGAAGATGTTGTGGCAGTAAGTGCTTCCGGCGCTACAGGCATAGGACTTTATCGTACTGAATTCTTATTTATGAATCGGCGTGAAATGCCTGATGAAGAAGAACAATTTATTGCCTACAAGACGGTTGCTGAAGCGATGAAAGGCGCTGTAGTCATTATCCGCACCTTGGATTTAGGTGCTGATAAGCAAATGAACCCTGACACTGTCGTCACATGCGCGAACCCAGCGCTAGGCCTACGTGCCATACGCTATTGCTTATCAGAACCACAAATTTTCCACACGCAATTGCGCGCATTATTGCGTGCCTCACATTTTGGTAACATCAAAATTCTAATTCCCATGCTTTCAACGCTGTCTGAATTGCGTCAAACAAAGCTATTATTAGAGCGAGCGAAAATAAGTTTGCGCAAACAAAATATTGCGTTTAACGAAAATATTGCACTTGGTGGCATGATAGAAATTCCAGCGGCTGCAATTAATGCAGATGCCTTTGCTAAAGAATTGGACTTTTTATCTATAGGCACCAATGATTTAATTCAATATACCTTAGCCATAGACCGGACAGATGACGCAGTAGCCCATCTATATAACCCATTACATCCATCCGTATTAAAACTGATTTCTATGACTATTAAGGCGGGTGAAAAATTAGGTAAATCGGTGTCTGTTTGCGGGGAAATGGCTGGTGATGCCAAATTAACTAAACTACTAATAGGGATGGGGTTACGTCAACTATCGATGCACCCATCTCACATACTTACTGTTAAGCAACAAATACTTCACAGCCAGCTAAGCAAACTAAGCGATAACGCACGTAAAATACTAAGCTTGGCTGACATTGAAAAAATTGAACCTCTGGTTGCTAAATTTAATGCGCCTTCAGATTTAAGATTGAAATAATAACTAAAGGATTTACCGCAGTGACTGCATCATTATTAGCAAGCAACCCTCTTTTACACTTTTCTGGTCTACCCAAGTTTGAAGAAGTTAAAGCCGAACATGTAAGCCCTGCTATAGATTATCTATTGACAGAGGCAAGGGCAACAATAGAAACGCTGGCTTTAAGTACAGCCCCTGTTACTTGGGATAATTTTGCAGCTAAACTTGAAGATATGGAAGAAAAGCTATCACGCGCTTGGTCACAAGTCGGGCACATGAATGGTGTAGTCAATAGCCCCGAACTACGTGAAGCTTATAACGACAACTTATCCAAACTGACTGATTTTTATGCTGATTTAGGCCAAGATGAGCGACTATATACAAAGTTTCGTACATTGCGTGCAGATAAAGCCTTTGACTCACTATCATCTTCCCAGAAAAAAATTATAGAGAATGAACTACGTGATTTTCGCTTAGGTGGTGCAGAACTTCCTGCTGAGCAGAAAATTCGCTTCAAAGAAATTCAAGATGCCCTATCAAAACTTTCATCAAAGTTTGAAGAAAACGTTTTAGATAACACCAACGACTATGCGCTTTATATTGAAGAGGCCAGTACCTTAACCGGCATTCCTGAAGATGTGTTGCAAAACGCAAGTGAAACGGCTAAAGAGGATGGAAAAACTGGCTATAAGTTTACGTTGCACTTCCCCTCTTACCTGCCAGTGTTGCAATATGCGCAGAATCGCGAACTTCGTGAAACACTTTACCGAGCTTATGCAACCCGCGCTTCTGAGTTTGGAAAGCCTGAATGGGATAATACACCCATCATTTCACAGATATTAAAGCTTAAGCTAGAAGCTGCAAATCTACTTGGTTTTCCCAATTATGCCGAGCTTTCAATTGCTACAAAAATGGCAGAATCAGCACAGCATGTAAATGATTTCTTGCATGACCTTGCAAAAAAAGCCAAACCTTATGCAACCAAAGATTATCAAGAACTTAACGATTATGCCGTCAAACTTGGTATTAACGATATGCAAGCTTGGGATGTCGCTTATGTTTCCGAAAAACTACGCGAAGAAAAATATGCGTTTTCTGACCTTGAAATAAAACAATACTTTCCTGAAACCAAAGTATTAGCTGGCTTATTTAAGGTCGTTGAAACTATTTTTGGCGTGCACGTTATAAAATCTAATGCATCCGTTTGGCATGAGACTGCAAGCTTTTACGACATCAATGATCATACTGGACAACTAGTAGGTCAATTTTACTTAGATTTATATGCACGAAATAATAAGCGGGGTGGTGCTTGGATGGATGAAGCCATCACCCGACGTAAAGTTGCGAACAACCTAACAACGCCGGTCGCATTCTTAACCTGTAACTTCTCTGCACCAGTGGGTGACAAACCCGCTCTATTTACGCATGATGAAGTGCTCACCATGTTTCATGAGTTTGGTCACGGCCTACACCATATGCTCACGAAAGTAGATGACTACAGCGTGTCTGGCATTAAAGGCGTGGAGTGGGATGCTGTTGAATTGCCGAGCCAACTAATGGAAAATTTCTGCTGGGAATGGGATGTATTACGCCATATGACCGCTCACGTCGATACTGGTGAGCAATTACCACGTCCTTTATTCGACAAGATGGTAGCAGCTAAGAACTTTCAAGCAGGGATGCAAACCATGCGTCAAATAGAGTTTTCATTATTTGATATACGATTGCATAGTGAATTTGATCCTTATGGCAACAAAACAACGTTAGACCTTATCGAACAAGTACGCGATGAAGTTGCCGTAGTTCGCCCACCTAAATGGAACCGCTTCCCCAATAACTTCACCCATATTTTCTCGGGAGGTTATTCTGCGGGCTATTACAGCTACAAATGGGCTGAGGTTCTATCAGCTGACGCTTATAGCATGTTTGAAGAAAATGGCGTGCTCTGTGCAGAAACAGGCCAGCGATACTGGCAAGAAATTTTAGCCCAAGGCGGTTCCAGACCCGCTTTGGATTCATTTAAGGCATTCCGTGGACGAGAACCTAATATTGATGCTTTACTGCGCCATAATGGTATGAGCTGAAACTAGACCTATTATCTGATAAGACAGAAATTTAACTAAAAAATATAACCTTAGGATAAAGAATGAATTTCGATTTTCCAGCATTAATTACGGTGCTCACAGTAATTTTACTTTTAGCTGTAGCAATTAATGTGGGACGCGCTAGGGGGAAATATAAAATTGACGCGCCTGCCACGACTGGACACCCTGATTTTGAATTAGCCTACCGAGTCCAGATGAATACTGTCGAAAGTACAGTAGCTTTTATTCCTGCGCTTTGGCTATTTTCATATTATGTGAGTACTATTTGGGGCTCAGTGCTTGG
Organism: Sulfuritalea sp.; assembly: GCA_021738125.1. Lineage (GTDB taxonomy): Bacteria > Pseudomonadota > Gammaproteobacteria > Burkholderiales > Methylophilaceae > Methylotenera. Next base: position 39,459 of record JAIPCR010000003.1, read on the forward strand.
TGGCTTATGGCTAATCGGACGGGTATGGTATGCCATCGCATATTGTGGTGACGCCAAAAAACGTGGTGGTGGTTTTGGTCTGTCATTTCTGGCTTTTGTTATTCTTACCATTGCCGCACTTATTGCAATCATCCGGCAAATGCTTTAATTGCGCACCAACCACTGATATGAAATTTGCCACTTGGAACGTCAACTCTTTAAACGTCAGACTGCCACACGTCTTAGATTGGGTAAGAAATAATCAGCCTGACGTATTATGTCTGCAAGAAACCAAACAAGAAGATAGCAAATTCCCTTATGAGGCGCTTTTAGAAGCGGGCTATGAATCTGCTCATATTGGCCAAAAAACCTATAATGGGGTGGCGATTTTGAGTCGTCATCCAATAATGGATATCCAACGTAACATCCCAAATTTTGAAGATGACCAACAACGCATACTTGCAGCAACTATTAATGGCATTCGAGTCATTTGTGCTTATATTCCTAATGGGCAAGCAGTGGATTCAGACAAATATCAATACAAAATACGCTGGCTCGACGCTCTTAATGCTTGGCTTAAAACAGAATTAATATCTCACCCTAAACTCATGTTGTTAGGTGATTATAATATTGCTCCCGAAGATCGAGATTGCCATGATCCTGTCGCTTGGATTGGGCAAGTACTTGTAAGCCCAGCTGAACGACTTGCATTTCAAAATCTTTTAAAATTAGGGTTACATGATAGTTTTAGACTATTTGAACAAGCTGAAAAAAGCTTTAGCTGGTGGGATTACCGAATGATGGGGTTCAGACGTAATTTTGGTATGCGGATTGATCATATTTTAGTGAGTGATTTACTAAAACCAAGATGCCTCTCTGCGTATATTGATAAATTTCCCCGTAAACTAGAACGCCCTTCTGACCATACCCCAGTAGTTTTAGAAATCACTTAATTAATACAAAAGAAGCGACTACCCTTTAGTTTTAATACCCAATTGCTTAAGTTTACGATACAAATGAGTACGCTCTAGGCCAGCAATTTCTGCCAATTTACTCATATTATTAGCCGCTAATTTTATGTGGTAATCAAAATATATACGTTCAAAATCATCACGTGCCTCGCGCAAAGGTTGGTCTAATAAATTTTTATCTATATTAGCGGCTAAACTAGTAGTTTTTACACGAGACTTGGATGTACTTGTAAGCTCAGTTTTAGTAGCAGGCAGTTGTCTATCATCAAACTGATGCAATACACGATTGACATCACTTAAGGTTATTTTTTCACCCAAGCTAGTTTGTAATAAATTACGAATGACAGAATCTAGTTGCGCTAAATCACCAGGCCAATCAGCATTACGTAGACTATTCAAAGCGGCAATATCAAACTCACGATATTCCAAGCCAGCCATTTCTAATTGTAAGTTTGTGATAGCAATCACCAAATCAGGAATATCTTCTTTATGCTCATCTAAAGCTGGCATGTTTAAGGAAACAGCAGATAAAGCTTGAAATAAATTATAGTCAAATAATGATTCTGCTTGTAGCCTTGGTAAATTCTCACTTGTACCACAAACGACACGGACGTGATACTTATCTGATTTTGCAATCAACAATAGCAGCCCTTTTTGCTCAGCTTTATTCAGTTCAGCAATCTCAGCTATATATAGCACCCCTCCACGAATTTCTTCTAAAATATCTAAAGGAGCTTCTGCAAGCCGACTAAATTCTGTCAGTGCCAACCAAGGACTACCTGCCTCTTGCAAATAACGTGCGCACAACTCGGAGCCACAACCCTTTGTACCGATTAGCAATACTGGACTTGGATTAACACTTATAGCAATCTTATCTAATCTATCTTTAAGCGCCGTCACAATCGGACTCTTGCCTAAACTTGCTAAATTCATTTCTGATTTTGGTGATTGTTCCCCATGCTTTAGCGCCGCAGTTACCGTTTTTAATAACTTTTGTAGTGCAATTGGTTTTTCTAAAAAATCAAATGCCCCTATACGCGTGGCCTCTACAGCTGTATCTATTGTGCCATGCCCTGACATCATCACCACGGGCATTGTCAATTGACTACTATTTGCCCACTCTTTAAGCAAAGTAATACCATCGCAGTCTGGCATCCAAATATCTAGTAGTACTAAATCTGGCCGCTCATGTAATCTCACCGCTCGAGCAGCAGCTGCATTCTCCGCAAGCTGAACCTGATAGCCTTCATCTTGCAAGATATCGCGTAATAATTCACGTATACCAATCTCATCATCAACGACTAATATATGTTTTGTTGCCATGCTTTTGTCTTCTTACTTTTCAATGTTTGTCTTAATATTTTCTAAAATTAGCTAATGCTTCATTCAATTAAAAGTGGAATACTAATCGTCACCATTGCACCAGTTTTTTCTTTAGAGGCCGTTTCTGCAGTTTTATTATTTTGCGTAGAATACGCTGCTATATTTTCAATTTTAATTGTGCCTTTGTGCTCTTCAATTATTTTTTTCACTATCGCTAAACCCAAACCAGTACCATGCGACTTAGTCGTCATATATGGCTCAAAAACATGTAGCATTAACTGCTCCGGGAAACCGGCACCATTATCTGCTACGCTTAACATTAATGCCTGACCGTCAATTTTTGTTTTAATTTCAATCAGCGCATCCTTTTGCTCAACAAGTGCATCCTGTGCATTTTGCAATAAATTATGAATCACTTGGCGCAGCATAGTGCTGTCACCTTTAATGTTGCATGGCTGCTTTTCTAGCGACAATGCTATCTTGTGATCAGGTAAATCGTAGAATGAAACCACCTCTAGAATCAACTTATTTAAATCTAATTTTTGCAATTGTGGGGCTGGCGAACGAGCATACTCACTAAATTCATTGACCATTCGTTTCAAGGCATCCACTTGATTGACAATTGTCTCGGTTGATCGTTTTAGCATCTGCGCATCTGCTGACTCTAATTTACTCAGCAATTTATGCGCCATCCTTTCTGCCGACAACTGAATAGGTGTCAATGGATTTTTAATTTCATGCGCCAATCGCCTTGCTACTTCTCCCCACGCTGCATCACGCTGGGCTTGCACCATGCTAGTGGCATCATCAAACACCGCCACATAACCGCCATCTGGCAAACGCGTACCACGTAAGGTTAGAATCTGCTTTCCTTGGCCCGTTGCCAGCTCAATTTGGGTTAACAAATCATCTTTTTGAATATCTACTTGCACATCACTTTCTGCATCATCTAAATGGTTATGTAAAGAAATTGCTTGAAAAAAACTTTCCAAACGCGCCTGTTTGGAGGTAATTTTATCTAAGGTCAATCCTGCATAATCCTCTAATTGAATACCTAAAATGTTGATTGCAGCTTCATTAAAAGTACGCAACTCTCCCCGCCTATTCAAAGCAATTACGCCTGACGACAAATGTGCCAATATAGTTTCCAAATAGCCACGCGCCGCTTCAACTCGAGAACGATTTCTATCGGCAGCTTTAGTTGCATCATCTAATTGCTGCGTCATACTATTAAAAGATTGTACTAACACACCTAATTCATCTTTACCATGTGCTGGAAGTATCGTGCTGTAATCGCCACTTGCAATTGCTTTAGTGCCCTCTGCAAGAACCGTGAGCGGTGCAGATAATCTTCGACTCAACACAAAAGCGACTGCCATCGCACCTAACATTGCGAGCATCATGACCAAGGTTAAAGTCAGCGCAAAAACCTCTCTTAACGAAGATCGACTATAAGAAAGTTGCTGATAATCTTGATACACATCTTGCACAGCCTCAGCTGTAGTCGCGAGTGCTTTTGGCACGGGCTGAAGTAATTGTAAGATACGTGTCTCACCCGCCAAATTTTGTACGTTGACCGGGACTAACACACGAAGGTACAAACCTTTGTTACTGATTGGTTCAATGCTAGCCAATATATGTAGGCGCGCTTGTCTTAATTGCCGAACGCTAGGCAATTCAGGCAAAATGCTGGTCGCATCACTATTTGAAACCTCTAAAATTTTTCCCTGTACTGTCAATAAAGTAGCATCTTGAACACCGCTCTTCTCGCGCAAATCGTTTAATATAGAATGGCTATTGGCAGGCTGAAAAGCTAGGCTACTCGCCATATTCTCACCCTTCTCTTTAACATCGGCTAACATAATATCTAAAGCGGTCCGGCCCAGATTAAGCCCACCTTCTAATGCCGCTTCAACTTTTACATTAAACCAAGATTCAATAGAACGAGTTAAGAAATTCACTGATACTAAGTAGACAATTAGTCCAGGAATAATTGCCATCATCGCAAAACTTGCAAGTAGCCTAAGTGTGAAACGACTACCAACGACGCGGTTCCGAATTTGTCGATATAAACGCCAACTTTGGAATCCAAGCACAACAATAAGAAATGTTGCTAATAAAATATTGAGCGCAACTAATAGTGAATAGTACTCACCTGAGCCTGCGGCATTGGCGCTTGCATTAGATAGTAAGTAAAGCAAAAACGCGCCCAAACTTGCGCTTAACAGAACGATATACTTCATTTGAATAAATTGGGTATCCACTCAAAACGCTGTGAACTCAAGTTCCAGTCATCTAAGCTAATGGATTCACCCTGTAGGGTTTTAGGTAGTTTTTTTGTATCTAATCGCATTAAGAAGGCTGCCTTATAAACTTCACCTTTCTCAATTTCGGCTTTTTGAAATACTTTTAAATTGTGGATGTAAGTTAAATCATCTATTGCTTCATCTAACCTTACAAAGGTTTTTTGCTGGTCGCCTCGTATCACTAAATATTGGCGTGATAACGCATGATAAGTCAAAGAAACACGATGAATGGTGGTGGCTACTTCATCATCAAACCAATATTTTCTAGGCTTGGCTAATTGAAATTCAAAAATGAAATTTAACTCAAAACCTCTATTAACAGCCTCTTCTATTGCATTGCTAAATTTAGCGTCAATATCAGCATTCAAAACATATCCATCTTCAAACAGCTCTAATTCAGCATTTTTTACATTTAAGCTACTATTGCCAGCCAAGACTGGTGTAGCAAAAAATGCTACCAAACAAATCATTAAAAACTGTTTAATTCTTTTGTAGCAAGGCATAGAAAAAACCATCGTGTGCGATAGAAGGAATGAGTTGACCATTTAGCTGACTAATATTGCTCTGCGCTTGTAACGGATATGGCAACTGTGTTGCATCAGCATTATTTTGTAAAAAGTGATCCACTTGCCCTTGATTTTCTTCATTAAAAACGGAACAGGTAACATAAAGTAATCTACCACCCTTTGCCAACATTCGCCATAAATTCGGCAATATTTTAGCCTGCTGTACAACAAAAGAAGCTACATCCGCTTCACGTCTTAACCATTTAATATCTACATGGCGACGCACTATGCCTGAGGCTGTACAGGGAACGTCAGCCAGTATTCCATCAAAACAAACACCATCCCACCAGCTATTTGATGAGGCATCACCCACCAACAGCTGAGCTTGTAATCCCAGTCTATCCAAATTGCTTTGCACTCGCAATAATCTATTCTCATCATTATCTAAGGCTGTAAGCGTAACTTCTGCCAACTCTAAAATATGTCCTGTCTTACCGCCTGGTGCGCAACAAGCATCAAGCACGCGCTTATTATTTTGCATAGCAAGCAATGGTGCCGCCATCTGTGCACCATAATCTTGTACAGAAACTATTCCTGCAGTAAACCCTGGAATTTTTTCAACCGCTACAGGTTTAGTTAAGACTATTGCTTGCTCGCCAAGCTCTACTGCCTCGATGTCTTGTCGCCTTAATAGCTGCATATACTCATCGATGCTAATTTTCTGTGTATTCACTCTCAACGTCATCGGGGGATGCTGATTGCCAATTTCCAACATACTTTGCCAGTGATTGGGGTATTGCACTTTCAGCTTATTAATCCACCATTGCGGATAAGAATAAATAGCCACTTCACTTTGATTCAATTTGGCGTTAAGTTGGTCTTTTTGACGAAGAAAATTACGTAAAATGGCATTCACTAGGCCTTTAGCCCAGCTTTTAGGTACAGGGCGCTTAAGCTCACCTACCGCTTGAACTGCTTGATTAACTACCGTAAAAGCATCAGCTTTATCATGTAATAATTGGTAAATTGCCACCAGCAAAATAGAATGGATGCGATTGTCTGTTAGTGGTTTTTCTAATAGCTGGACAAGATAAGCATCAATCTCACCATAAAAACGCAATGTACCATAACTTAAATCTTGTGCTGCTCCACGTTGCTGAGGCGTTGCATTTGGGAAGACGGTCAATGCTGCAGGTAATGCTAAAGTTAAATTGCGACCTAATAAAACTTGATTCACAGCATCGGCGGCTATTTGTTGGGATATATACAAAGAAAACTCTCTTGATGTTCACACATGTTATTTAAGTCTTGATTTTACTTGATAAGTACCTCGTCAGGGACTTATTAAAAAGTTCAAAAATTCAAGGAGTCTGTTATTAATGTGTTGTGGGCTAATGGCTGGAGCTTGTAAAAAAATCGCCCGCCTGCAAGTTATGGCCTTGCACAAAAGCTTGCGAATGAAGTCTTTTGCCACCAGGGGCTTGTAATTCTGTAATATGCAACAAGCCTTCACCGCAACCCACTGTGATGCCATCCTGCACACTCACAATCTCACCAATGCCTGCATTCCCCAGCCTGGCCGTTGCCATCCAAATACGGCACACATCACCTTTTAGCATAGTTTGTGCAATTGGGAATGGATTAAACCCTCGTACTTGACGAGAAATATCAACTGCCGTCTTTTGCCAATTAATCGCCGCCTCAGACTTTTCTAACTTGTGCGCATAAGTCACCAAAGCTTCATTTTGTGGCGTTGCTACAAGCAATCCTGTTTTCTCTAAAGTGGTCATTGCCGCCACCATTAGCTCAGCACCCATAGCACTCAAAGCATCATGCAAGCTCTGCGTAGTATCGACCTCGGTAATCGGCACTACACTTTGACTAACCATTGCCCCTGCATCGAGGGCAGGCACTACCTCCATAATCGTCACGCCTGTTTTCGCATCTCCAGCTAGTAGTGCACGGTGTATTGGGGCTGCGCCACGCCAACGTGGTAATAATGAGGCATGAATGTTATAGCAACCATAGCGTGATGCACTGAGTGTCGCAGTCGGAATAATTAGTCCATATGCCGCAACTATCATAACGTCAGCATCAAGTTCAGCTATACGTGCCTGCACAGTCAAGTCTTTTAAGCTTACTGGTTGAAAAACGTTTAACTGGTGTTGCATGGCCAACGTTTTTACCGGGCTGGCCTTAATCTTCATACCGCGACCTGCTGGTCGGTCAGGTTGGGTGAGAACCATTACAATTTCATGTCCTGCCGCAATCAGCGCAGCCAACGCTGGAACTGCGAATTCAGGCGTACCAGCAAAAATTATTTTCATACGCTAATGTCTATGTGGATAGTAAATAACATATTAATAATCACGACGCTGTTTGAGCATTTTGTTTTTTATACGATTGCGCTTCAGTGGGGATAGGTACTCAACAAACACCTTACCCAACAGATGATCCATTTCATGTTGTATGCATATGCTTAGCAAACCCTCAGCCTCTAGCGTAAATAATTGACCATCACGATCTAGTGCCTCAACTTTCACTTTGGCAGCTCTAGTCACATTTTCATAAATACCAGGCACAGATAAACAACCTTCTTCGTAGTCTTGTTCGCCACTTTTATCAATAATCTTAGGATTAATAAACACGCGTAAACTATCCTTAGCTTCACTCGTATCAATGATAATAATCTGCAAATGCTGATTAACTTGAGTCGCTGCCAAGCCTATGCCAGGGGCACTATACATAGTCTCCGCCATATCATCTAATAGGCGCTTTACTGCTGTAGTTACTTCCTTCACTGGCTTTGCTACCGTATGCAAGCGTGGATCAGGATAATTAAGTATGTCTAAAATTGCCATAAATATTCTTTTGTTTCTATATAAAGCTCAGCTTTTTCCATAAAAGCTTGATTGTTGAATGAATTACATGATAAATTTAACGTAATTTAGCAGTTTTCGCAGATAGTTTAATCATAAATTTAATGCATTTTTGACTGAGGTCTTCAGTATGTTCCGCCACATTATAACGCTGCTCATGTTTTGTTGCATAAGCTTCAGCGTACAAGCTGAAGAAGTTTTACTCAAAAGAGAACATCCTGATCGTCATGTTGTGGTGAAAGGTGACACATTATGGGGCATCTCTGGCAAGTTTTTAAATGATCCTTGGCAATGGCCTAAAGTCTGGCAGCTCAATCGTAGCCAAATAAAAAATCCGCACTTGATTTACCCTGGCGACGTTGTTTTTCTTGATATGAGCAGTGGTAGTCCAAAATTAAAATTGCTAAGTGAATCCGTTACCTTGCAACCTGGCGCAATAGAAGAGCCTTTAGATAAAGTTGCTATTTCCACCATCCCGCTAAGTATCATTGCACCATTTTTAAACCAGCCGCTCATTATTGAAAATAATCAACTAGATCATTCCCCCAGAATTCTAGCTGCACAAGATGATCGCGTTATCTTAAGCTCTGGTACGCGAGTGTACATCGACAAAGTTGAAGAAAGTGATGGTCTCAATTGGTTTATTTACCGTCCTGCAGAGAGCCTGATAGATCCTGATAGTAAAGAGGTTCTGGGTATAGAGGCGACTTATTTAGGTGACGTCAAAATCACGAAGTATGGCGAACCTGCAAGTGCCAACATTGCTAAAATAAAAGAAGAAATCTTCATTAAAGATAGATTAGTGCCTACTAGCGACGATATCGCAGTAAACTTTGTTCCACATGCCCCTGATGCTGCAATAGCAGGTCGGATCATTAATATTTATGGCGGTCTAGCGGAAGCTGGTCCCCAAAGCATAATCACTATTAACAAAGGTGCATCAGATGGCATTGAGGTAGGTCATGTGCTTGCAATCAATCGTTTTGGTCGAGTAATAAAAGACCCTGAGCCGTCCAAAGAAAAAAATGTAGAGCGTAGTGCTGATAAATTAGCCCTTGAAACTGGCATGGTTAAATTGCCTGATGAACGTGTAGGCTTGCTAATGGTATTTCGTGTGTTTAATCGCGTCTCCTATGCATTAGTGATGCAGGCAACCCAACCGATTAATAAACTCGACTCAGTCACCACTCCCTAGCATATATCCCTTATGTATCTAAAAAACAGTGAAGCCAACGATAACGAAGCGTTGCTAGAAAAATCACTGTGGATTAGTCTAAACAATATTCATGGCATAGGCTCACAGACATTCTGCCTGTTACTTAAAACTTTTGGCAATCCCTCCAATATCTATGCTGCCAGTTTCAAACAATTAAAAGAAGTCGTTTCAGAAAATATAGCCACTGAAATAATAAAAGGTGTTGATGAAGATGTTTTAAAAGAGCCCTTACACTGGCTATCACTAACCAATAATCACCTAGTCACTTTAGCAGATCAGCACTACCCCAAAGTACTGCTCGAAATTTCAGATCCGCCACCCCTCATTTATGCTAAAGGTAATCTAGCAATCCTAAATCAGCCAAGTATTGCCATAGTAGGTAGCAGAAATGCATCTGTGCAAGGTGAAAAAAATGCCGAAGCGTTTGCAGAGGGACTCTCTAACCATGGGCTTTGCATAGTGAGTGGTTTGGCATTAGGTATTGATGGCGCAGCACATCGTGGCGCATTAAAAGCAAATGGTGCCACGATTGCAGTAGTCGGCACTGGCTTAGATATTGTCTACCCAGCGCAACATCGAGATTTAGCCCATCAAATTGCAGAACACGGTCTTATTATTTCTGAATTTCCCCTAGGCACCTCATCAAAACCACAAAACTTCCCTAGACGTAATCGGATTATTAGCGGATTAAGTTTAGGTTGCCTAGTAGTAGAGGCCAATCTACAAAGTGGCTCACAAATTACTGCACGCTTAAGTGCTGAACAAGGACGGGAAGTATTTGCCATTCCAGGCTCAATTCATTCGCCAATGTCTAAAGGTTGCCATCAACTTATAAAACAAGGTGCAAAATTAGTCGATAGCTTGCAAGATATCGTAGAGGAGTTGCATTTAAATAGTCTGACATCGACCGTACCTCAAGCAGATGACAACAACACTGTAACTGACAACTTACTAATACAGTTAATGGGATATGAACAAATATCATTAGAAAATTTAGTACATTTAAGTGGGTTGACTGTAAGTGAAGTTTCATCCATGCTAATGCTATTGGAATTAGAAGGGAGAATCACTAGCCTAGCTGGCGGACAATATCAAAAAATTGTGTAATTTTAGATTTATGCATAAACCATCACTCTTAATTTAAGTATCACTCTATTTAAGGATAAACATTATGTTTGAAGTATTGGTTTATATGTTTGAAAACTACATTGATACACATTTCAGACCAGACGAAGATACGCTCTCAAAAGAGTTGTTTGCCGCAGGGTTTGATGAACAAGACATTAGCAGTGCTTTTAATTGGTTCAGCCAACTAGAACTAATGACTGAGCAACCTGACATATACGACGACCCCAATCACATCAGCACGCGTATTTTTACTGATGATGAGCTCAAAAAAATCACTGGTGAAAGCCTAGGGTTTATTCTATTTTTAGTACAAGCCAATATACTCAATACAGCACAACGGGAACTAGTACTTGATCTTGCCATGAATTTGCCACAACTTAAAATCAGCATTGAAGAAATACGTTGGATTGTACTAATGATTACCTGGGGCGCTAGTAAGTCTGGTCCTGATAAAACTAAAGAATATCTATTTATTGAGGACGCACTTCTAAATAAAGAAAAACCGACAATACATTAGTAGGTCGGTTTTATGTAGCGCATACTAAAATTTAGAATGCGTTTATTCACCAATATTTTCTATGATATTGCTAATGACGCCTGAGCGATTCAGTGTGTAAAAATGTAAACTTGGCACACCCCAAACCTTTAAGGTTTCACATAACTCGCTGACAACATCAATGCCGAATGCACGTAAAGAAGCCATATCATCGCCATATTCTTCTAGGCGCATTTTCAGCCATCTAGGAATTTCTGCTCCACAAATACTTGAGAATCGCGCAAGCTGAGTAATGTTATAAATAGGCATAATGCCAGGCACAATCGGTACATTAATGCCTGTTGCCGCACATTGTTCTATAAACCTAAAATAAGCATCTGGATTATAAAAATATTGCGTAATCGCAGAATCAGCACCCGCGTCAACTTTGCGCTTTAAGTTTAATAAATCCGCTGTAGGTGTTCTCGCTTCAGGGTGAAATTCTGGATAGGCAGCCACCTCAATGTGAAAATGATCTCCAGTTTCAGCCCGAATAAATGCCACCAACTCTGTCGCGTATTTAAAATCCCCGCTACTCACTTCACCAGAAGGTACGTCGCCACGTAATGCAACTAAACGCTTGATACCATGTGCTTGATAAGCATTTAATAAATTACGAATTTCTTCTTTACTCGATGAAATACAAGAGATATGCGGTGCCGCTTGAAAACCTTCCTGCTGAATTTCTAATACAGTATCCATGGTTCTGTCGCGCGTGGAACCTCCAGCACCGAACGTTACAGAAAAAAACTCTGGCGAAAACTTCGCTAACTCCGCGCGTGTTTCACGCAAGTTATCCATGCCTTCTGCTGTTTTAGGCGGGAAAAACTCAAAACTTAGTGTAGTCGTGTTCATTTATTTTTCTTTTTTATCTTCAATAAAAATTGCCGCTAATAACCAAGAAAACAAGCTATAAAGTAGCGCACCCACCAATCCCGCAACTAACGTTTCGACCACAAAGCCTTGTAGCCAGTTGCCTACAGCATAAAATAGCAATCCATTAATTACCAGTATAAAAAGTCCAAGTGTCAGTATCGTAATAGGTAAAGTCAATATCACCAGAATCGGCTTAATCAACATATTGACCAGGCCTATTACTAAGGCCGCCACTAATGCAGTTAAAAAATCAGCCACATGAATATTAGGTACATAATACGCCACCGCCATCAGCGCTAGTGCATTCAATATCCATACCCATAATAATTTCATGTGGCTATCCTTTAAATACTTTTCTATAAAAACTAATAACGATAAGTATCTGGTTTATATGGGCCTTGCTTCTGTACGCCAATATAGGCTGCTTGCTGATCAGTCAATACAGACAATTGAGCATTCAATTTTTTCAATTGCAAGACCGCAACTTTTTCATCCAAATGTTTTGGTAAAGTATACACACCGACTGGATAGTTAGCCTGTTGGGTAAACAACTCAATTTGAGCAATCGTTTGATTAGCAAAGCTTGAACTCATCACATAACTTGGGTGACCTGTACCGCAACCTAAATTGACTAAACGCCCTTTTGCTAACAAGATAATTTTTTTACCATTTGGGAAAACCACATGATCTACTTGTGGCTTAATCTCATCCCACTCATATTTTTCAAGTGATGCAACATCAATTTCATTATCAAAATGGCCAATGTTGCAGACAATTGCTTGATCTTTCATTCTAGCCATATGGTCATGTGTAATCACATGGTAATTACCTGTCGCAGTAACAAAAATATCCGCATGTTCAGCAGCATAATCCATTGTAACTACGCGGTAACCTTCCATAGCAGCTTGTAATGCGCAAATTGGGTCAATCTCAGTCACCCAAACTTGAGCAGATAGTGCTCGTAATGCTTGTGCTGAGCCTTTACCTACATCACCATATCCTGCAACTACTGCTACTTTACCTGCAATCATGACGTCCGTTGCACGCTTAATCGCATCAACTAATGATTCACGGCATCCGTATAAATTATCAAATTTCGATTTTGTAACAGAGTCGTTCACGTTAATAGCTGGGAAGGCTAACTTACCTTCTTTATGCATTTGATATAAACGATGTACACCAGTGGTGGTTTCTTCAGTCACGCCAATAATTTTGGCTAAACGCACTGAGTACCAAGTAGGATCGAGTTTTAACTTAGCCTTAATTGCATCGAAAAGACAAATTTCTTCTTCTGAAGTAGGATTTGATACTAAAGATAAATCTTTTTCAGCACGAGTACCAAGATGAAGTAATAAGGTAGCATCACCACCATCGTCTAAAATCATATTGGTATAACCACCATCCGCCCATTCAAAAATGCGATGAGTGTAATCCCAATATTCTGTCAAGGTTTCCCCTTTAATGGCGAATACCGGTGTGCCACCAGCAGCAATTGCAGCGGCAGCATGATCTTGCGTTGAGTAAATATTACATGACGCCCAACGCACTTCCGCACCTAGATCCTTTAGGGTTTCAATCAATACAGCGGTTTGAATTGTCATGTGCAAGCTTCCCGTAATACGCGCACCTTTAAGTGGTTGTACAACTGAAAACTCTTCACGAATAGCCATTAAACCAGGCATTTCCGTTTCAGCAATGGCGATTTCTTTACGGCCAAACGCAGCTAAGCCAATATCGGCAATTACATAATCTTTAAAATCAGTCACAGAATTCATTTCAATTTCCTTGAATGTGTGACCGGAGGGAAGGGGTTGTAATAGAACTAGAGATGTCTACGCTTTTCTCACCCGTATCCCGTGTCCGGCACGGTTAATATGGTGAGCGTCGTTTAAACATTTTCCGAGCCTAGGAGAAGGACTCTCGCAACGCTCCTCGGAATGAGCGGATTATACTTGAATTTTTTTTACTTACCAAGCGCAAAAAATTTAGAAAACAAGCACTATCTACTGAAAACGTTAAGCCTGACCCCAAATTTCATTAATATCATGAATGCCCCATGATATCGGATCTTCATGGCCAACGATTGTATCTTGTTCAAACGGATTTGATAAATCAATGAGCTCTACTTTAATGCGTAAATTTAATTTGGTTGAAAAAAACACTTTAATTAGGGGCATTAATAATGATTTTTGACTTTGATCAATCACGACAGCCAAACGACCAGACTTAAGTTTAACCATGGAGCCTATAGGATAAATCCCTACGCTTTTTACAAAGGCTTTAAATATAGTATCATCAAAATGACCCTCCCATTGCGCCATACGCTGCATGGAAATACCTGGCTCCCAGCCAGCTTTGTAAGGACGATTTGAAGTGATAGCATCATACACATCACAGACTGCACCCATTTTGGCAAACAAGCTAATTTCATTAGCTTGCAATTGATGAGGATATCCCATGCCATTTACTTTTTCATGATGATGTAGACACACATCGACTACGACTTCATCAAGAATATTTGCTTGCATCAATAATTGGTGGCCACGCTCAGGATGTAGTTTAACAAGCGAAAATTCTTCATCTGTTAATGCCCCTGGTTTATTGAGCACATCTGAAGGAATACCCGCTTTACCTATGTCGTGCAGTAATCCAGCTAGCCCTGCCTGCCTAATTTCTGATTCAGACAAACCTAGTTCTTTAGCTAATGCAACCATGAGTGCACACACTGCTACAGAATGCATATAGGTATATTCATCTTTATTTTTTAAACGTACCAAACTAATGAGTGCACCTAAATTTCGATCTACTGAAGCGGCAATATCATCCACCATTTGCATGGCCGCTCCCACACTAACTGCTTTACCCATACGCGCATCATCAAACATTGTGGCAACAGCTTTTTTTGAATCATTAATGACACGTTTAGCCTGTTCACGCTCAGCTGATGCTGAAATTTTAGCGCGTTGTCGTTCTGGATTTGCTAGGGTAGCTGCATCTGAAGGATTTTCTATTGCCAATAGTGAAGGTGGATCTATGATTGCACCCAGTTCTAGCGTATCCAAATCTTCAATGTCGGCAAATGCATTTTTTTTATCATTAACCATGCGTTTAGCGGACGATGCTAAAACTTTGGCTGGCGTTTGAATTGGAGCTGTGGGCGTTATTTTAGATACATTCTCAACATCTAAACCCTTAGATGTATCAATAACAATTTCTTTGATAATACTATTTTGAAGTTTTTTTAAATCAACAGCGCTGTCCAGCTTAAATGCGCCTTTCCAGAAAGGATGATCTATCCAAGAGCCTTTTAGCTCTTGAATAAACATTCCTAGACGTACTTGCTTAGTAGATATTACTTTTAACATATGCCATCACTATATTGATAGTGCAATTCTAACAATGGCATCAATAAATCAATTGTGCTATATAGAGGCTTTTAATGCGGCTACTTTGTCAATTGCTTCCCAAGTGAACTCTGGCTCATCACGACCAAAGTGCCCATAAGCAGCAGTTTTGGTATAAATTGGTCTGAGTAAATCTAACATTTTAACAATGCCTTTGGGGCGCAAATCAAAATGTTCACGTACAAGTGCGGTGAGCACTTCATTCGAAACCTTACCTGTGCCGTATGTCTCAACCATGATAGAAGTTGGCTGAGCCACCCCAATAGCATAAGAGATTTGCACAAGACAACGTGAAGCAAGTCCAGCCGCAACAATATTTTTTGCCACGTAACGCCCAGCATAAGCAGCTGAGCGATCTACTTTAGAAGGGTCTTTGCCAGAGAATGCACCGCCACCATGGGGAGCCGCGCCACCGTAAGTATCTACAATAATTTTACGGCCAGTTAGACCACAATCCCCTTGTGGTCCACCAATCACGAAACGACCTGTTGGGTTTACCAAAAATTTGATATCACCTTTAATCAGTTCTTTAGGTAGTGTCGGTTTAATAATTTCTTCAATGACCGCTTCACGAATATCTTTAAGCTCCATCTCAGGTGCATGTTGTGTTGAAACAACAACGGTATCAATCGCACTTGGTTTGCCATCCTGATACTTAATGGTCACTTGTGATTTAGCATCTGGGCGTAACCATGGTAAACGGCCATCTTTACGCAATTGCGCTTGGCGCTCCATAATACGGTGAGATAACCAAATAGGCAATGGCATCAATTGTGGCGTTTCATCACAAGCATAACCAAACATTAAGCCTTGGTCACCCGCACCTTGATCCAATGGATCATCGTGCGCACCATCAACGCCTTGAGCAATATCAGGGGATTGTTTGTCATAAGCAACTAAGACTGCGCAACCTCTGTAATCAATACCGTAATCAGTATTGTCGTAGCCGATACGTTTAATCGCATCACGCGCTACTTTAATGTAATCAACATTGGCCGTGGTAGTAATTTCACCCGCCAATACAATCAAACCAGTATTTGCTAGGGTTTCTGCAGCAACACGAGCGGTAGGGTCTTGGGTTAATATAGCATCTAAAATGCTATCGGATACCTGGTCTGCGAGTTTGTCTGGATGACCTTCAGAAACAGATTCTGAAGTAAAAAGATATTCGTTCATTTGTGCGCCTTGGAAAAATATAATTTATAAAAAATGAAATGATTTTCATACTAAAGGCTGAAGCATGATTGTCAGGTCAATTACTAAGTTGGCATTCTACCTAACTATTGAATAATCAGACTAAAATATTTCAATAAAACCTAGTGTACTTAATCAATCAATTTATAATCACGTTATGAACACCTTAAAATTTACCAAAATGCATGGTGCGGGCAATGACTTTATGGTCATAGATGCCATTAATCAGACCGTACTTCTCTCTGAGCAACAAATCCAAATGCTGGCGCATCGTCAATTTGGAGTGGGCTTTGATCAGCTATTACTGGTTGAAACTTCCACTATCGCTGATTTTAAATATCGTATTTTTAACGCAGACGGTAGTGAAGTTTCCCAATGTGGTAATGGCGCTCGCTGTTTTGTACGTTTCGTGGCAGAGCAGGGGTTAAGCAATAAACGTGAAATTCGCGTTGAAACTGCCAGTGGTATTATCACGCCTAAACTAGAAGAAAATGGTCTGGTCACTGTAAATATGGGTGCGCCTAAGTTTGAACCTAACGCTATTCCATTTATTGCTGATTTTACTGCCAGTAGCTATTCTCTGATAGTTAGCAATCACTCTGTTGAGATTTCTGTAGTTTCAATGGGCAACCCACATGCCGTGCAAATCGTCGAAGATGTAGAGAACGCCCCGGTAGTTAGCCTTGGTCGACAAATTGAACTGCATCCCCGCTTTCCTGAGCGAGTGAATGCTGGCTTTATGCAAATAATGAATGCGCACCACATTAAACTGAGAGTCTTTGAACGTGGTAGTGGTGAAACGCTAGCTTGTGGTACAGGCGCATGCGCGGCAGTGGTAGCAGGCATTCAGTTAGGCCAACTCACTTCTCCAGTCACCGTATCAGCCCGTGGTGGTGACTTACAGATTACTTGGCAAGGTGGCGATGCTCCGGTCATGATGACAGGCCCTGCTGTGACAGTATTTACTGGCACCATTACATTAATATAAAGTGACGTTAGCTAAAAACCTTACCATAAGGACTATCATGCAAGAAAAACAAAACATTATTAATCCGAGTGATGCAATTTCAGCTGACCAAGTCAGCAGTTACTTACGTAGTCACCCTCAATTCTTTGAGCAACACGCGAGCCTACTCACTGAAATTTTTCTGCCCAGCCCACATGGTAGTGGCGCAATCTCTCTAGCCGAGCGTCAACAGCTAGCGCAGCGCGACAAAATTCGTGTCACAGAAAATATGGTGGCACAATTGATAGCGTTTGGTGAACAAAATGACATTACCAGCCAAAAAGTCCACAACTTCAGCATCAAGTTGATTGAAAATAAAAGTTTCAATAATTTGCCACAACTCATTTCTGAAAGCATGCAGCAGATTTTTTCTGTCACGCAATCACTAGTTCGTGTCTGGGTAAGCCCTAGTGATTTGGCCCTCGCACAAGATGCTATCTTTACACCGATAAACTCAGCCTTTTGTGATTGGGCAAGCGCATTGAACGCGCCTTACTGTGGCATGAAACCTGAATTAGCTCAAGGGTTAATGCAAGATAATTTGCAATCTTTTGCTTTTATTCCACTTCGCATAAACAGTGAAAAACAAGAAGTCTATGGCGTATTAATGCTAGGTTCAGAAGATGCAGAACGCTTTAAAGCCGATATGGGCTTAATGTACCTCAACCGCATTGGCGATCTAGTGAGCGCATCATTTGCAGCTTATATTTAGCGAGATTTAGATTACCAAGTGAGTGATCTTAACGACTATCTTCAACATTTAACTTTTGAGCGTGGCTTAAGCACCCTCACGCTACAAAATTACGCTAGAGATATTAAGCTACTAGAGTCTCTGCTGGGAAATACATCATTTGACCAAGTTCAGAACACGCAAATACGACGCTTTATCGCAACGCTACATAGTCGCGGACGAAGCGGCAAAACCATTGCTAGAGCACTATCTGCCTGGCGTGGTTTTTACGATTACTTAATTCATCATAAAGGTTATACGCAAAATCCAATTACGGGATTACGCGCCCCTAAAACGCCTAAAACACTACCGCAAGCACTTTCTACTGACCAAGCCGTTAAATTTGTAGACATTAAAGGTGGTGGCTTACTTGAACAGCGTGACCATGCAATTTTAGAATTATTTTACTCATCAGGGCTACGTTTAGCTGAGTTAGTTAATCTAGATATCACTATGCTAGATTTTTCTGAAGGCACCGTAACTGTGACCGGTAAAGGCAATAAAACGCGCATTGTGCCTATGGGTAGTCATGCGATGGATGCGATACAAACTTGGATACAACGCCGAGCGCTCATTAAAATTGCCGATGCTAACCCAAATGCTTTGTTTGTAACTCAACAGGGTCGGCGTATTACGCCTAGAGCGGTTCAGTATCGCGTAAAAGAGTGGTCAATTAAGCAAGGCATTAACACAAGTATGCACCCCCACCTTCTGCGTCATAGCTTTGCCACTCACGTATTACAATCCAGCCAAGATTTGCGGGCTGTGCAAGAAATGCTTGGTCACGCCAACATTAGTACTACCCAAGTTTATACACATCTTGATTTTCAGCATTTAGCCACCATTTATGACAAAGCGCACCCACGTGCCAAGAAAAAATAATAATACCCTACTAATTTACCCTGTTATTATGGCAAAATAGCACTTACAAATTTTTACCCAGAAATTACCATTAAAGGAACAATGATGGAACATACCCTACCAGCACTACCCTATGCTAAAACGGCTTTAGCACCACATATTTCAGAAGAAACTTTAGAGTTTCACTATGGCAAACATCACCAAACTTACGTGACCAACTTAAACAACCTAATTAAAGGCACTGAGTTCGAAAATGCAAGTTTAGAAGAAATTATCAAAAAATCTAGCGCTGGCATTTACAACAACTCAGCACAGATTTGGAACCACACTTTCTTTTGGAGCAGCATGAAGCCTAATGGCGGTGGCGCACCCACTGGCGCATTGGCTGATGCGATCAACGCAAAATGGGGTTCTTTTGACGACTTCAAAAAAGCTTTTCAAGCCTCAGCCGTCGGCAATTTCGGCTCAGGTTGGACATGGTTAGTGAAAAAAGCTGATGGTTCAGTGGATATCGTCAATATGGGCGCCGCTGGCACACCACTTACTACTGGCGATAAAGCACTGTTGACTATTGATGTTTGGGAGCACGCTTATTACATTGATTACCGCAATGCTCGCGCTAAATTTGTAGAAGTATTTTTAGCGTCTTTAGCTAACTGGGATTTTGCTTCAGCAAACTTTGCGTAATTTTCAATAACCTAACAATGGTCATATATGTGGCCATTGTTAGGTTTACAAGTCTGCTAAAATATAATCCATGCTAAAACGTTTCGCCATTCATTTTGCGCTTATTTTCTTATTTGCTTTTACGCAACTAGGCGTAGCGACGCATGAAATAAGCCACTTAAACGAATTAAGCCAACATAGTCAGCAAGATAAAAAAGCCCCGGCTGAAGTATGTAGTAAGTGCCTCAGTTATTCGCAAGTCGCTAGTGGCTTACAATCTCCAACTTTCACCTTACCCAATATTGAAGCCGGCTTTGCTAGTAATTCAAACTACTATCTCAATGTTCAATATTCACTGCAAACTGCCTACGCAGCCCGCGCCCCACCTCAAATAGCCAACATTTAATCATTTAATTTATCAGCCGAGCGTACTTTAAAAACGCTGCTGAATATTTGCTATTTTTTTGAGGTCTACCATGAACAACAAACAATCCACACCGATGGGTGAAATATCAACGCGCGCACCTGCATTAAGTAAGGCTTTTGTAATTAAAGCCATTCCATTAGCACTCAATTGCCTACTCATCAATCATGTCTGGGCAGAACAAACCACAAATATTGATTTGCCAACGATTCCCGTGACGGGCAATCCGCTTGGCGTAGCCTCAGATGCGCTAGTGATTCCGGTCTCAATATTGAGCGGGCGTGAACTATCACTTAAACGCGAAAGCACCTTAGGCGATACCCTAAATGGTATTCCCGGCGTTGCGGCTACGCATTTTGGGCCCAACGCCTCTCGGCCTGTAATACGTGGCCTAGATGCCGAACGAGTGCGCATTATGCAAAATGGCGTTGGAGTTCTAGACGCTTCATCGTTAAGTTTTGACCACGCAGTGACAATAGATCCGCTCGTCATCGAACAAATCGATGTGGTACGTGGGCCTGCCGCTTTACTGTATGGCGGTAGCGCTGTCGGTGGCGTAGTCAATGCCATTGATCACCGCATTCCAACTGAATCTGTGACAGGGATTATCGGCAGAACCGAAGCACGAGTAGGCGGGCCTGATAGCCAAAATAATCTGGCAGGCGTAGTCGATGTCGGTAATGGCAAAATAGCGATTCATGCTGATGCCTATACTCGTAAAACCAGTGACTTAAATATTCCTGGATTTGCCGTCTCCAGCCGTAAAAACCAAGCCGATGGCACAGCTCTAGAAAATCACGGTAAGCTGGTTAACAGTAGCGCCAGCGCTGACGGTGGCGCACTGGGGGCATCGCTCACGTTTGATAATGGCTATATTGGTGCCTCTTACTCTGACTTTAATAGTAATTACGGCACCGTAGCAGAACCCGCGGTACGCGCTGACATGAAAAGTCAGCGCTGGGATTT
>JAIPCR010000050.1 GCA_021738125.1 Sulfuritalea sp.
TAAGAATAGTTTTAGCATTTCATCAAATAAGCGGCTAGGGGGCACATCTTGCAATAAATCTGCCATTTTTGCGATGGGCGCTTGGGTGTTTGGCTCTATCTTTAAGCCTAGTTTGGCAGATAATCGCACGGCACGTAACATACGCACGGGATCTTCGGCATAACGCGTTTCAGGTTTGCCTATCATGCGTAATATGCCAGCTTTTATATCGGCATAGCCATTATGAAAGTCTAATACCTCTTGGCTGGCTGGGTCGTAGTATAAAGCGTTGGCAGTGAAGTCGCGGCGTACGGCATCATCTACAATAGAACCAAACACGTTGTCGCGAATAATGCGACCCGAGTCTGTCACTTTTGAGTCGCCCTCAGCTTCAAGATGGCTGCCGCGAAATGTAGAAACCTCTATGGTTTCATCGCCAAATAAAACATGCACCAATCTAAATCTTTTGCCAATGATGCGCGAGCGCCTGAAAATTCGATTCACTTCTTCAGGCGTAGCGTCAGTGGCTACATCAAAGTCTTTAGGTGTGCGATTTAGCAATAAGTCACGGACTGCACCTCCAACAATATAGGCCTCGAAGCCTGCTTTATGTAAACCTTCGGTTGTTTTTAGTGCTGCATTGCTTAATAGGTCACGGTCTATTTTATGTGTTTTATGTGCGATGGAAAGTGCACTATGATGAATAAAGTCTGCGGTTTTATGATTTGTTTTTTTGGTCCCGAGTTTTGGCCTAAGTATAGCTTTGTGTGGTTGATTTTGCTGAGTCTTGGCTATTGCAACTTGGTTATGCTCGGACCTGGCGTGCTTAGGTCTAAAGATTCTATCTAACAATTTTTTAATCATGGATGGATTATAACTTAAATTACACCATGCTTATTTTTCCACAATACATCAGCAATCCCGGCTTCTTTATTAATGCTGCGGCACATCACAAATAATAAATCAGACAGGCGATTTAGGTATTGTAATGATATGTCGGTTACTTTTTCATTACGATGCAACTCAACCAATTTGCGTTCAGCGCGACGACATACCGTGCGTGCAAGGTGGCAATATGCCGCAGCTTTTGTCCCGCCAGGTAAAATAAACTCCTTTAGGGAATCTAGGTGTTCGTTCAATAAATCAATTGATTTCTCCAAGTCGGTAACGCGAGATTGTTGCAAAATAATGTAACCAGGAATGCAAATTTCTCCGCCTACGTTAAATAGGTCATGCTGAATGGTCGTGAGTATCACTTCCAAATTTTTTGGCATGGATTCTGTGAGCATAATGCCGATGATGGAATTTAGCTCGTCTAAATCTCCCATGGCTTCTACGCGCAAGCTATCTTTGTTAATGCGACTTCCATCGCCTAAGCCGGTTGTGCCATCATCACCAGTGCGCGTGTAAATTTTAGTCAGTCTGTTGCCCATGAGAAGTCCTTTGCTAGCTTATAATCGCAATAGTTTATAATACAAACATTGTAACTGATGACGACCTTGCCATGAGTGTAAAACCCATCCTATCAAGTGAAAGATCTATTGCGATGGACCCGATAGGTGTCTTTGATTCTGGCGTAGGCGGCATCTCTGTCTTAAGGCATATTCATGCATTATTGCCACACGAACAATTGCTTTATGTGGCTGATAGTCAATATGCTCCATATGGCAACAAAACCGCAGAAGAAATCCAATCGCGCTGTTTTGTTATCGCAGATTTGTTAATTGCTAAAGGAGCTAAGGCGCTAGTGGTTGCCTGTAATACCGCTACAGCGGCTGCAATTGATGCCATGCGCGAAAGATATAGCTTGCCGATTATAGGTATGGAGCCAGCAGTTAAGCCAGCAGCAGAGGCGAGTAAGAATGGGATTATTGGCGTACTTGCTACAGTAGGTACATTGAAAAGCGCGCAATTTGCGGCATTGCTAGAAAGTTATGGACGTAACGTTGAAGTGGTTACTCAAGCTTGTATAGGCTTAGTGGAATGTATCGAGCGTGGAGAGTTAACTGCTAATAGTACCAAAGATTTAATACGTCGATATTGCACACCATTGCTGGCAGAGGGTGCAGATACCATCGTATTGGGATGCACACACTATCCGTTCGTACGTGATTTAATTTCAGATGTGGTTGGTAAAGACATTGTCTTAGTTGAAACTGGCTTAGCAGTTGCTAGCCAGTTAAAAAATCGTTTAATTGAAGCAGGCTTATTGTGTGCTAGTCAGTCAGTGGGTGAAGTGAAATTTTGGACTAACAGTACAGCCGAGAATGCAGCGCAGGTGATAGAAAACTTGTGGGGCGAGCGTGCAGAAATAAAGGCTTTCTAGGTTGTTAACTTGCTACCAATAGTAATGGTACGTTAGTCTTTTTCCCAAGCAACTTCAGAGACTGTATAGCCTTCGACCGCTGCAGCACGCATCTCAGACAGGTACGGATCCTCTTTTTCTAATTTACTATTCTCTTCAGTGAACATCGCTTCATTTTGAGGAGTGACTGGGAAGCGCCAATATATTTTTTCCACTTTACTGCCAGTGATGCGGAAAATATGCGAGATTAGATTACTTTCTAAAATATTTGAGAATCTAAATCTCTTTAATGGCGCAGATTCAATTTGCACATTAAAATTTGGGGAATTTGGAAGTTGAAAACAAGTGACAAGTACTTCTACGCCAGTATTTAAAAAGTACTCTGTCACAAAATCCGTTATCCGTGACAATGTTCTTTCTAATTTCTTTTTTTGATTCATGATGAATAATACGTAAGAAAGCAGAATGATAAGATCTGCTGCAACAATGTATGCCGCAACTGAGTTGAAGCTAATTGTTAATGTAAACATAACATCCCTTTTTAAACACGCATCTATTGTTTAATAATATCATTCAAGCACTTTGTATACAATCTGCACATCATTATCCAAGGTTAATGATGCAAAATTACTTCTCCAGCTTTTAGCGCGTATTGTGTGCCGCAATAAGGACAAGTAGCGTGCCCAGTTTTTGCGACATCTAAAAATACGCGTGGATGAGAGGACCAAAGTGCTACATTCTTACTAGGGCAATGAAAGGGTAACTCTTTGGCAGATATTTCAATAGTTTTTACGGTAGTCATTATTTAAATTTATACCAAGGTTAACCAATCTGCATGATTCGTTGATTTGCCGGTTACCGCATCAAAGTACATTTTTTGTAATTGTTTGGTAATTGGCCCTGCAGTTCCTGAGCCAATATTCCGACGGTCAAGTTCACGGATAGGCGTTACTTCTGCGGCGGTACCTGTAAAAAATGCTTCATCGGCTGAATATACTTCGTCACGTGTAATGCGTTTTTCAATGACAGTTAAGCCGATTTCTGCAGCAAGCTGTAAGATAGTGTCGCGTGTAATGCCTTCTAATGCACTAGTCAGGTCTGGTGTGTAGAGTTTGCCATTGCGGATTATAAATATGTTTTCACCAGAACCTTCTGCAACAAAGCCATCAACATCTAATAGTAAGGCTTCGTCGTAGCCATCTAGTGCCGCTTCTTGATGCGCTAAGATGCTATTCATATAGTTACCATTTGCTTTGGCTTTACACATCGTAATGTTCACGTGATGACGTGAGAACGAAGATGTTTTTACACGAATGCCATTATCTAAGGCATCTTGCCCCATGTATGCGCCCCATTTCCAAGCAGCAACTATGACATGTGTTGATAGTGTTTTAGCAGAAATGCCCATCGCCTCTGCACCATAAAATGCCATTGGGCGCATATAGGCAGATTCTAAATTATTTTCACGCACAGCGGCCTTTTGTGCTTCTATGAGCTCGTCTTTGCTATATGGCATTTTCATTTGCAAAATGTGCGCACTACGAAATAAGCGGTCGGTATGCTCTTTTAAACGGAAAATGGCTGTGCCTTTATCCGTTTTGTAGGCGCGAACACCTTCAAACACTCCCATGCCATAATGCAAGGTATGTGTTAATACGTGGGTTGTGGCGTCGCGCCAGTTAACCATCTGGCCGTCATACCAAATTACGCCATCGCGGTCTGCCATTGAGGTTGGAATTGCCATATTGCTGCCTTTTGAACGAATTTTGTAAAAGTATTATTGTAAACTAAAGGGTGTAATTCTTGTCGCATGTTAAAATCAAATATACTTTAAATATATTGATATATTCATCATTATAAAGATTAATTAGGGTTTTGAAGTGATATGCGATATTTTCTGACAGTTTTATTCATAAGTGTTTTAACAGCTTGTAAGCCTGCTGCAGAGGTGAATCAATTCATTGCGACTGATATTACAGGTGCTGATTTTGCACACACTTTAAGTCTCACTGACCATACGGGTAAGCCCCGTACACTGGAAGATTTTAAAGGTAAGGCGGTGGTGCTATTTTTTGGATATACGCATTGCCCAGACGTTTGCCCCACTACGATGATAGATCTCAAGCAAACTATGAAATTGCTTGGTCCACGCGCAGATGAGCTGCAAGTATTGTTTGTCACGCTTGATCCAGAGAGAGATACACAGGCAGTGCTAGCACAATTTGTACCTTCTTTTGATAAGCGATTTATTGGCTTACGTGGAAATGAGCAGGAAACGGCTACGGCAACTTCAACCTTTAAAATATATGCCAAGAAAGTAGATGCTCAAGGTAAGGGTAGTTATACCGTTGATCATAGTGCTGGTATGTATGTGTTTGATAAAAAAGGTAAAATTAGACTTTATATTGATTATGGTGAAAAGCCAGTTGATATTGCGCACGACCTTAACTTGATACTTTAGAGTATTTTCTGTCTATTTAATTAGACTTTAACTTAATCATGCAGGTGACCGTCACATGAGACAGTATCTTATCTTATTGATGTTGTTAGTTAATTTACCAGCGGTGGCTGATACTGATATCTACAGTATTGATAATACACATAGCTTCGCTAGCTTTAAAATTCGCCATGTTGTATCTAAAACGACGGGGACTTTTCCTGATATTACGGGAAAAATTTTGATTGACCGTTCAGATTTGTCTAAGTCCAGTGTAGAAGCCAAAATAAATGTGATGAGTGTCAATAGCAATCATGCCAGGCGTGATGCGCATATACGCGAAAAAGCCGAATATTTAGACGCAACCAAGTTTGCTTGGATGACTTTCGTCAGTACGAAAATTGAAGCAATAACTCAAGATGAGGGGCTGTTAACTGGTAAATTAACTTTGCATGGTGTCACAAAAGAGATTTCATTCCCTTTTAAAATGCTAGGGTTTGGTTCTGATCCATGGGGTGCTCAACGAGCAGGTTTTGAAGCGCATACAGTTATTAAGGCTTCAGATTACGGTTTTGTTTGGGCATCTCAGCCCAAGAGTCCAGTAGGCGATGATATTGAGATTACCTTACTCATTGAAGGCATTAAGAAGCATCAAGATTTGAAGCCTTTGTGATGCTGAAAGTTGATTTATTTTTTAGACTTATTTGCCTCTGCTTCGGCTGCAATTAAAGCTGCATCTAAGACTGCAGCATCAATGGTAATGCCAGGAACGCGTTCTTCGGCTGTTGGTTCATAACCACCAGTCACTTCTTTTTCTGATGCTGGTGTCGCGACTGGTATTGTCGGAGCAACGCTAGGTGTAGCCACTTCTTTTTGTTCGCAACCTACCACAAACGCTAGCATCAAACCTAACGGCATCATGGCGCGTAAGAACTTAGACATAGTATTTCCTTTTTTTATTAAGCTGTTGAAGTAACATTTATTACTTATTATTTTAGCGGAACGTTAACGCTGGACAATGACTGTGATGTAACAGTTCTGTTTCAAATTGTTATGCGCCAATGAGGTGTAGCAAAATTCTACGTTGGCTTTGCACGTGGCGATGTTCATACAAGAAGATACCTTGCCATTGCCCTAATGCAACTATTCCATTCAGCACTGGAATAGATAAATGTGTTTGCGTAAGTGCGCTACGCACATGGGCTGGCATGTCATCTGGCCCTTCTATGGTGTGAATGAATAATGGGTCGCCATCTGGCACTAATCGACTAAAGAAAGCTTCCATATCTACTAATACGTCCTGGTCATAATTTTCATTAATCAATAAGCTTGCTGAAGTGTGCTGAATATATAGTGTAATTAATCCTGTACGCAGGCCACTATTTTTGACCCATGCAGTTACTTCCGCCGTAATATCATAAAGTTTGCGACCATGCGTCTGCAAAGCTATTTGGTGTGTGAATTGTTGCATCTTGATGGACTCTTAATTTTTGATAAATAATGAAGCGGATGACTTAGATGAATCGCTTAAAATTTCCTGTTTTAAATACCGGGGAAGGTGCTGTAATGTCCGCATCATAAACATGCGTTTTTGATGGGTAGCGGGCACGTACTTTTTTAACATATTGTCGTGTTTCTGCATAAGGTGGAACGCCTTTATACTTATTTACAGCCCCTTCGCCGGCGTTGTAGGCTGCTACAGCAAGCGTAACGTCTCCTTTAAAATAGGCCAATAACCAGCGCAAGTATGCCACGCCACCTTTAATATTTTGGCTGGCATCGAAGGCATTTTTAACGTTGAAACGTTCCGCAGTATCTGGAATCAATTGCATTAAGCCATGTGCATCCTTGTGCGACTTTGCATTATTCACAAAATTAGATTCTACTGAAATAATTGAAAGCACTAATTTTTCATCTACTTTATACCATTTTGAAATAGAGTTTACCAAGCTCAATACCCATCGTTTATTTTGAGGTAAATTATCGATATATTGATCGATTTCAGGCGTAGGATCCGTAGTTGCTGCCATTAAAATTATGGATTTTTCAGGGGCGACATCGTCGATGACACACGGTGGTGTATTCGCAGTTTTAATTTGTATTGTTTCAAGCATTTGTTGCGCTTCATAGTGGCCATGCGTTGATGCAATACCAAAAAGGTTTGCTGCATAATCCCTATTTTCAGGCACGCCACGGCCAAATGCATACAGCATGCCTAGTCTATAAGCTGCTTCAGCGCTACCATAGCGCGCAGCTTTGCAGTACATTCCAGCGGCTTTCCAGGTAGCTTCAGCATCGTCGTTACTGACTAAGCTATTTGCGCTTATTAATAAATCTTGAATAATAGGTGGTTCGCTGTCAAAAGTATCTAAATTTGATGACGTTAATTCAGCGCGTGCAGATCCTGCCACCATAAAAAGCACAGTAAAGACTACCCGATAAAACAGATGGTCCAAGTAACTTCCGAACACACTTACTCCTCTTTAGCGCGACTTAAATTAAATGCTTGATTTTGAAAATACAATCTTACCTGCCTTAACGTCAACTTTGATAATATCTTTAGCCACAAAATTACCTGTCAGAATTTCGCGTGCTAATGGATTTTCAATCTCAGACTGAATTGCACGTTTAAGTGGTCTTGCCCCATAGACTGGATCAAAGCCGGCATTGGCTATTTCGCTAATGGCAGCATCGGTAATTTCCATTTGCATGTCCATAGCCCCAAGACGTTTAGTCAAGTACTGCAACTGAATCGCTGTAATTGATTTAATGTTCGCCTCATCCAAAGCATGGAAAACCACAACTTCATCAATACGATTTATAAACTCTGGCCTAAAGTGAGTTTTCACTTCACCCATGACTGCTAGTTTTACGACTTGGTAATCCTGGTCACTCATGCTTTGTATCATTTGTGAGCCTAAATTGCTGGTCATGATAATGACAGTGTTTTTAAAATCCACCGTGCGGCCTTGGCCATCAGTCAAGCGACCGTCGTCTAACACTTGTAGCAACACATTAAATACGTCTGGGTGTGCTTTTTCTACCTCGTCCAGCAAAATAACACTGTAAGGTTTACGACGTACTGCCTCTGTCAAGGTTCCGCCTTCTTCATAACCAACATAGCCAGGAGGTGCGCCTATCATGCGAGCGACTGAGTGTTTTTCCATAAATTCGCTCATATCAATACGAATTAGGTGATCTTCACTATCAAACAGAAACCCTGCTAACGCTTTACAAAGTTCAGTTTTACCCACGCCTGTTGGCCCTAAAAATAAGAAGCTGCCGTAAGGGCGAGTAGGGTCACCCAAGCCTGAGCGTGAGCGGCGAATAGCATCTGATACGAGACGTACTGCTTCATCTTGCCCAACCACACGTTCATGCAATTTTGTTTCCATTGTTAACAATTTGCCACGTTCACCTTGCATCATTTTTGCTACAGGTATGCCTGTGGCACGGCTGACGACTTCAGCGATTTCATCAGCACCCACTTCAGTGCGCAACATTTTGTTTTTAGCTTGGTTTGATGTGGCTTCAGCATTTGAAGCTTGTTTTAACTGGGCTTCAAGTGCCGGTAACTTACCGTATTGCAATTCTGAAACTCTTTGCCACTCACCCTTGCGCGTAGCCTCTTCCATTTCAAATTTTACTTTCTCGATGGCTTCTTTAATATTTGAAGATCCTTGCACTTGAGCTTTTTCAGCCTTCCAAATATCTTCTAAATCTGCATATTCACGACCTAATTTAATAATTTCTTCTTCAATTAAGTCAAAGCGCTTTTTGCTTCCTTCATCTTTTTCACGGCGCACCGCTTCGCGTTCAATTTTGAGTTGAATTAAACGACGTTCTAACTTATCCATAATTTCTGGTTTTGAATCTATTTCCATTTTGATGCGTGAAGCTGCCTCATCAATCAAATCAATCGCCTTATCAGGTAAAAATCGATCTGTAATGTAACGATGTGAAAGCTCTGCCGCCGCCACAATCGCTGGGTCAGTAATTTCTACACCATGGTGCAATTCATACTTTTCTTGTAGCCCGCGTAATATAGCAATGGTGGCCTCAACGCTGGGCTCATTAACGAGTACTTTTTGGAATCTACGCTCTAAAGCGGCATCTTTTTCAACGTATTGACGATATTCATCTAGTGTAGTGGCGCCTACGCAGTGCAACTCACCGCGCGCTAGGGCAGGTTTTAGCATGTTGCCAGCATCCATGGCACCTTCAGCTTTACCAGCGCCCACCATGGTATGAATTTCATCAATAAAGAGTATGGTCTGGCCCTCATCCTGTGACAGTTCTTTTAGGACAGATTTCAAACGTTCCTCAAAGTCACCTCGGTATTTGGCCCCAGCCAATAAAGCGGCCATGTCTAAAGACAAGACCTTTTTATTTTTGAGTGAATCTGGCACTTCGCTGTTAACGATGCGTTGTGCCAACCCCTCAATAATCGCGGTTTTACCCACGCCAGGCTCACCAATGAGTACCGGATTATTTTTAGTGCGGCGCATCAATACTTGAATCACACGGCGAATTTCATCGTCACGTCCGATTACTGGGTCTAGCTTGCCTAAAATAGCTCTTTCAGTAAGATCTACCGTATATTTTTTGAGTGATTCACGATTAGATTCAGCATCAGAAGCATTTACTTGTTCACCACCACGCACCTCGTTAATGGCTTGCTCCATTGCTGATTTGGACAAGCCATGCGTTTTAAGTAATTTGCCTGCGGGGCCCTTATCGTCAGCCAGTGCTAGTAAAAACATCTCACTGGCAATAAAGCCATCACCACGTTTTAAGGCTAGCTTGTCGGTAATATTTAATAGATTGTTTAAGTCGCGTGAAATAGACACTTCGCCAGCGCTATCAGGTGATTTTGGCAAATTGTTAATGGCACTTGCTACTGCAGTTTTAAGTGGTGTTAAATGTACGCCCGCATGCGACAATAAAGAGCTGGTTCCACCATCTTCCTGCTTAATCAAAGCATCTAGCAAATGCAGAGACTCGATTGTCGGGCTGTCATTTGCAACGGCCAAACTTTGTGCATCATTGAGTGCCTGTTGAAATTTAGTCGTTAATTTGTCAAAGCGCATGTTTCACTCCATTTCATTTGATATGACACTAGTATGGGGCTGATTGCTTGATTTTCAATATATAATTACAGCTAGAAATAACTGTAAACTTCTGACATAAATATGCAATCATATTGTTAAACGGAATGCCTTTTTGCTAACGAACACTTTCATCCCCGAAGACGTTTCTCCAAACCCATCTTGGGTCATTTTAGATACGCCAGATCAGTGGTTAAGATTTAGCCAGCCTGTTGGAGATGATCCTAAGCATGCGCTGGTGCAGTCCAGTTTGCTATTGGATGATTTGCGCTGTGCCGCTTGCTCAGGCATTGTTGAGCGGGGGTTAACTGGCCTGCCAGGGATCGTCAGTGCACGTGTGAGCATGTCAAAAAAACGTGCTGTGGTTGTTTGGTCTCCCGATTTAATTCTGCCCTCCAATATCTTAAGTGCTATACAAAAACTAGGTTATAGCGCAAGTCCGGCTTCTCATAATGAAAATCAGCTTAACGCAACCGCTAAAAGCCGCGCAGCTTTCTGGCGTTGGTTGGTGGCGGGCTTTTGTATGATGCAAGTGATGATGTATGCCAGTCCAAGTTACTTTACAAAAGCGGGTGATATTGCGACTGATATTAATCATTTACTCAACTGGGCAGCCTGGCTTTTAAGTTTGCCGGTAATGCTTTTTTCTAGCCGCTCATTTTTTAGTAATGCATGGCGGGATCTAAAATTTAGGCAAATCAGCATGGATTTACCGGTAGCTTTAGGTATAGGGATTACTTTTATTGTCAGTTCTGCCGCAACATTTGATCCAAGCGGTTGGTGGGGGCACGTTGTTTATTTTGATTCACTCACTATGTTCGTATTCTTTTTATTGTCCGCACGTTTAATTGAAGTCAAATTACATAGTAAAACATTAGGCGCGATGGAAGCCTTAGTTAGTCGCATTCCTGAGAATACCGAGCGACAGAATTTAGACGGCTCATATACACGCGTGCTTAATAGTCAGCTCAATGTTGGCGATGTTGTTCGCGTCAATATCGGCGAAGCTTTCCCAGCTGATGGCAAACTGATATTAGGTCAGACTAAAGTAGATGAATCCTTATTAACGGGCGAATCAACGCCGATTCATAAAAATTTGCATGATAGTGTGGTGGCGGGCAGTTATAACTTGGGTCAAACCGTCAATATTGTGCTGGAAACCATAGGCGAGTCAACTCAATATGGTCAAATCGTTAACCTGATTAATCAAGCGGCCATTGAAAAACCACGGCTATCGCAATTGGCCGATCGAGTGGCTAGGCCATTTCTATTTTTTATTATTTTAAGTGCCGTCGCCGCTGCCGTTTTATTGTGGGACATTGATCACGGGCGCGCACTCATGACTGCGGCAGCAGTGCTCATCGTCACTTGTCCTTGCGCATTATCTCTAGCCACACCTGCGGCTATGCTAGCTAGCGCCAGTGCATTTGTTAAGCGTGGTATTTTAATTAGGCATTTACAGGCAATTGAAAGTATCGCCAATATTGATACTGTTATTTTTGATAAGACGGGCACGTTGACGGATAATCATATTGAATTGAAATCGATTCATGTCAAAGAGGGGTGTGCTGAGCTAGACTCACTTGCACTTGCTGCGGCTATTGCGCAACATTCGATGCACCCAGTGTCACGTGCGCTGGTCACTGCAGCTAGTCAGTCTGAATTATCAAACAATGTTGCCTTTGAGTTGGTCGATATACAAGAGTTAGTTGGTGCTGGTATGAGCGCTACGATAAAAGTACATGCGATACATTCTGGGCAATTAAAACTTGGTTCTGCCCAATTTTGCATTACTGGCCATGAAACGATTCCATCTGCAGATAAGCGTTATCAACAAGTCTATCTTGCCGATGATCATGGTTGGATAGCCACTTTTAACTTACAAGAAGCAGTTAAAAACAATGCAGCACAGGCCATCGCGCAGTTAAATGAAGCAAAGCTTGAAGTTGAACTTTTGTCTGGGGACCAATTACATACTGTAGAAAATACGGCAAAAACCATTGGCATTAAGCAATTTCAAGCGGCGTGTAGCCCAAGTGACAAGTTGCTTCGTTTGCAATGGCTAAAACAGCAAGGCAGAAAAGTGCTGATGGTGGGAGATGGCTTAAATGATGGCCCTATTTTAGCCAGCGCTCACGTTTCTATTGCTATGGGTAAAGGTGTGCCACTGACGCTTGCTCATGCTGACTATGTTTTATTAAATGGCGATGTTAGCCAAATACCACAGCTTATTCGCCATGCGAAAAAAACCATGTGGATTATTAAACAAAATATAGCTTGGGCGATTGTTTATAACACGGTGTGCATTCCGCTGGCATTTTTTGGTTGGCTAAGTCCATGGCAAGCAGGGCTAGGTATGGCAATCAGCTCGCTGATCGTGGTGATTAATGCCTTGCGTTTAACTCAGTTCTCGACAGTGCAATTCACTGATTCATCTTCTAAGGCTTAGTCATGGACATTCTGTTTATACTCATTCCACTTTCTGTCGTCATGGCACTTGTCGTGTTAGGGGGTCTTTGGTGGGCTGTCTATCGCGGGCAGTTTGAAGATATCGAAGAAGAGGGTAGAAGGATTTTCGAGGAAGACCAAGAGTAGTCTTTATGCAAACTGCACTGACTTATAGCGCACTTCTTATGGGATTAGCTGGCGGACCTCATTGCGTGGCCATGTGTGGTGCAGCCTGTACTTCATTTACCCAAGCTCCAGAAAAGCCCTATGCCATTCAGCTCTATCATTTAGGTCGATTGTGCGGCTACGC
>JAIPCR010000051.1 GCA_021738125.1 Sulfuritalea sp.
GTTAGAACGCGCCCCAAAGACTACTATTGCCACATTGCTATTAGCGCATGTGGTTAGCATGCTCTAACAATATATTTTATTTAAAACGATATGCGGCATTGAGTCCAAGCAGCCAGTTGCGGCCTGGTGCTGATTCATAATAACGACCATTCAAATCAGCCACTCTTACAGAACCAACGTAATCCTTATCAAACAAGTTTTCTACACGAATAAACTCACTGACATTCCAGTTATTCAACTTTTGTGAAAACCCACCGCGCCAAGCGGCAACTGTATAACCATCAGCCTTACCGTATTCTGGTTTAAATGCAACATAAGTTTTGCTATTAGCTCTGGCTTCCAAAGCAGTTGAGAAGCCGATTGGCTGATATTTCCATGACACCTCACCATATAGCGTTTGCTTGAATGTACCAGGAATATTAGCACCTGAATTAATTAGCTCGCCACCTGAGTTAGTCGAGCTTGCTGCAACCGTTGGCAGGCAAGTAGTTTGACCTCCTGTAAAAGGCCTACAACTTGTAAAGCTTGAACTAAATTCTGCATCCAAATAAGTGTAAGCAAGGTAAGTACCAAAACCATTATTAAATTTACTATCTAGTGATAACTCAAAGCCTTTACGCGTACTACTATTTACATTTTGATAAACGGTTCTGCCCCCAGACTGCTGTAATACTACAATTTCATCATCCGTATTAATTCTAAATAAAGCCGCATTTAATAAAGTATTATCACCGAGGATTGCCTTGACACCAGCTTCATACTGAACGCTTTTTGCTGGATTTAAATCTAGATTTAAACCAGAACCAGTAGATTTGTAAGCCATTTCTACTAAAGTCGGAGTTTCAAAGCTCTTACCTGCATTTGCATAGAAATTGACAGTATCAGTTAATTTAAAAATAGCACCGATAACAGGAGTCGTCTTGCTAAATGTTACTGCGCCACTATCATCACCATTTACCCTAGCTATTGTTTCAGTATAAAAATCTTTATTAATGTAATGGTCATCATTTTTAAATTGGACACGACTATGTCTTAAACCTGCGCTTAAATTCCATCTTGGTGTTAAATCTAAGGCTGCCTGCATATATTGGTCAAAATTACTTGCTTTATTAGTTTCGTCCCGACGCAAATTACCGCGTACGCCACAGATAATCGGCTGACCACCCAGCGTCATGCCACAATCGGTTGAATTCCCAGAAATTGTTGCTGGCACACCACCAATAGGCACATTAGCTACAAAGTTCTCATACCCTTTTCTATCATCATTCATTCGATCATAGTTCATTCCAAGGGTAAAGTTGTAGGGACTATCAGCTACCATCCCTTTGTGATTCCAGCGCAAATCAGCGCCACCAAAATCACGATCAATAGTAGCTACACCACCCCCATTTCTATCATCTCGTTGAGCTGTAATGGCTACTGATTGATATTGCTCGTTTTTACGATGCCCGTAATACGCCATTATGCGCACAGCATCATCTTTAGTAAGAAATCTCTCAAGAGTTGCGCCGATTTGCTCATGACTTCGGCTTACACGTGTGTCAAATTTTTCTGAGCCTGTACCAGCTTGCTTGCGATTATCTTTTAACTGAGTGGCATCTAGGCCTTGTGGATCTAAATTATCTGGCTGGTCTAAGGCTGTAGCAACCAAGGTAAGCTTAGTATCTTCATTAAGCTTGAAATTTAATTTAGTATGCACCGTATCACGTCTTGTGTCCGATTGGGCACGGTAGCCGTCACTACGATATGTATTAGCATTAATTACATAATCAAAACTATCACTGCTATCACTAAAACCTATACTTTCACGACTGGTGTTATAGCTACCAAAGGTAACGCCTCCATTAAGCGTAGGATCTTCTTCGCCATCTTTTGTAAAAATCTGAACGACACCACCAGAGGAGTTGCCGTAAAGCGCTGAGAATGGGCCACGTAAATACTCTACACGCGAGGCTGTATCTAAATTAAATGTACCCGTCTGACCTTGGCCATCAGGCATAGTCATAGGAATACCATCAGCATATAAACGCACTCCACGTACACCAAATGCTGAGCGTGCACCAAAACCTCGAATTTGAATTGCAAGATCTTGAGCTGGGTTGTTACGATTATTAATCACTACACCTGGCACACGCGCTGATGATTCAGACAGATTAACCTTAAGTTGACCTTCTTGAATTTGCTCTGCATTAACGGAGTCAATAGACATTGGCAAATCAAAGCTATTTTGCTCAATACGCGTACCAGTTACCACCACTGGCGCTATTTGTATTGCATCTTCTGCCATTACTGGTAATGCCCCGCCGACTAAGCCAGCTAATACTAGCTGAATAGATAGTTTTTTAATTTTAAAATGATGTGACATATTTTTACCTTTTTTAAGTTGTGGGAATATTACTGACTAATCAAATTAGCCACCATAGTGATTTTCATGATAATTTAGTGTTTAATGCTAACGTTAAGAAATATCCTAACTAACTCGACTTACAAGATTGAGGATTGCATGAAAATTATCGTTGATTTAAAAATTCTAGATGATCGTCTACACCAACAAATGCCCACTTATGCCACTACTGGCTCAGCTGGGCTAGATTTGCGTGCTTGTATTGATACGCCTATCACCCTGCAACCGGGTGAGACCACGCTGATTCCTACCGGTATGGCAATACACTTAGATAATATTTATTATGCCGCGTTGATTTTGCCGCGCTCTGGCTTGGGTCATAAGCATGGCATTGTGCTGGGTAACCTAGTGGGTCTGATTGATTCTGATTACCAGGGTCAGCTGATGGTGTCGTGCTGGAATCGCGGCAACACTGCATTTGAGCTAAACCCGATGGAGCGTATTGCCCAATTGGTAATTGTGCCTGTAGTGCAAGCTGAGTTTCATTTAGTAGGTGATTTTGATAGTAGTGAGCGTGGCGAAGGTGGCTTTGGTAGCACCGGCAAACACTAATTTAGGACTATTTAGTAATTAAATGGGCTGACTTAGCCTTAGAGGCGAAAATTAGCGGATAAAGTCTAAATATTATTGATAATTACCTTGAGATAATATTAGTTTTCATACTATAATTGCGGTCTTTCGAAAAAAGCAGAAGTTTGGAGATTAACCATGGCACGTGTATGTATGGTAACTGGCAAAAAGCCAATGGTGGGTAACAATGTTTCTCACGCTAACAACAGAACAAAACGCCGTTTTTTACCTAATTTGCAAAACCGCAAATTTTGGGTTGAGAGCGAAAATCGCTGGGTAAGCATGCGCATTACTAACAATGCCTTACGTACTATCGACAAAAATGGTATTGATGCCGTTCTTGCTGATTTACGTGCTGCTGGCCAAAAAATCTAAGGTAGAAAATTATGCGCGAAAAAATCAAATTAGAATCAAGTGCTGGTACTGGTCATTTTTATACCACTACTAAAAACAAACGTACAATGCCAGGCAAAATGGAAATCAAGAAATTTGATCCAGTGGTTCGCCAACACGTAATGTACAAAGAAACAAAACTTAAATAGATTGAAATCTGTTTAGGCAATAAAAAAGCTCGCACATTGCGAGCTTTTTTATTGCCTAAATTTTATCAATTACAATGCAGGCAAGTTTCCAACCACACGTACTTCGCGCTGCGGATAAGGAATAACAATATTATTCGCTTTAAACGCATGCCATATCGCTAAAAATACTTCTGACTGCGTAGCGGCTGAGCCCTCTTCCGGGTCAGGTATCCAGATAGACAGGACTAAATCTATGCCATTATCACCAAAGCCTCTCACATGCACCGTGGGGGCTGGGGTTGATAATATACGAGGATGACTAGTTGCCGCATCTGAAATCAACTGCATGGCTAATTCTAGCGGGCTACCGTAACTGACGAGAACTGGTAATTGAACTCTGGCCTTATGGTCTGTGAAAGAATGATTAATCACTGGATTAATGATTAACATTTCATTCGGAATGATCACCTCAGTGCCGTCTAACTTACGCAACACCAAATATCTAGTACGTAAATCACTCACCACACCGTAATGAGTGTCTACTGTAATCACATCGCCTATCTGCATAGACCGATCAAGCAGAATAATAAAGCCACTTACATAGTTACTTGCAATACGCTGCAAACCAAAACCTAAACCTACACCGAGCGCACCACCAAATACTGATAATAGCGTAATGTCTAAACCGACTGCAGAGAGGGCAATTAATACTGCTATGACTAATAAAAAGCCACGTAGCAATTTGCTCATCACTACCCGCATATTCATATTGATATGCTCATTACGCATTAATTTATTTTCAAGTAGGCGGCTAAGCCAAAGCGCAATAAAAAGCGTGGCAATGATGGTGAGCAATGCTTGTGAGACTAACAACAGATTAAGCTGATTTTTTCCTACATTAAACTGCACTTCCTCTAGCACTTGTAATAGCTGTGGCAATAGTCCACTCAAATGCAAAGCTAGCACAGCCCAAATTAAGCCTGAAATGCTGTTTTCTAAGGTTTTAAGTAATCCGCCTGGCGCTATGATATAGCGTACGGCATACACGGCTAGTCGTATGACTGCCATAGCCAACAATAAGTTACTGGCGAGCCTAAGCAAGCTGGTATGTTGCCAATTAGCTAGTATAAGCATGGCGATTTGAATGAAAATTAGTGTGGTCAGTGGAAATAAAACGCGATTAACACCACCGATACCTAACTTCCAGCTTTCTGGGGCGCTACGCAACATTTTGGCGCGCACCACACCATTTATTGCCCAAGCCAAGCTAAATGCTACGGCAATGACAGAAAACTGCCACAAGGCTGCCGGTGTGAATAAGTCCGAAAAAAACTCACTCCAAACAAATGCTATATCTTGATTCATTTTAAAAATTACTGATTATCTTTTCGATGATTTTTAATTCTACGATTTTCCATGTTGCGCAAACTCACATAGGTCAGTATGCCAATAGCAATCATGCCAGCAATAAAAATACTATAAGCAATTTGCCATGAAACGCCATGCGTCATCATTGAGAATTCAGACATGCCACCAATACCAGCAAGTACGTTAATCGGCATGAAAACAACGCTAATCACCGTCAATCGTTTGAGGTCCTTATTTTGGTTAACATTCAAGAAACCTACGGTGGCATCCATCTGAAAGTTAATCTTATTAAACAAGAATGTGGTGTGTCCATCTAATGATTCAATATCACGCAGAATTTCACGAACGTCTTCATGTTGTGCAATGGATAGAAATTTGCGACGCATTAAAAAAGATAAGGCATTTCTAGTATCTAATACATTACGGCGGATACGACCATTCAAGTCTTCTTCAACAGAAATAGCCGTCAATATTTTAGCCGCCTGCTCATTGGTCATGTGAGACTTAAATACTTGCCTACCAACCTCTTCAAGCCTAACGTACTCATCTTCTAAAGCATTAGCTGAGTACTCTACATCGGCCGCATAAAGATCTAGTAAGACATCCTTAGCTTCCGATACATATCCTGCCTGAGCTCTTGCACGCAGACGTTGCAAGCGGAATACAGGCAACTCTTCACTTCTAACTGAAAATAAGGTGTCTTTATTTAATACAAATGCTACCGCAACGTTTCGAGATTCATCTTCACGCTCAAGTAAGAAGGCTGAATGCAAATGCACCTCGCCATTTTCTTCTTCATAAAAACGTGCGCTGGTCTCTAGGTCGGTCAATTCTTTGGGATTTGGCAAATTTACACCAAAGATTTCTCTAGCCCAAGCCAGCTGCTCATCCTCTGGCGTGACTAAATCCACCCATATTGGCTTTGCCTGGGCTAAATCTTCACGGTTATAAATAGGAATTTGCCGTAATCGACCTTCGTGAAGATCAAAAACACGAATCACCATACTTTGGCTCACTGGCTTGGGCTCAGAAACTAACTCAACCCTAACAGAATCATTCACCGCCAATAAAATTTCCTCTTTACGCTCTTCACTGACAAGCCCCCACACTAACAAGCAGTCTTCATTACTAAGGGTCTCAAGCACATTCGCAATCGCCTTAGTATCTAGCTTATCGAGCAATCTTTGTAATTCAGATAGATTATTCTGATGCACCATATCTTCGACCAAGTCATGACGTTGCATGTCTTGTCGATGCACTAAATCTTCAACTAACTTATGTCTTTCGATCATGTCAGTCACTTTAGTTCGGTAGTCTTGAATGCTTTCGAGGTCACTCATCAGGTTGCCTTTATTCTTTATAACACGGTCAAATTATCAATTATTTTAACACGCGATTAAATAATTAACGCTATTCGTGTATTAACTATGCCTAGACAGAATTTTATCTAGATATCGAAAAGCATACGTTGATGTTATTGACTTAAATGAATCTATAATTTCATTATGAATCGTTCATTAATACATAATGATTAAAACTTGAGATTTCATATAAGTGACTATACATTTAATGCTTTATTCAACTTCACACTGCCATTTATGTGAGCAGGCTGAATTAATGCTAGCTACTTTGGCGGCTGATTTTGATTTAGCGTGGACCACAATCGAAATTGCAGAAGACCCTAATTTGCTTACCTTATATGAACTCAAAATACCGGTAATCAAACGTGTTGATAATAGCCATGAAATTAGCTGGCCATTCACAGCAAGCCAAATCATTCAACTCATTAGTTGAATGAGCGTCAGGCAATAAAAAAGCCAGCATATAGCTGGCTTTTTTATTGAATATGATTAAATCAGTTAATCTGCAACCACAACTTCAGCACCTGTATCAGGACGATCAACCAACTCTACTAAAGCCATAGGGGCATTATCTCCATTACGGAAACCACATTTTAATACACGTAGATAACCACCACTACGTGCTAAATAACGTGGGCCAAGTTCACCAAATAGTTTACCCACAATGTCACGATCACGTAAGCGACTAAACGCTAAACGACGATTTGCCAAAGTTGGAGTTTTACCTAAAGTAATCAAAGGTTCTGCAAATTTGCGCAACTCTTTTGCTTTAGGCAAAGTAGTTTTAATGATTTCGTGGCGTAACAATGAAGCGGTCATGTTACGGAACATCGCTGCACGATGGCTGCTGGTGCGATTTAATTTACGATTGCTATTACCGTGACGCATAGTAATTCCTTAAAGTTTCTATTTAAAGCTTAATTAAGCTTTTTCAAGACCAACAGGTGGCCAGTTTTCTAATTTCATGCCCAAAGTTAGGCCACGAGTAGCGAGTACATCTTTAATTTCATTAAGTGATTTACGACCAAGATTTGGCGCTTTTAATAGCTCATTCTCAGTACGTTGAATCAAATCACCAATGTAAAATATATTTTCTGCTTTCAAGCAATTTGCTGAACGCACTGTTAATTCTAAATCATCCACTGGACGAAGTAGCACTGGATCAACTTGTGGCGCAGATTTCACTTCCACTTCACTTGGCGCACCTTCAAGATCAGCAAATACTGATAACTGACCAATTAAAATGCGTGCTGCATCACGAATAGCTTGTTCAGGCTCAATCACACCGTTCGTTTCAACATCCATCACTAATTTATCTAAGTCCGTACGTTGCTCAACACGAGCACTCTCAACTTGATAACTTACTTTATTAATAGGACTGAATGATGCATCCACCATAATAAAACCAAGTACACGATCTTCTTCGTTAGATTTTTGACGTGCTGGCACTGGCTGATAGCCACGACCCATTGCTACCTTAACTTCTAAGTTAAGTTTTCCACCTTTAGTAAGGTGTGCAATCACATGGTCAGGATTCACGATTTCTGCATCATGACCTGTTTCAAAATCACCTGCGGTTACAACGCCTTCAGTAGATTTATTCAGTATTAAAATAGTCTCTGATTTCGTATTTAATTTAAGAGCAACACCCTTAAGATTAAGTAAGATATCCACTACATCTTCTTGCACACCATCAATTGTTGAGTATTCGTGTACTACACCGTCAATTTTAACTTCTGTAATTGCGAAGCCTGGAATTGAAGACAATAAAACACGACGTAAAGCATTACCAAGTGTATAGCCAAAACCACGTTCCATTGGTTCTAAAGTTACACGAGCACGCAATGGTGATAAAACTTCAACGTCAACAACACGTGGTTTTAAGTATTCGGTAGGACTGTTTTGCATAGTTATACCTTTTAATTTTAAGAATTAGACACTACTAGATATAAATAACTAGCAGTGCGATTATTCTCGTGAGCAATATCAATCACTCACATATTTAAATATTTTTTAAAGCTTAATTATTTTGAGTAAAGCTCAACTACCAATGATTCATTGATGGTTGGTGGCAATTCATCACGCTGTGGTTTAGCTTTGAATGTACCTGTCAATGCTTTTACATCAACTTCAATCCAAGCTGGGAAGCCACGTTGTTCAGCAGCAGCAAGTGCGCCTTTGATACGCAATTGTGTTTTAGATGCTTCTGCAACACTAACTACATCACCCGCTTTAACTTGGTATGAAGGAATATTCACACGTTTGCCGTTTACCAAAATACTATTATGACGAACAATTTGACGCGCTTCAGTACGTGAACCACCAAGACCCATTCTATAAGCAACGTTATCTAAACGACACTCTAAAAGTTGTAACAAGTTCTCACCTGTAATGCCTTTTTTACGGTCAGCTTCAGCATAGTAGCTACGGAATTGAGCTTCAAGAACACCGTAAATACGACGTACTTTTTGTTTCTCACGCAACTGTACACCATA
The DNA here is from genome assembly GCA_021738125.1 of Sulfuritalea sp. GTDB lineage: Bacteria > Pseudomonadota > Gammaproteobacteria > Burkholderiales > Methylophilaceae > Methylotenera. The sequence goes on from JAIPCR010000051.1 coordinate 8,720, forward strand.
GTCTGATAAACGTTGGTTACGACGTTGGCCATGTTGACCAGGTGGAAAGTTACGTTTTTCAATTGCACATTTGTCTGTAAAGCACTTTTCAGCTTTTAAAAAAAGCTTTTCGCCTTCACGACGACATTGACGGCACTTAGGATCTAAATTTCTAGCCAAGGTATTCTCCTGTTATTTCTACTAAAGTGAGCGATTAGCTCAGCTTAAATGCGGCGTTTTTTAGGTGGACGGCAGCCATTGTGTGGCACTGGCGTCACATCGGTAATGCTGGTAATTTTAAAACCAGCTGCATTAAGTGCGCGCACTGCAGATTCACGACCTGGGCCTGGGCCTTTAATACGCACTTCTAAATTTTTCACACCGTTTTCTTGTGCTGATTTACCAGCAACTTCAGCGGCTACTTGGGCTGCAAATGGGGTACTCTTACGTGAGCCTTTAAAACCTTGGCCACCAGAAGTTGCCCATGACAACGCATTACCTTGACGGTCTGTAATTGTGATGATGGTATTGTTAAAAGATGCATGCACATGAGCAATGCCCTCTGCAATGTTCTTTTTAACTTTTTTTCTTACGCGTACATTAGCTTTTGCCATGTTGCACTTTCCTTACCAATAAATCGTACTAGAATTTGTATAACTAAAGACTTAAAGTCCGTAGCTTAGGTTACTTAGATTGCTTAATTGCTTTAACTGGACCCTTGCGCGTACGTGCATTTGTTTTTGTACGTTGACCGCGAACTGGTAAACCACGACGGTGACGAACACCGCGATAGCAATTCAAATCCATTAAGCGCTTGATATTCATTGAAACTTCACGGCGTAAATCACCTTCAACTTTTTCTTTAGCGACTTCATCACGCAACTTATCTACGTCTGCGTCATTTAAATCTTTCATTTTTGCAGAAGGCAAAACGCCAGCTGCAGCACATATTTTTTGCGCTGTATTACGTCCAATACCATAAATTGCAGTTAATGCAATCTCGGCGTGCTTGTTATTTGGGATATTTACCCCTGCTATACGTGCCATACCTACTCCAAAATTTAGGTTTACCTAAAATCTGCCTGCTTTAAAAAGCCGAAGATTTTAACAGCAAAACCAATTTTTATCAATTAGCTTATCTTCTGATCACTACAAAACATGTGACCATCTTAATTAGAGCTACCTAAAACAAACTCTAATTTGGTTAATTAAAATCAATTAACCTTGGCGTTGTTTGTGACGTGGATCTGTACAAATAATACGTACAACGCCACGACGACGCACAACCTTACAATGACGACATAATGCTTTTACTGATGCACGAACTCTCATTTATAACTCCATTACTTCTCAAACTACAGTTTCTTAAATTGCTACTTATAAAACTATTTCGCGTTTTGCGTATTGCCTTTAAAGTTAGCCTTTTTCAGCAAGCCCTCATATTGATTTGACATCAAATGAGATTGTACTTGCGTCATAAAATCCATTGTCACAACAACGATAATCAACAATGATGTACCGCCAAAATAAAATGGGGTATTGAATTTCAAAATCAAAAATTCTGGCAACAAACATACTAATGTAATGTAAGCAGCCCCAACCAATGTTAAGCGCCCCATAATACGGTCTATATACTTAGCAGTTTGCTCACCTGGACGAATACCTGGAACAAACGCACCACTTTTCTTTAAATTGTCGGCAGTATCTTTCGGATTAAACTGCAAAGCAGTATAAAAAAAGCAAAAGAATACAATCGCAGATGCAAAAAATAGGATGTAAATTGGTTGACCTGGCGATAATGCCGCTGCCACATCTTTCAACCAATACATACTTTCTTTACTACCAAACCAACCAGCCATTGTTGCTGGGAATAAAATAATACTAGAAGCAAATATTGGAGGAATTACACCCGCCATATTTAACTTCAGTGGCAAATGTGTAGTTTGACCACCATAAACCTTATTGCCAACTTGGCGTTTTGCATAATTAACCGTAATCTTACGTTGACCACGCTCAACAAACACAACCAATGCAGTAACTAATACAGTCGCCACCAGCAAGAAGAATGCAAGAGGCACACTAAATGCACCTGTATTCACCATCTCTGCCGTTGACCCTAATGCATGAGGCAATCCAGCGACAATCCCTGCAAAAATGATAATTGAAATACCATTCCCAATACCGCGCTCTGTGATTTGCTCACCCAACCACATTAAAAACATGGTGCCACTAACAAGCGTAATCACCGCTGTTAATCTAAAAGCCATGCCTGGATCTAAAACAAGTCCAGCCTGAGATTCAAGAGCAATTGCAATGCCTAAAGCCTGAAACGTTGCCAATACAACCGTTCCATAACGGGTATATTTTGTAATTGTCCTTCTACCAGCTTCACCTTCTTTTTTCAACTGTTCCATCTTAGGAGAAACAGTGGACATCAACTGCATAATAATTGACGATGAAATATAAGGCATAATTCCCAAAGCAAAAACTGTAAATCTTGAAAGTGCACCACCTGAGAACATATTAAACATGCCCAAGATGCCACCACTTTGAGATTCAAACAGTTTTGCCAACACATCTGGATCAATACCTGGTACTGGTATGTGTGCACCTAAACGATATACAACTAACGCAGCTAATACAAAAAACAGGCGGCTTTTAAGTTCGCCCATTTTCGATGCTGTCTTTAATAAACCGTCTTGTGCCAAAATATACTCTTAAGCAGCTTCTAAAATCTTACCGCCAGCAGCTTCAACTGCAGCGCGAGCGCCTTTAGTCAAAAGCAGACCTTGAATACTAAATTTAGCAGTCACATCACCCGACAAGAAAATCTTAGCATTTGTTACTGTACCAGATACGATATTCGCTGCTTTTAAAGCCAATAAATCAATCACTTCGTTAGGAATTAGAGACAATTCACTAGTACGTACGTGTGCAGTTTTAGCTTTTGTCATTGATTTAAAGCCGCGCTTAGGTAGTCGACGTTGAATTGGCATTTGACCGCCTTCAAAACCTACTTTGTGGAAACCACCAGTACGTGATTTTTGACCTTTATGGCCGCGACCAGACGTTTTACCGAATCCAGAACCAATACCACGACCTACGCGGCGACGTTCTTTTTTAGCGCCTTCTGCAGGCTTAATTGTATTTAACTGCATTATCCCTCTACCTTTACCAGATAGTTAACAGCATTAATCATGCCGCGAATTGCTGGCGTATCTTGCAACTCAACTGTATGACGAATACGGCGTAAACCTAAACCTCTAACAGTTGCTTTGTGCGCTTCAATACGACCAATAGTACTTTTTACTAATGTCACTTTAATAGTTGACACATCTTTTTTTGCTTTAGCCATGATTAGCCTCTAATTTCTTCAACAGATTTACCGCGCTTAGCTGCGATTTCTGCTGGTGTATTCATTGATTCCAAGCCATTTAATGTCGCACGAACCAAGTTGTAAGGGTTGGTAGAACCAATACATTTTGCAACAACGTTCGTCACACCCATTACTTCAAAAATTGCACGCATTGCGCCACCAGCAATAATGCCGGTACCTTCTGAAGCTGGTTGAATAAACACTTTAGCTGCACCGTGGACACCTGTTACCGCATGATGCAACGTACCGTTTGTTAAATTAATTTTTAACATACCGCGACGCGCCTCATCCATAGCTTTTTGTACAGCTACTGGCACTTCACGTGCTTTACCCTTACCCATGCCAACAGCACCATCGCCATCGCCAACCACTGTAAGAGCTGCAAAACTCATAATACGACCACCTTTAACCGTTTTACTAACACGATTAACTGCAATCATCTTTTCGCGCAAACCATCAGTCTGCTGCTGTTGCTGTTCCATTTCTCTCGCCATCATTAACCTCTTAA
>JAIPCR010000052.1 GCA_021738125.1 Sulfuritalea sp.
ACTGGAATATCTCTATCGGGGTGCGTAATAAGGACAAAGCACGTGCAGAAGCTTTAAATAAAGCGATTGCAAATCGTCAGGCTGATATCGATAAGATTTTAGATGAGTATGGTATCCCGCATTCTCCAGTAGTTAAAGGGGATAGTTTGGAGAAAAAGGCTCGTGAAAAAAGTGGTGGTGAGAAAGTAGATAAGCCAATTTAACTTTTATATGGTTGGCTTTTCCAGATGAATAAAGTCAACCATATCTCAGCGCTTTCGTTATAGAATAACGCTTCAAAATTAATTTTTTGTTCTACATATAAAACAGAAGCACTAATTAGAAATTTAGGAGATGACATGTTTAGCAACAACGCTGTAAAAGCAGTTATTTTAAGTTCAGTATTAGCTTTGGCTGGTTTAATGCCACTTCAAGCAAGTGCTGGCTGCCAATTAGTTTCAACCAAAGACGGAAGCCCTTTAAATATTAAGGTAACGCCGGAAGATACGCCTGAAGCCAAAGAGTTTTTAGCAACCTGTGTAAATCCTTATACAAAAAAAGCAATGGCAGATGCTGATGTTGCAAAAACTGGTAAAAAATTGTTCGGTTACTGGTCATGTACACAATGTCACGGTGGTAACGCAGGCGGTCAAACAGGCCCGAGCGCTACTGACGCAACATGGCAATATTCTAAGCACGTAACTGACAAAGGTTTATTTGAAACAATCGCTGGTGGTTCTAATGCTGGTATGCCAACATGGCATGCGCAGCCAGCAGCCAACGTTGAATTGCTTAAAACTGATGAAATTTTAAGAATCATTGGTTGGTTACGCACAATGTATGTAGGTGGTGGCGACAAACCATGGTTGAATGAAACTCCGCAAAAGTAATTTTAATTGAATAATGAAAGGCTGCCTTCGGGTAGCCTTTTTTGTTTTATGGGCATTAACAAGATGGGGTAAAATAGGCCTGCAACATCCAAAAAATAAAAAATAAATGGGAGGCAATATGCAAACAAAATTTTTAATAGTTTCAGTCATAACGATGGCTCTTTTGGCTGGGTGTTCTGGTAAGTCTGATAGCGGTTCAGCATCATCAGGCAGTGATATGGTGGCATTTGTTAAAACCCAAGATGGCAGCCCACTAGAAATTAATGCAGCATTTTTTGATACAGTACAAGCGAAAGAATTTAGTACCACAGGAAAGAATCCATATATTGGGAATGCTGAAGCGATTGCAAAAGGCAAAAAACTCTTTCAGATGTATTCATGCACGCAATGTCATGGCGGCGATGCTGGTGGCCAAACAGGGCCAAGTCTCCACGGACCAGACTTTAAGTATGCTAAGGACGCAACAAATAAAGGCATGTTTGAAACCATTTGGAATGGTACCAATGGCGGTATGGGCGCAAAAGGTAAAGGTTTGATGGACCCAACAGATCCAAGCAATGGGTTAAAGCCAGATGAAGTGTTACAAATTCAAGCGTGGATTCGCAGTCATAACGACAAGCTCACAGGTAACGAATAAAAATAATTTTTAATTTTAAGGCATTCAATTTTTATGCGATTCAAAAAACGCGATAGTGCAGAACTTCATCAAGTCGTGATTGTTGGCGGGGGTGCGGGTGGCCTTGAACTTGCTACGCGTCTAGGGGATTGTCTGGGACGTAAAGGCAAAGCGGAAATCACTTTGATTGACCGAACAAGAACGCACGTTTGGAAGCCCTTGCTGCATGAGATTGCTGCAGGCAGTATGAATCCGGACAAGCATGAACTTGACTATCTAGCGCAAGCTCATTGGCACCATTTTAATTTTAGACTTGGTGAGATGGATGGCTTAGATCGCGCTAAAAAAGAAGTGTATATCGGTGCAAACTTTGATGAAAATGGCGCTGAGATTATTCCTAGACGGATAATTAAGTACGATACCTTGATAATTGCCATTGGTAGTACAACTAATGACTTTGGTATAAAAGGCGCCAGAGAGAACTCAATTGCGCTGGATACGATGGATCAAGCTGAGCGTTTCCATAGACGACTTCATAATGCCTTGGTGCGGGCGCAAACTCAGGCTGGCCCAGTTCATGCTGGACAGCTAGAGGTTGTGATTGTTGGTGCAGGGGCAACGGGTGTTGAGCTGTCGGCTGAGCTACACAATACAACGCGAGAATTAGCAGCTTACGGACTAGACAAGATTGATCCTGATAAAGACATCAGTATTTCAATAATTGAAGCCTCTGACCGAGTGTTACCAGCATTGCCGACTAATCTGTCAAAGGCTGTTGATTTAGAACTACGCAAACTGCGGGTGCACGTGTATGCAGGAGAGCGAGTGACTGAAGTAACCAACAAGGGTGTTTATACGCACAGTGGTCGTTTTATTCCTTCTGAACTTGTGGTCTGGGCAGCAGGGATTAAAGCCCCAGACTTTTTAAATGGTTTAGATGGATTAGAATCAAACCGTATTAATCAGTTGATGGTAAAGCCGACATTGCAAACAACAGTCGATGAGAATGTATTTGCCTTTGGTGATTGCGCCGCATGCCCTAGGGCAGGAAGCGTTGATAATGTTCCGCCACGCGCACAAGCAGCACATCAGCAAGCATCTATGTTGATTAAAACAGTAAAGGCGAGACTGCAGGGCAAGACTTTACCAAAGTATGTATATCGAGATTATGGTTCATTAGTGAACCTTGGTCGTTACTCAACCGTAGGCAGTCTAATGGGTTCGGTTTCTGGCGGCACAATGTTTATTGAAGGCTTATTTGCGCGATTGATGTATCAATCACTTTATAAAATGCATTTAATCGCTTTGCATGGATTTTTCACAGTTTTCTTACAGACGTTAGCTCGAATGATCACTCGACGCACAGAGCCACAAGTAAAACTCCATTAAGATGCTTGATCGCTTAGACAAAGAAACCCAATGAAATTAAGATGGGTTTGTTTGTTTGATGTGCTTGCGATACAGGAAAGCAATAATGCTCATCGAAATAATGACAAAAAGTCCGAAAATAATGATGATATGATCTAACTCAAAATTTCTACCTACCATCCAAGTATAAGCGCCGAGCATGAGTAAAATGCCTATATTCTCATTGAAGTTTTGTACTGCTATAGAGTGGCCAGCGCCCAGCAAAGTATGACCACGATGCTGTAGGAGTGAGTTAAGTGGCACCAAGAAAAACCCCGCCAAGATGCCGATTGAAAACAACAGGAGGGCAGCTAACATAGGGTTATGCACAAACACCATGCATACTACCAATAAGCCCATATAAATACCTGCGGGTAAAACGTTGGCTGCTTTTTCTAGTTTCACATACATAGATGCAATCATAGAGCCAACAGCTATCCCAACCGCGAGAACAGCAATAAGTTTTGTCGCGTCAGTTTGATCATAACCAAGATTTTTGTCAGCCCACCTTAGCACCACAAACTGTAGGGTGGCGCCAGCTCCCCAGAACAGAGTTGTCACAGCGAGTGACACTTGACCCTGCGTGTCTTTCCAAAGTGTCGTAAAGGCGTGCCAAAAATCCTTCATGAGAAAGATAAAGGAGCGCTGTTCAACACGGTGATCGATGGGCATCTTAGGTATATGGTAGTTAAAAAATGCAGCCAATACATAAATGGCAGTAATAATGGCAATACCAAAATAAGGGTCCGTAGCTGAAATGGTGGATCCGAATACTGGCCCTAATATAATCCCTAGAACTGTAGTGCCTTCCATCCATCCATTCGCTTTAATTAATTGATTGGGCGGAAGCATTTCAGTCAGGATGCCGTATTTTGCTGGAGAGTATGCCGCTGCGCCTATGCCCACAATGGCATAAGCATAAAGTGGCGGTACACCAAGCAAGGCCAGAACACAGCCAAAGAATTTAATACCATTACTTAAAAACATTACTTTGCCTTTAGGCAAAGCATCGGCAAAAGGACCGACAAACGGTGCGAGCACAATATAAGATATAACAAAAAATTCTCTTAACAAGGGCTCGTGCCAAGAAGGTGCGTTGAGTTGATTAAGAAGTGCAATGGCAGCAAAGAGCAACGCGTTATCCGCCACTGCAGATAAAAACTGCGCGATGAGTAGCGTATAAAAACCTTTGCTCATTGCATTTTTCACTTAGAGTATCTCAGCCGCAAAATCGGCCAAGCGAGAACGTTCGCCGCGCATCAGGGTGATATGGCCATTGTGTCCCCAACCCTTAAATCGGTCAACGACGTAAGTGAGGCCTGAACTACCCTCAGTTAAGTAAGGCGTATCAATTTGCGCGATATTACCCAAACAAACTACCTTAGTACCTGGACCTGCACGGGTAATTAAAGTCTTCATTTGCTTAGGTGTAAGGTTTTGCGCTTCATCAATGATTAAGAATTTATTTAAGAATGTACGGCCACGCATAAAGTTGAGAGATTTAATTTTAATGCGAGTGCGAATCAAATCTTGTGTCGCAGCTCTACCCCACTCACCTGCGTCATCATCCGATTTATTCAGCACATCCAAATTGTCCTCAAGTGCCCCCATCCAAGGTGCCATTTTTTCTTCTTCAGTGCCAGGTAAGAAGCCAATGTCTTCGCCAACAGAAACAGTAACACGAGTCATAATAATTTCACTGTAGATTTTTTTATCCAGTGTTTGCGTTAATGCAGCTGCCAGTGTGAGCAAGGTTTTTCCGCTACCTGCTTGGCCGAGCAATGAAACAAAATCAACATCTGGGTCCATCAGTAAATTAAGCGCAAAGTTTTGTTCACGATTGCGTGCAATGATGCCCCAAACATTGTTTTTAATTTGCGTGAAATCTCTAATAATTTCTAAAACCGCGGTATTGCCTTCAATGCTTCTAACAATAGCTTCAAAAGGTTTTTCAAAGGCATAAAACACAAACTCATTGATTAAAAAGCTTTTGCAAAGCGGACCCGTGATGCGGTAGAACATACGACCTGCATCCTGCCAAGACTCCATTGCCTTGCTGTGTTTATCCCAAAAATTCTCAGGCAATTCTTTCATGCCCGAGTAAAGCAATTCGGTATCTTCTAGAACTTTGTCGTTAAAGTAGTCTTCGGCTAACACGCTTAAAGCGCGGGCTTTAATGCGGATATTGATGTCTTTACTGACAAGGATTACTTCACGTTCAGGGTACTTCTTTTTTAAGGCGAGGACGACTCCTAGGATTTGGTTATCAGCAATACTGCCAGCAAGCATTGGCAAGGAGAAATCCATCGCATCCGTTTGTAGGAATAATCGGCCTGTCGCATGCTTATTGCCTTTAATAGAAAGCGGGCATCCCTCGTCAAGTTGGGCTAGGCTGGCACCTACAATTTCTTCTAAGTTGCGGCTTGTTTGACGGGCATTTCGTGCAACTTCAGTAATCCCTTTTTTGTTGTTATCCAACTCTTCAAGCGTGACCATTGGGAGGTAAATATCGTGTTCTTCAAAGCGGAATAAGCTTGAAGGGTCATGCATAAGAACGTTGGTATCAAGAACAAATAATTTATTGCCAGCTGACTTTTTCTTAGCCATTCGATTGGTTTCCCCTGAAATTACTAAAAATAAAAAGATAACTCACTATAAAGAAGAAACAAATGCTAATACCTCTTGGATGTGCCCATCCACTTTGACGCCGCGCCATTCGTGTATTAAAGCGCCTTCTGTGTTGATAATAAATGTGCTGCGCTCGATGCCTCGCACTTCCTTGCCGTACATTTTTTTCATCTTGATGACACCAAATAATTGACAGGCCAACTCTTCAGTATCAGCTAATAAATCAAATGGGAATTCGAATTTTGCTTTGAAATTTTCATGGGACTTAATGCTATCGCGTGAAATGCCGAAAATCTCGGTATTTGCCGCAGCAAAATCTGCATAGTGGTCACGGAATTGTTGACCTTGTGTCGTGCAACCTGGGGTCGAATCTTTAGGGTAAAAATAAATAACTAATGTTTTGCCTGAATGCTCAGAAAGCTTGAAAGTTTTACCGCCAGTAGAAGGGAGTTCAAAGTCTTGTAGGCTTTTATTATTCATGATTTTTATGTGAATGCGCTTATGCTCATTGTTGTTAAAAAAAAAGATTAACGCAAGTAAGATTTATGAAGATTTGAAGACACCTTCAACATTTCATTTTTTTGCGCTATTCAAGCTTAAATGAAACAGGCACCGTTACATTAAACGCGTTACTTTTTAGGACTTCCGGAGGCATAGGGAAGTTCGATTTTTTAACCATCTCAAGTGCTTGATTATCTAGTACAGGGAACCCACTAGAGGTATGGATTTTTTGGCTCAAAATTTTGCCATTCCCATCCAATTGGAAATCAATTTCTACTACGCCTTGCCAGCCTCGCATCTTGGCTATGCTTGGGTAGTTGATGTGCTTAGCAATTTCGCGGCTTAATGCGCTGCCGTATTGATTGCGGGCAGAATCAAGGTCAGCTTGATTAACGGTTGGTTTTGGGGGTTCTGGCTTCGTCACTACTGGGGCGGGCGCCACAAATGTTGGTGGAGTCTCTTTAGGTGCAGCAGCAATCACTGGTGGTGGCGGAGGCTCGCTAATTGGTTGAGGCGTATTCACTGGCTTTACTATCGGCTGTGGAATAACTTTTGCTTTTGGTGGAGGAATCACATTAGGCTTAACTGGCTCAGGTGGGGCTGGTGATTCTGTTTTAGGCTGCGCTAGCTCAATAATGAGCTCAGCCGGTTTAACCATTGCCTCAACAGAAATATTAGGTATGCCTATGGCAGCAAGGATATGCATCCCTATAGAAATAGCTAATGCCCAAGCAAATGCATGGTCACGATTAAATAAATGTGGAGAGGAAATAGCCAAAATGTAAAAGCAATATTTCTATTTGTAAAGTATGAATTTGTTTAAAAAATTATCTATGGATTATACATGAAGCCCGCCGATTGCTTCTTTATAAGCGGTCAATTTACTCCCACTCTAATGACGGGTAAATACTGTTTACATTGCGCCGATTCACAATATCAAAAAGTTGCCAGTAGCTGCGTTCAGAAGCTGCTGCTGTACCCATGGTCTTTTCCATCACCTCTCCTTTTTTAATGCTGGCGCGAATGTCGTTTAATAGCGTCCATAAATAACGCTCTTGATCATTTAGCTGCTTTTTCCAATTGGCGTCTTTAAGTGAACTGCTATGGCCTGGAATCGCGAATTCTGCTTCGTTATTTTTAAGCTCATTAATCACCGCTAACCAGCCTTTGATGTCACCATCAATTGAAGGAGTTCGCTCCACAAAGAGTAAATCTCCAGTCCAAAGCGTTGAGCTTTTTTTATCAAGCACAGTTAAATCGGTATTGGTATGTGCAACTGGATAAGCCGTCAGTAAAAGCGTCCTGTCACCTAAGTCTAAATTTGCCGTTGTTTTAACCAGCAGGCTAGGTTTAACGATTTCACTACCTGCGAAAGCTGCGCCTAGCCATTGTTGATTGATTCTGAGATAGTTTTCACGGCGGCGCTCCATTGCATCAGGGAGTTTCTCATGCCCCACAAAAGTAGCTTTGTCTTGAATAAATGCTGCGTTACCAAAAATATGGTCTGGATGCACATGGGTATTAATCACATACAAAATTGGTAATTCTGAAACTTGCCGAATAGCCTCACGCAAAGCTTGGCCTGTTTTTAAGCTGCCGCCCGTATCAATCACCGCAATACCCTTGCTACCAACAATAAAGCTGACATTGCAAATATCAGCGTGGTAGCCTTCGGACATATCTTCATGCACGCCGTGATGCACGTAAATGCCGTTACCCAAATTTTCCATGGTTAATGGTGTGGCAAGCGCTAATGAGGCGTTTAAGATTGCTGCTATCGCTAGCATTATTCTTTTTAACATTTAAAATCCTTAGGGGAATTACATACAGGTCTAGCAAGACACGCGTTTATGATGCAATATAGCACGCTAAGTTTAAGCGTTAATACTTTAAAGGAGAAAACTGATGACACAGAATCAATATACAAAAACGGCCATTGTTTTGCATTGGCTAATTGGTATCGCTATTTTGGCGATGTTCGCGTTAGGCTGGTTTATGTCGGATATTCCTAAAGACCAACCAAAGTCGGCTGCTTTCGATTTGTTTGATTTAGGCATCTACACATGGAACTTGGCAACTGAGGTTACGCCAAGAACTTTCTACTTTAATTTGCATAAATCAGTGGGCATTACCATCTTAGCGCTTGTAGCGTTCCGTATGTTCTGGCGCATTACACACCGCCCACCAGCGCTATTAGATAGCATGTCACCAGCAGAGAAGAAACTTGCCACAGGTGGTCATCATCTTCTTTACTTGCTTATGTTTGCTTTACCAATCTCAGGTTTGGTCATGGCGATGAATAGCAAATTTGAATATGGCGTTAAATGGTTTGGTATCAGCTTGATGAACGGCCTAGATAACAAGGGTATTCGCGAATCATTCGTCGAAGTTCATGAAGTGGTTGGCATCATCATGTTGGTGGTGATTGGTGTTCACGTTTTGGGTGCATTGAAACACAAGTTTATTGATAAAGATGGCACGATGAAACGCATGTCTTTATGCGGCTTGTTCTGTAAGGACTCTTGCAAGAAGTAATAAAGAGTCTGGTTGTGAAATGAAAATAGGGCGCATAATAACCGCCCTATTTTATTGCCTAAAAATTCTTATGATGCTTAGTTTTTCACATCTGTCTGGTGACTAAATTCTTTCCCGTCGTTATCAAACGCTTTCACGGCAAGCACGCCAGGTGCGCTAGGGATAAAGTTAAACCTTAAGTATGGGTCTTCACTCGTGCCCACACCAAAATCAACATTCATTACAGTTTCGTTGTTGTAAGTAAATGCAGCTTTCTGAATAAAAAACGCGGGCACAAAACCTTGCGATACTAAATCACGTTGCAAGCCAGTACGCATGGGGTGTTTGATGATAAAAGTAGCTGAAGTCACATCGCCAAATTTCACAGGGCTTTCCACATTCATTTTAATTTTGCCTGCCGTAGCGCGAATAGCAGCCTCATCTCCATCTACCGTGCCGCCACAGCCTCCAGCTGCACGAATTTCTACAGATGCAAGGAATAGCTTGCCATCCGCAGTTTCTCCCACGGCACGGATGTATGAGTCCATCTCCATACGGATGCGCGTCGCAAGCTTAAATTTACCTAACTTATTGGTTAAGTAGAAAGCTGCCGTCAACGGAATTGGGTTGGAATCTACTAATAGATAAAGTGTTTTAATGGCATTCGCATCGGCTTGTGTTTGGTCGATAGCAATTTCAAGCGGCACTTGCGCACCACTTTCAGCACGGCGTGGCGCAACAAAGGTAATAAAGGGCGCATCAGCCATCGGCCTTTGTGCAAAGAAAGCCTCTCTCACTAAAGGCCATTTTTTAGGGTCGGATTCAGCGTGTGCAATATTGCCAAAAGCAATCAAAGACAAGCATCCAATAAGCCAGCTACGTTTTAACATGGGGACTCCTGTGTATTTTTTATAATTTTTAACTGTGTGATTAAGATTACTTTAATTTGCAGATAGTTCAAGTTGTTTGAAAAGTCTGCCGAAATGTAATTTAATCATTATAGCCAAGTTAATCTAAAACCATTAATTTCACGCTTCGTTGAAGCAACTCCGTAACTATTTATTGGCGTTAATACTAATTATCGTTTCTAATTAGATTACTTGCATATAAAAGAAAATAACTCAAATTTGAAGGCTTTTTTAATGAATCTAAGGGGTCTATTTTGGCAGTATTAGGATTTAATCATTACAACTTACGCGCGAGCCGCGCCATGATGGAGCAGCTCAAGGTATTTTATCGCGATGTAGTTGGCTTGCAGATTGGTGAGCGTCCGCAATTAAAAAGCTTTGGTTATTGGCTGTATGCGGGTAGTAAAGATGTGTTGCATTTGTCTGAGGCAAAGCCAGAAGAAAAGCGTAAAGAAAACGTAGCCACCACTTTTGACCATGTAGCTTTTACGGCAACGGATTACGATCCGACGATTGCCCGTTTGGAAAAGTTAGACATTAAGTTTAGCGTCCACGAAATTGCTGATACAGGGCAAAAACAGATATTTTTTAGCGACCCTGCTGGCAATGGTATTGAGCTTAATTTTTCCTAGAGCTTTTTCTCAAAAACAGACTATTAATTGAGGCTGCTAAATAACACCATCAAATAGTTGTACTTTGACTAAAGTGCCAACTTCTATGTTGCCCACGTCATCATCTAGCACGATAAAGCAGTTGGCTTGCGACATCGAGCTAAGCACGCCCGAGCTTTGATTGCCTGTAGTTTTAACCTGCCACTGGCCATCTTCACCCACAAACAAAATCCCACGTTGAAACTCCGTGCGACCTCTTAGCTTTTTAATGGGGCTTGTGCAGCCTACATTAAGCATGGCGATGGCGGCAGGGTTTGCTTGTCCCATAAGCACTAGCATGGCTTGCCTTACAAATTGATAAAAGGTCACCATCACAGCGACAGGGTTGCCTGGTAGGCCAAAGTAATGGACATTCCCTATTTTGCCAAAAGCCAGCGGACGGCCAGGCTTCATGGCGATTTTCCAAAACAGTACTTGGCCAAGCTTTTGGAGGAGCTGCTTCATGTAATCCGCTTCGCCAACGGATACGCCGCCGCTGGTTAAAATCACATCAGAACTTTCAGCCGCTTTGATGAGGGTTTTTTCTAATAAAATAGGATCGTCTGGAATCGCGCCTAGGTCTTGTATCTCAACGCCTATGCGGGTCAGCATGCCAAATAAGGTGTAACGATTGCTATCAAAAATCTGGCCAGCTTTTAAAGTGCTGCCGATGCTCGCAAGTTCGTCGCCTGTTGAAAAGAAGCTGACTTTGAGTTTGCGATACACGGACACTTCACCAATGCCAAGGGATGCAATCAGCCCTAAATCAGCCGGGCTGATTTGATGCCCAATATTTAAAACCACTTGTCCCGCTCTGAGGTCTTCGCCAGCATAGCGAACGTTGGCGCCGCGATTGGGGGTATCTGATAATAGGATAAATTCACCATCTAATTCAACTCGTTCTTGGGCGATGACGGTATCCGCGCCCGCTGGAATAGCCGCGCCAGTCATGATTCTGACACAAGCCCCTTTTTCAAAGCGGCCTGTTAAGGCATTGCCAGCAAACGCTGCTCCTGTAATTTTGAGTCTCGCTTTGCCCTGCCCTAAATCATCTGCATTAAATGCGTAGCCATCCATGGCAGAATTATCATGGTTAGGCACGTTGTCTGTGGCATGAATTTCTTCCGCTAACACGCGACCTAAGGTTGCATAAAGATGCACGCGTTCTGTTTCTTGCACAGGGCTTAAAAAGGCTTTGATGTACTCTCTAGCCTGCTCCACCGGCATGGAATTTGGATCGTAGTCGTCACATACGCTGGTGGTGTTCGCAAGTTCGGTGAGCGTTTTCTGAGTCTTCATTTTTTTAGCCAAGTATGAATAAAAGCGGCAATTGCGTTGATGTCGTTCAGGTCAATTTGCGGGGTTGAAATTAGTAAAGGTGTGTCAGTTGCAATGGCGATAATGTTGGCATCTTCTGATGCTAATAGGGGTGCGCCAAACTCAGCACGATGTACTTCAATTTTGGGAATCGCTTCATGTTTAAAGCCTTCAGCCAACACAAGGTCAGTTAAAGTACTGTCCATTTGAGTGAGCAAATGGGCAAGATTAGGCTCATTTTCTGCATGCGGAGTACGCACTAACTCAGTCATCAAAGCCCACCGTTGGCGGGATGCGACCATCATTTGCACAGCGCCTGCTTGACGCAATTTAAAGCTGTCTTTGCCTGCATGGTCGATATCAAAATCGTGGTGTGCATGTTTCACAACCGAAATACGTAAGCCTTGTTGGATAAGCGCAGGAATGAGTTGCGTCAGTAAAGTGGTTTTGCCTATGCCGCTACTATGGGCGCAAAAACCTAGCACGGGCATTTTATTGGTGTTCAAAATTCGCTCTCTAGTTTGCTCAATTCCTCGGGCGTATTGACGTTGGAAAACGCTAAGGGATTGTCGTCAAAACTCACTTCCACATAAGCATGCTTCTTTTGCCAATCATCAACTTTGCGGCGGCCCGAAGCTAGATAGGCTTCCAAGTCTTGCGCCAAACTTGTTCGGCATACGCAAAACACCGGGTGATGTTGTTCGTCTGTTTTAGCCACGGCAATATCTGCTTTTTGCGACTCTAAAGCCGCCATTAATCGCTGGGATAAGTCATCTGGCAGAAGCGGTGAATCACACGGCACGCTGAGTATAAATTCAGTTTTTGCGGCTTTCATACCAGCGTGTAAGCCAGCTAATGGCCCTACGAAGTCACTGATTTCATCTGTAATGACAACAAAACCCAAGCTTTGGTAAGACTCTATTTCCCGATTAGCGTTAATCAAAATCTCGCTAACTTGTGAGCTCAAACGCTTAATGACATGCTTAATCATAGGCGCGCCTTTAAGCAGAATAAGAC
>JAIPCR010000053.1 GCA_021738125.1 Sulfuritalea sp.
AAACCAAAACTTCTTTTGTGCCCAGGCGCCATATCTAACGCCACCATGGCAGCTTCTAATAAAAAAGTGCCGCTACCACACATGGGGTCTAGAAGCGGCTGTCCGACTTGCCAACCTGAAAGTTTTAAAATACCGGCCGCTAAGTTTTCACGCAATGGCGCCTCTATGCTAGCGCCTCGGTTACCACGCTGATAAAGCGCCGCACCAGAAGTGTCTAAATAAAATTGATACTCATCAGCAGCCAAGTAGGCATGAATACGCACTGCAGGGGTTTTAGTGTCTATGTAAGGGCGACTACCCACTGCCTGCCTAAACTTATCGCATACTGCATCTTTAATTTTTAATGTGGCAAATTCAAGACTTTTAAGTGGGCACTTAACGCCAGTCACTTTAACCATAAAATCATTTTTTACATCAAACCATTGCGGCCAATTAAGCTTGTAAGCCGCTTCAAATAAATCTTCTTCATTTAAGTACTTACCACGTGCTACTTGCCACAAAATACGTGTGGCAATACGCGAATGTAAGTTTGCCGCATAACATACCGCCCAATCGCCATCAAAACTCACGCCGCCATCGGTCAGCTTGATAGACTTCGCGCCTACTTGTAACAGCTCATCTGCTAAAAGCTGTTCTAAACCACGTGGGCAGGTTGCAAAATATCGGTTGGGTATCATGGCTATAGCTTCGTTATTCGTTAAGTATCAGGGTTTAATATACATCTTGGTTTAATATATGTCTTGGTTAACTAGATTTCTAGTCATAAATAATCTATTACTACTACTTGAGTTATGTTCAGCTAGTTTTTCAACAAACTGTAAAAACTCAATCTTATGGTGTTGTTCTAAGTCTTTTGCTCGCTCACGTAAGCTGGCTAAACGCAAATCAGCAGGTTCTCGCTTAAAACCAAACACGGCAACATTGCCAGGCTTTCCGGTGGGTAAAGTTAATACCTTACCAGCAAAACTTTGTTCTATACGCTGCAAATAGATATCAAACTTTTTATCGCTACCCCAAAGATTAATGGCCAATATACCGTCACTGCTTAGCACGTTCGCACAATGGTCAAAAAAGTCTTGGCTACAAAAATCTGATGGAATGCCATTGCCATCAAAGGCATCAATTAAAAGCACATCGGCCACATCAGTGTTTTCCACCAAGTACTGCAGGCCATCACCTTCAACCACCTCTAATCGCTCATCATTTTCTGGCACATAAAATTGACTACGTGCCACTTGAATAATCTTAGGATTAATCTCAATCACTTTACTCACAATAGTCGGGCAGTAAGCATGTATGTATTTTGCTAACGAGCCACCGCCTAAGCCTATCGCCAGCACATGCTTAATCTGACTACTAAACAGTAAAAAACACATCATACCGCGCGTATAGGTAAGCTCTAAGGCCAATGGGTCGCGAATACGCATGGCACTTTGTATGGTAATTGAGCCTAAATGCAATGCGCGTACACCATCGGACTCGCTCACGTCCACAGGCTCATCAAAGTTACCAGTTAATCCACGTAATAGATTTTTAGCGCGACGTAGCATTAACTTATTGCCGTTTGGTTTTGATTCTCAGCAATTGCCGCATCAACCTTAGATTCATCCAGCTTAGCGTCATCGGTTGGGGATACCTCTTCAATAAAAATATCGCCCTCTTCAATCGCTAAAATATCGGTGGATAACGGCTCGTCTGTCAGGACTGCAATGAACTTACTACGCAATTCCATCAACAGCGTATCAACCTCTTGCACTTGCAAACTCACCCGTGTACCAGGCTTCATTTCAGGCAAACCATAGACTTTAGTCATATACGGCGGGTTATCTAGGCGTACTAAATTTTCGCGCCAAACAGTGGCATGCACCTCTTGAATATTTTCTTGTAGCAGATATTGCAAGCACCAGTAACGCTCCATCCGAATTTGAAACTCACTATACGCTTGATAGGTCATCTCAAAATTACGCATATGGGTAGTCAGCGCATCACTATTGGGTGGATAGCTAGGTGCGGTATTTTGCACAACGCTAATAATTTGACGCTGGTTAATTAAATCGACCGCTCGCCGTAATGGTGAGGTGCTCCAGGCATATTGCGCCACGCCTAAGCCTTGATGCGGCTCGGCCTTGGTCGTCATATACACTTTACCGCCCGACTGTGCGCGATAAAGCCCAGGTACTTGATGCGTCGCTAATAATGCGCCCCACTGGTTATTGGCTTCTATCATCAACTCTGCCACCAGCTTATCCATAGGCGCGCCACGTCGGCGACCGACAATACTGACCTTGCCATCCACTACGTAAAAATTATAGTCAATTTGCATGGGCTTAGTTGGATCGTATTTGCCACGCGCTTTTTCTAATGATTCAGCCAGGTTAAACAAAAACAAAAGCTTAGCCCAATAGGGATGACCACTATCAGCCGCTAATGTTGTTTCATTGAAAAATGGCTCTAATGCATCATGGCGTAAATTATCAGCAATTTTAATCAGCTCTAGCTTAGAGTCGCGCTGAATAATGACTAACTCGCTATTCACATACAGGTACAGCGATAACACCGGCTTAACCTCACCAGCATCTAGGCTAAAAGGCCGAATAGCCTCTTCAGGTAACATGGTGATTTTCTGACCCGGCATATACACGGTAGATAAGCGCTGCATCACTACTTTATCTAACGGACTATCAAGCGCTATACCTAGCGCTGGTGCCGCTATGTGAATACCCACGCGGGTAATACCATCTGCTAGCTGTATGATAGAAAACGCATCATCAATTTCAGTGGTGGTACTGTCATCAATACTAAAAGCTTCCGCATCTGCCAAGCTAAGCTCATCAAGGTTTATATTGATGTCATATGCAGCAAAATCAGTGCCTTTGGCAAAATGCTCACGCAAAAAAGCACCTATGTGAAAATCATGAGCGGATGGAATTGCGCCGCACGCTTGGAGCAACTTGAGGTGTGTGAGATGACTATCGCTCGCGGCGGCGTCTAATGTCTTGTACTCAAATGAATTTTTGTCTGGCTCGTACAACAGCATGTCGAGCTTTTGCAATAGCTCATCAGGTATGCTGTGCGCTTTAAGTTGCGTCACAAAAACCGCCATTTTTTCTGCTAACAACCGTTTTTTCTCTAAGCCTGCTAGCGCAGCTTTTAAGATGTCAGCAGGTGCTGCTTTATAGCGACCTTTACCTTTGCGGTTAAAATAAACAGGGGCACTATGCAACTTAAGCGCTACCGCCGCCGCTTCTTTAGGCGTGGGCTTGCGGCCATAATATTCTTCGGCAAAGGCTTCAAAGCCAAACTCACCATCAAAATTAGGGGCTGTACAGCATTCCCACAAAAAATCGATATCCAAGCTACTTGCCTCAGTATTGGCCCCATCCATAAACCCTGCCAATGGCGTTTCAAAGCGCATTAATACATTATTCGCTTTCACTTTACTACGTTTGCCACTCGCTGATTCTACTTGTATAGAACCCTGAGCCTCAGTCATGATGGAGGCTACTTTAAAACTACCATCTTCTTCAAAAAATACGTTCATGCTTGTCTTTCTATGTAATGCGCTTGAGGCTAATTTTGTAGACACTCACAAATGCCTGCAAAATTTAGTGGGCCAAACTTTAGCAGGCTAAGTTGCGCTCATTTTACCTTGTATTAGCTAATTCGCTTTGATGCAATATAAAATAGTCGTAATTAAAATAGCATCAATAAAGCATCTATGGATAAACGCATTCCTGTCACCCTACTTACCGGCTTTTTAGGTAGCGGCAAAACCACCCTACTCAATCATTTGTTAAATCAAGCTGAGATGCGCGACACCGCCATTATCATCAATGAATTAGGAGATGCTGGCTTAGATCAAATTTTCGCTAATAGCAACCTCGCGCAAGCTATTGAAAATGAGCATATTGCTGACAATACCGTACTGCTCAGTTCTGGCTGCTTGTGTTGCACACTCAAGAACGAGCTTGCCGACACTATGCGTGATTTGTTTTTTAAGCGGGCGCTACAAGCCATTCCTCAGTTTAATAGACTCATCATTGAAACCACCGGCATGGCTGACCCTGGCCCCATACTCGCCAACCTCATGAATGAACCAGTAATCGAATCGGTCTATCGTTTAGATGCGGTGGTGGTCACTATCGATAGCGTATATGGCTTACAACAATTAGTAGATAACACTGAAGCCTTAAAGCAAGCGGCCGTCGCTGACGTATTGGTGCTGACAAAAACTGATTTAGCCGATGCCAAGCAAATCAAAACCTTACAAGAGAAGCTGATTGCCATTAACCCAGGGGCAACACAACACAAAATAGTCAATGGTCAGTTAGACCCCATGTTTGTGGTGGATGTAGGCTTGTTTGATATAGCAACTAAACACGCAGAACCACAACGTTGGTTGCGTGCACCCATCCGGCATACACCACCTAAAGGCACTTTGCCTCAAAAAATACATGACGATGACATCACCAGTTTTACTGTGATAATGCCGATGCCGTTAAATTGGGCCCAATTAAAACCCCATTTACTGTGGTTTTGCCAAACCTATGGCAAAAACTTATTACGCCTTAAAGGCATTATTCACGCGGCAGATCAGTCTGCACCATTAGCAATACACGCCGTACATTTTACGCCCTACCCACCTACGCTACTTGAAGGTTGGACTGAAGAGGTGCCGTTATCACGCATTGTGATTATTGGCAAAGGGCTAGATGAACTTGCGATTAGGAAAGCATTAATGCAGTTTTAATAGCGTAAAACCTATATTTTTCGCACATATTAAAGCTTTGTTTTTTTAGCGTAAAAAATTAACTGCTCAAGCATGCAAAATATAGATTGAATAATCTCAATGATAAGCGTATAAAATGAATTGTGGTCGTTGACCGCATGTTCGTGTAGTGTCACTTCTAAAGGAGCTACTTATCGAAAATTCATTGATTGTTTATCTGTAATGTACGTACATATCAGTTTTCAATGACTGAATAATCGGCAGCCCACAAGCCGATAGATAATGCCGCTTTATGCGGCATTATCATTTTAATGAGTACTATCCCCATCATTAATCTGCTAATGCCAATGACCACTAAAATTGACTCATTAGCATCTGTACTGAAATGAAAACACTCCCCACAAAAACTGTGGATATCTCTGTGTATATTGTTGTAATTAAATTGTAACTAACGGATTTATATATACTTATAGATAACTTTCTAAAACAGTATAAAAAGTAATCAGTTAATTTAATTGTTAAAAATCAAACACTTAAAATTTATCATTGATTTATATAGGTTTTTTTAAGTCGCTTAATGTAATGTATGAAGTGCTGTGATTAAATCAGCTTAATTTATTCTTAAATACACGGAAAACACAATCTAGTTAAACGTCTAGCAGGCCACTGCGCATGGCAATAAGAGAGATTTCTGCCGAATTATTGGCATTAAGCTTTTGCTTAATGTTGTAAAGATGTGTGCCTACCGTGCGTGGACTTAAAAACAAGGTTTCAGCAATTTCATTAGTCGTTTTACCTTTTGCCAACGCCATAAACACTTCAAATTCGCGCGGCGATAATACGTCCACAGGATTCTGATCAGCAGAGAGTTGCTGTATGGCCATTTGTTGAGCGACACTCGCTTCTAAATACTTCTTGCCCCCTGCCACCACTCTAATCGCTTTAATCATCTCTTCTGCCGCACTGCGCTTAGTTAAATAACCCATAGCACCAGCATTTAATACGCGTTTTGGATGCACCGAATCTTCATGGGCTGACAGCACTAAGATTTTAGCGGTGTTATCTTTAGCCAAAATACGTTCAATCGCCTCTAAACCGCCAATACCCGGCATCGTAATGTCCATCACCACTACATGAGGTTTATGCTCCATATAGCGCTGAATAGCCTGCTCACCACTTTCAGCTTCAGCCACCACTTTTATTTCGGCGTCACTCTCTAGTAACATTTTAAAACCCATACGCACTACCGCATGATCGTCTACTAACATGACATTAATTAAACTCATTGTGTGTTATCCATTACTTAAATTGATACGTGTGCAACTAAGGGTATATTGATGTAGATAGTTGTGCCGAGATTCAGTTCAGAAACTAAATTAAAGTTGCCATGAAAACCTTGTACACGCTCACGCATACCCAGTAAACCAAAATGCTGACTTTGGTCCACTGCCGTCATATTCATGCCTACACCATCATCATGAATAGTCAGCTGAAGTTCACACGCCTGCACTGCCAATGTAACGTCTATGACACTCGCCTGCGCGTGCTTTAATGCATTATTGATGGCTTCTTGCACAATACGGTAAACATTAATATTAAGCATTTCACCGAGCTGATCTAAATCGCCCTCTAGATTCAAATTAAAACGTATGTCTGGGTGGATTTTTTGCCAATAATTGACCGCATCACGCAAGGTTTCAGAAAGACCTAAATTATCCAATGCACCAGGGCGTAGTTTGCGAATAATATTGTGCATGCCATCGTAAATTTCATTCGCAGCGGCCACTATTGTTTGCGCATTATTTGCTATGTCAGGGGCTTTTTCTTTAGTTTTATTGACAATAGCCACCGCGAACGTCTTAATCGCCGTGACATACTGCCCAAGCTCATCATGTAACTCTCTAGCTAGACTGCGACGCTCATCCTCAATATGTGTTTGAATAAGCTGGGTAAGTTGGCGATTTTCTTCTAACTGCCGCTCAGCGGCAAGTGACTCTGCCATCCGGTTTAAACTATGCCCTATCCGATCGAATTCAGGCAATCTAAACGCGGGCAAACGTGTTGTTAAATCACCTTTCTCCATACGGTTAATCGAAGCTAAAATTCGATTAATCGGCTTGAGTGACTGACTTAACAACGCATACACCATTAAATTGAGTATGATAAAAAACACCAATCCAGCCCACATGATTTGTCTAAATCCAAACCATGCCTCTCGAATTGAACCGGCAGCACTAGATGAAACTACCAAAGTACCATAACGTATTCTACGTTCTACAATCTCAGCAGGTGGTTCTACCAATTTAACAAACCATACTGGTGCATGCACGTCAGTTTTATAGGTGGATGACGGTGAGGTGTAAAGTACATTGCCTCGAATATCATAAAGGACAATATGGCTACTACGCACATAACCTAGTGATTGCAGAAAACTCTGTAGCACTTTGTCCGTCTGACCATACTCAGGATTAAGTGCAGAACTAATAATCACGGTATCAAGCAGTTGTACTGTCACTCTACTGGCTGCTTCAACGCGCTCACGAATTGAAACGCGCGTGTCATTTACCAAAATTGAACCCACCACTAATATAAAAGCTAGTGAGAGCAGAGTTATTAATAAATTTAAACGGAATTTTAAGCTCATGAATGTGAGTGGCTTTACTTTGAACATTGGACTTTATGCCTGCAGTTGTCATGACAAGTTAACATGTGTAGAGTTTAACAACTTTCATCAAATAGCAACATAGTGATATTCACTATATAAACAGCTTGGAATCGCCCCACATGAAAACCGCCATTATCATTAATGCCAGCCATGAAATTCAGCGCACAATTTTAGCTAATGAAGATACGCTAGAGTCTTTAGACCGTGCCATTGGCGATGGTGACCATTACATTAATATGAAGCGTGGCGCCCAAGCAATTGTTGAAATAGAAACTGAATTGGCCGTATTAAGCCCAGAAGCAGCGCTGAATAAAATTGGCCTCAAACTCCTCAGTACTATAGGCGGCGCCTCTGGGCCACTACTTGCTAGCTTTTTTATCAGCATGGGCAAAGCATTGCAAAGTTATGAAGGTGAATCTCATTTAAAAATTGCCACCGCATTTGCAGCAGGCGTGCAAGCCATTATTCAACGAGGCAAAGCCAATCTTGGTGAAAAAACCATGTTAGATGTACTTATTCCAGTATCCAATCAATTCTTATTACTTGCCCAGCAAAACAAAGATACTTCAGTCATTTGCGAGCATTTAATAGCAACAGCTGAGCAAGGCATGCTGGCCACCAAAGACTTAATCGCCACAAAAGGTCGTGCTGCTGGGCTAGGTGAACGGGCGATTGGGCATATTGACCCTGGCGCTAAAAGCTGCCAATTGATGATTGCCTCCGTATGCAACTTGATATTAAAACCCTAACAATAAGACCGACTTTAGTCATTTCCGTTTTGCTTAACCTCACAAAATAATGAAAGAAAAATCATGAAGAAATTTGTCAATAAGATTGATGATATTTTAGTTGAAAGCTTAAGCGGCTTTGGTGCCGCGCATGCTGATTTAGTGAGCTTGCACTTAGACCCTACCTTTGCTGTGCGTAAAAATAAAGCGACGAATAAAGTCGCTATTATCTCTGGTGGTGGCTCTGGCCATGAGCCACTCCATGCTGGTTATATTGGGTATGGCATGCTGGATGCGGCCTGTCCCGGCCATGTATTCACCTCCCCTACGCCTGATCAAATGCTGGCGGCCGCCGAGCTTGTACATGCAAATCAAGGCATATTATTTATTGTCAAAAACTACGCAGGCGATGTGATGAATTTTGAAATGGCCGCAGAAATGCTCGCCTTTGAAAATGCCACTGTTTACACCAGCGATGATTGTGCGGTAGTTAACAGCACCTACACCACAGGGCGCCGCGGCGTTGCCGGCACAGTGATTGTAGAAAAATGTGTAGGTAGCTTGGCAGAAACTGGCGCAAACCTACAAGCCTGCAAAGCACTAGGTGATAAAGTGAATCAGCACATTTCTAGCATAGGCATTGCGTTAACAAGCTGTACGGTGCCGGCGGCTGGCCGCCCTACTTTTGATATAGGCGAGACTGAAATTGAAATGGGCGTAGGCATCCATGGTGAGCCTGGCCGTAGGCGTGAGGCAATGCGTGAGGCTGATGCCATTATTACAGATTGTGTGGATGCGATTTTGGCTGACTTTAAAGCTAAAAATTTAACCATAGAGCAAAACAATGAAGCCTTGTTATTAATTAATGGCTTTGGCGCAACACCCTTGATGGAGCTTTATTTAATTTACAACGTTGCGGCTAAGTTATTTAAGCATCACGGCATTAATATTTCACGCTCACTAGTTGGTAACTACACCACCGCACTAGATATGGCGGGGGCATCTGTCACTTTATGCTTACTAGATGATGAAATTAAACAACACTGGGATAGCCCAGTACATACTGCCGCTTTACGTTGGGGATGCTAAATTATTCGCTAGCGAAGCGACTTTGCAAAGCTTCTAAATTAAGCTCTTGAAGAATTGATGCTAGCCGCGTTTGGGCATTCTTACGTGCTTGGCCGGTATATTTAGCGATAATCAACTCATTCTTCATAGAGTGTTCCCAACCCACCAGCTCGGTGACTGTTACTTGGTAGCCTGCCGCCTCTAGCTGTAAACAACGTAAAACGTTAGTAATTTGGCTACCAAATTCACGGGTATGGATGGGATGCCGCCAAATTTCACTTAATGGCGTTTTAGCAAAACTTTCATTTTTATGTTGCCGCAACACCTCAGCCACCTCAGCCTGACAGCATGGCACTAACACCATATATTGAGCATGCTTTTTTAGGCCAAACTGAATGGCATCATCCGTGGCCGTATTACACGCATGCAGTGCCGTGACAATATCTACTTTTTCAGGAATGGTGTTCGATGTAATCGACTCTTGAACCGTTAAATGTTGAAAATCCATACGCGCAAAATGTAAATCTGCCGCTAGTTGTTTAGATTTTTCTACCAACTCAGCCCGCGTTTCTATACCAATTACTTGGCCGGTAGCGTGTTGTTTCAACAACAAATCATACAAAATAAAACCTAAATATGATTTACCAGCACCATGATCAACAATCACTGGGCTAGGATTTTGCAACAACACCTCATTAAACAAGGGCTCAATAAAATTGACCAAATGATAGACCTGCTTCAGTTTGCGCCGACTATCCTGATTAAGCTTGCCGTCACGTGTCAGAATATGCAGCGCTTTAAGTAAATCTATCGATTGATTGGGTCGGATTTCAGGTATTTGTGTCATAGCTATATTTTAAGGCAAAAATGTAATCAAGCGATTGAATACAGATAAAAACTTGATTTGAAGCGCTCAATGTTAAAATGTAAATATATAGTGATTTGTTTAATGCCTCGAAAAATAAAAAAGTTTAAGCAAGACGAGGCGCGAGGTGTTTTTGGGGGCGCTGCATATGAATAATATGTAAGCAGTCAAAAATATTAAGCAACAAAGTATTGCAACAGGTTTTTTATTTTAGAGGTATTAAATGGCGATTCAATGGTATCCGGGGCATATGACCCAAGCACGCAAAAAAGCCGAAGAAACCATGGAGTTTATGGACATCGTGATTGAGGTGCTTGATGCTCGTGTGCCAGAGGCTAGCCATAATCCCGTTATCAATGAAATGCGCTTATTTCGCCAGCGCCCTAACCTCAAGATATTGAATAAATCTGATCTAGCTGACCCAAAAGCAACCGAGGCTTGGCTCAATTACTTTAACCGACAACCCAACACCAAAGCCGTTGCGCTTTCATGTAAAAAACCCGGTGAAGCTAATAAAATCCCTAAGTTATGTTTAGCGCTGACGCCACACCGCGGCACGCATTTAAAGCCATTACGTATGTTAATTATGGGCATTCCTAACGTTGGCAAATCTACCTTAATGAACGCACTGTTAAACCGCCGCGTGGCTAAAGTGGGCGATGAGCCAGCGGTGACTAAAAGTCAGCAGCGCTTTGATTTATCTGAAACCATGAGCATTACCGACACCCCAGGCATGATGTGGCCAAAAATTCAGTATGAATCTGATGGCTACATGTTGGCCGCCAGCCATGCCATTGGTCGCAATGCCGTGATTGATGAAGACGTCGCACTATTTTTAGCAGACAATTTACTCAAAAATTACCCTGCGCTCATCAATGCACGCTACAAACTAGACACCATGAAACATGAAGGTGGCTTTTTAGATGTGCTCAAAATGGATGGGGTAGATTTACTCGAAGCCATTGCTAGACGTCGCTCATACAAACGTCATGATGGCTTATATGATATGGAAAAAACGGCAGTTGCATTTCTAACCGATTACCGTAGTGGTGCAATTGGTAGAATTAGCCTTGAAACGCCTACTAGTCGGCAACTGATGATGCAAAAAACATTGCCTGTGGAAGCCGGCGACGAAATCTTACCTGAAGCAGATGAAACGCTAGATTAACGGTCTTTTTTGACTAACTGCTTACTAAACTCAACCTCCAACTTACTCACGCGCTTAGGTGTTTGCGGGCCATAAGCGTTCACAAAAACTACAAAATCCTCCAACATCATAGGCTCGCATAAACGCGTTGTATCCCCTGCCTCATTTGGCAACACCAAACTAAACATCGCGCCACTATTCATCGTCATCGAATAATTTGGATTATCGCTACGGCGTTTAAGCCTATCGATGGCAGCGCTGGCTCGGGTTGATCTCATGCGTGTTCCTTATGTTAACTGACTGGTGATGCTAAATATTATGGCATGGATTAATGATTCCGATTGAAACTTAAGTTTCGGTAGCTAGTTATGGTCTTAAACGCTAAAATCTCACGCTGAAGTTTTTCTCTGAAATTCAACCTCACATTTAAGTCACGCATGCTAAACAGCCTTAACTCGCCCCAGCGCGAGGCAGTTAAATATCTCGACGGTCCTTTACTGGTGCTGGCTGGCGCTGGTAGTGGTAAAACACGCGTGATTACACAAAAAATCAGTTATTTAATTCATGAGGCAGGCTATTCAGCTAAAGAAATAGCCGCGATTACTTTTACCAATAAAGCCGCGCGTGAAATGCAAGAACGCGTGAGCAAGCTCATGCAAGGCAAGAGCACCAAAGGTCTCACCATTGCCACTTTTCACTCGCTTGGCTTGCAAATGCTACGAGCTGAAGCGTCGCTGCTGGGGTATAAACCACAGTTTTCAATTCTAGATTCTTCCGATAGCTTTAAAATTGTGGCGGATATTTTAGCCACCACCGATAAGCAGTTATTACGTAAAACACAGTGGCAAATTTCGGCTTGGAAAAACGCTTTTATTAATGCCGATCAAGCCAAAGCCCAGGCCGATGAAGAACTCACCCACGCCGCTGCTAAGGTGTATCAACTTTATCAGCAAACGCTTAAAGCTTACCAAGCGGTAGATTTTGATGACTTAATTAAACTACCGGTAGAGCTATTTGAACAGCACGAAAGCGCGCTTAATAAATGGCAGCGTAAATTGCAGTATTTGCTGATAGATGAATATCAAGATACCAACGCC
>JAIPCR010000054.1 GCA_021738125.1 Sulfuritalea sp.
AGCCTGTAGCATCAGGCTGCGCTTGAATATCAATAGGTGTAATGTTTAAGCTAAACAATTGACTCGCAAGTGAGTTGCTATCAGCGCCTTCTAGTACGCCCTGAACCAGCGCGCCTTTACTATCACGACCTTTGTAGACAAAAAATGGCATTATTTAATTTAGCTTATTCTTCAAATTGATTGCTGATGCGCATCGCTTCAGACACAGTAGTGCGCTTGTTCGTCACTAAATCTACAGCGCTTTTACGTAATGTTTTGCCTGCCATACGTTGGCGAGCTAGCTTGATAAAGTGGTGGGGGTCTTGGTGGCTAGCCGCATCAATTAATTCATTATCCATTTCCAGTAACTCATATACGCCTACACGGCCATGGTAGCCAGTGCCGTTACATACTGTACAACCTTTGCCTCTTACGTAATGGTGTTGCGTTACTTTGTCACCGAGTTCAAATTGTAGCCATACTTGCTCGAAAGCGTCTGGCGTATATGCCTCCGCACATTGATTGCAGACGAGTCGCACCAACCGTTGAGCGATGACCGCTAAGACTGACATCGCTACCATATAACGAGGTACACCCATGTCCATCATACGTATAGGTGTGCCAACAGCATCATTGGTATGCAGAGTGGATAGCACCAAATGCCCAGTCATGGCTGCTCTTAAGCCGATTTGTGCCGTTTCTTGGTCGCGCATTTCACCGACTAAAATAACGTCAGGGTCTTGGCGTAATGTAGAGCGTAATACTCGTGAAAAGCTTAAATCTATCTTGTCATTCACTTGTACCTGATTGATGCCAGGTAGGCGATATTCAACAGGGTCTTCTACGGTGATGATTTTATTTGCAGTGGAATTTAATTCACTTAGCGCTGCATATAAGGTGGTTGTTTTCCCGCTACCTGTTGGCCCTGTGACAAGCACCATGCCACTTGGGCGATGTATAAGCTTGCGGAACCTTTCTAACATGTCAGCTGGCATGCCAAGTTTTTCTAGTGAAAAATCATTAGCGTTTTGAATCAACAAACGCATGACGACTGATTCACCGTACTGAGTCGGCATAGTTGAAATACGCACATCAACATTCTCTTGTTTAATCTTGAGGGCAAATCGTCCGTCTTGAGGTAAACGTTTTTCAGAAATGTCTAATCCGGACATCAACTTTAGCCGTAATGCTAATGCAGAAGAAATTTTCAAGTCGGCCAGTGTTTGCAAATGCATGACACCATCAATTCTGAATCGTATCTGTAATTTTTTCTCTTGCGGCTCAATATGTATATCTGATGCACGTACTTGTACTGCGTCTTCAAAAATTGTCTGTAATAGCTTAACTACTGGTGCTTCTTCTGCGCTACCTGCCACGCCCAATGCAGCAAAATCTATGGCAGTATCTCCAAGATCCTGACCTAGTTCTAAGGCTAAATTTGATATTTCGTCAGTACGACGGTAACTACGTTCTATCAGTAAGAGTAAAGAGTCTTCTTGTACGACAGCTAGTTCAATGTCTTTGGGTAGTAAGCGAGATAATTCATCGTAAGCAAATAAATCGGTGGGGTCTACCATACCAATTAAATAGCTACTGCCTTTATCTTCCAACACGCAGCATCTGAAACGTCTTGCTTGTGCCTCGGACAACTTATTAATAAGCTCTGCTTTAACGTTGAACTTAGGTAAGTCAATAAACGGGATATTGAGTTGGCGTGCAAAAGCTTCAGAAATCTGTGTTTCTGTGACGTAGCCAAGGTCGACAATAACGCGCCCCAGTTTCCGACCGGTGCGTTTTTGTTCTTCTAGCGATTTATCTAGGTCATCCGCAGAAATTAAACGCTGCTGAAGCAGGATTTCACCTAAGCGAATTTTTTCAGGACGTGCCATTTAAACCCCAAAAATATGAATTGATACTAAATCATACCAGCTCATAGCATCATACCCTTAAAATTATCATCAATGCATCATGATAATGCTTGATAACTCTCTTCAATTGTTTAATTAAAGATGGATTTAGCCTTGAAATCTTAAAGTGATTTATTTAGTAGCTACTGCCTAATCTTGAGTAAAATCTAATAATTGATAGTTTGAATAAGGTGATATGAACCCAGCCGATTTACAGCGCTTAGTTAGCGTGCAGATGCCATATGGCAAATATAAAGGCCGTTTAATTGCTGACTTGCCCGGGCAATACTTAAATTGGTTTGCACGTGAAGGTTTTCCGTCAGGAGAGTTGGGGCGTTTGTTGGCGCTGATGCAAGAAATTGATCACAATGGCTTGTCGCCATTACTTGACCCACTGCGATAAAGTGGAAAATCTAAGAGCTTAAAAAGCGAAAAAGCCAGAACATCTTAAGGATGGGCTGGCTACATTCATTGTATTGATAGTGCTTGTTGCTGCTACCTTTACTAATAATATAACGTGGCGGCTATACTAATAAAAGGTGGCGTCCCCACGGGGATTCGAACCCCGGTCGCCTCCGTGAAAGGGAGGTGTCCTAGGCCTCTAGACGATGGGGACCTAAGAATTTTACTGCGTTACTACAAGTGCAACATTTTACTACAAAACCACTGATTTATCGAAGCTATTTTGGTGGAGATAAGCGGGATCGAACCGCTGACCTCTTGCATGCCATGCAAGCGCTCTCCCAGCTGAGCTATACCCCCGAACTTACTTCCTTTTAGCTATTTATTACACGAGCTATCAGCGAGGCGCCATCATAAAGATGGGCTGGTTGGTTGTCAATGATTTTCACTCGCTTGAATGAAAGTTTTTTCACAAATACTTAATTGCAAAACATCGTGCTAATCGCCATCGTTAGCAAATGTCGATACTAGCCACGTACATTTGACTGACTATCAAACTGTGTTAAATCTACGCGAGGCAGGGGTTGCCAACCGACCTTGCGATGCTCGGCAACCACGTTTGTGAAAATACCGCCGCGCACATAAAATTTAGCGGTCACTCGCATAAATTTAGGTTGTGTCGCAACCACCAAGTCATCCAAGATGCGGTTGGTAACTGCTTCATGGAAGCAGCCTTCGTCACGGAAAGACCACATGTATAGCTTCAAGCTTTTAAGTTCTACGCAGCTTTGATCTGGAATATAGTCAAGGTAAATGATGGCAAAATCAGGTTGACCTGTTTTTGGACAAAGGCAAGTAAACTCAGGAATCTCCATGTGTATATGGAAATCTCGCGTTTGGTTAGGGTTTTCAAAAGTTTCTAATACTTTTGTTGGAAGTGTGGTTGGCTTTGCACCAATTGATTGCGTAGTCATAGCGTCTTTTTGCTTAAAAAAAGCTATTATACTATTTTATAAATTTCTATAAAAATTTAGCTATTAATATTTTGAATTATTCAATTTGCGTTTAACTCACTTAAAACTCGCTGGCTTCAAATCCTTTGTTGATCCAACAACGCTGCACATTCATGGGCAGCGTGTGGGTGTGGTTGGTCCAAACGGTTGTGGAAAATCTAACGTAATGGAATCCGTCCGTTGGGTGTTAGGTGAATCGTCTGCCAAAGAAATGCGTGGCGATAGCATGGATGCTGTGATATTTAATGGCTCTGGCAATCGCAAGCCCATATCACGCGCTAGTGTCGAATTAATTTTTGACAATAGTCTCGGTGGCGCATCTGGTGAGTGGAGTCAATATGCTGAAATTTCCGTCAAGCGTGTAATTGAGCGAGATAAAGGCTCAACATATCACATAAACAACACAGTAGTGCGTCGCCGGGATGTCGCTGATTTGTTTCTGGGTACGGGTTTAGGTGGTCGCGCTTATGCCATTATTGGTCAAAATACCATCAACCGTATTGTAGAAGCCAAGCCTGAAGAATTACGTATTTTCTTAGAAGAGGCAGCAGGCATCAGCAAGTATAAGGAGCGTCGACGTGAAACGGAGTTACGCTTACGAGACACACGTGAAAACTTAACCAGAGTAGAAGATATTCTTCGCGAATTAGATAAGCAAATCGCACGCTTACAATCTCAGGCGGTGGTGGCCGAGCAATACCATGAATTGCAAATACTACTTAATGTCACTAAGGGCCAAGTATGGCTATTGAAAAAGCGCGATGCGAGTACTCAGTGGGAAAGGGCGCAGCGACAAGTTGAAAAGTTGGTCAATGAACTTGAAGCACAAATGGCTAATTTACGCAGCAACGAAACGGCTTTAGAACTCGCCCGACAACAAAACTTTGCTGCTACTGAAGCAGTAAATCTTGCGCAAGCAAGCTACTATGAAGCCAACGCTGAGGTTTCTAACCTAGAGAATCAAGTTAAAAACACCAGTGAAGCACGCGAGCGCATGCAACAACAGTTACAGCAGCTACTTGCTCAGGTGGATAAAAATTCACTGCAGCGAAGTGATTTTGAAAAAGCTTTGCTTGTGGCTCAAACTGAATTGCAAATTGCTAACATTGATTTTACCGAGTCTGAGCGTGCAAGCAGTTTGGCTAAAGAAGCCATTCCTCAGTTGTCA
Organism: Sulfuritalea sp.; assembly: GCA_021738125.1. Lineage (GTDB taxonomy): Bacteria > Pseudomonadota > Gammaproteobacteria > Burkholderiales > Methylophilaceae > Methylotenera. The sequence continues at coordinate 4,470 of JAIPCR010000054.1, forward strand.
CAGCAATTTCAAATAGCACTTAATCGCTTGAATACAAGTCAATCAGCCTTAGCGAATGCAGAACAGCGTTTACGCTTAGAGCAAGCGAATATTGGGCATATTAAGCGTACAGCCGTTGAAACCAATGAGCATTTACAACGAATACATGAAAGTCTAAGTAGCATTCAACTAACACCTGATAATACGCTTAATGAGAAGCAAGCACAGTTATTAGCAATTGAAGCTGAAATTGCTAATTTAGAAACCCATGCTGCAGAACAGCTAGAAAAAGAACAAGCGCTCATTCATACACTTAAAGCCGATAGAGACTCATTTTTGGCTAAACAACGTGAGTTAAGTCTCTTGGAAGCTGAAGTTGGGTCGTTGCTAAAAATTCAGCAAACCATTAAAAATGGCAACAATGAAACAGCATTAACTGCTTGGTTAAAGGAAGTTGGCTTAGAAAATGGCGCTAGAATTTGGCAATTATTAAGCATAAAAAAAGGTTGGGAGTCTGCTTTGGAAGCCGCTCTAGGCTCAAGATTGAACGCTATCAGCCTTCAAGCGATTAAACTGGCCAATCGACCTCCTAGTGCATTAACTGTTGCATTAGATTCTGCGGAATTAAAATCAAGCAATGACGTAGAAGATAAAGTTACTTTATATTCTATGCTAGAGAAAATAAATCCTAAGCAACAAGCTGTGCTTCAGGATTGGCTTGCAGGGGCATATGTCGTTGAAGAGGGTGTGGATGCTCTTGCCGCGAGCCAAAGACTTAATAAGGGTGAGTATTTAGTCAACAAACAAGGTGATATTTACACCAAGCATAGCGTTACTTACTTTGCAGCGCAGTCAATCTTACACGGCGTCTTAGAAAGACAAGTGCAATTGGATAATTTACAACAACAATTGCCACCTTTACACCTAGATTTAACAGAAGCGCATCAAAAAGTATCGCAATTAGAAATGGATTTACAAGGGCTGAGAGCCGAGCAGCATACGCACAGCGTTCAGCTCAAGACGGCAACCCAACAAGCGCATCAGCTTAGCCTAGCGTTGCAGCAAATTAAACAAACGCAACACAATAACTTGCAACGACAAAAAACATTGCAAGGTGACAGCGCTTTAGCAAATGAAAAGCTACTTAAAATTAATGACGAAATAACGCTCAAAGAAACATTAGTCGTAGAAATTTCTCAAAATTTAACGCAGCTAAAAGATGATCAGCGAGTAGCCGAGACTAATAAGCAACAGGCTGAATTGGCTTTCAATGAGGCGCGCAACCAGTTGCAATCTATGGAACGTGCACATCAAGAAAAAAGCTTTAATTTAAAATTAAATACTAACAATATCAATGAGTTAAAATTAAAAATTGATAATTTACTTCATGAAAATTCAAGTCTTAAGTTACGGAGCGATGAAGTAAGTGCCACATTAGCCGCCACAAAAATGGAGACGCTTAAGATAAATTTAGAAGCAGCACTTAATGCTAAACGAATGCGCGAACAGGCGTTGGCTTTAGCTAGAAATAATATGAGTGAATCTGAATTAGGCTTACAACAACAAGAGCGCACTCGGATGCAGAATGAACAATTGCTGCATCCTCTTCGCGATAAATTAGAAGTCAGTCGCCTAACTGAACAAGAAGCTCGCTTACATTTTGAACAGTGCCAAGCCGAACTAATGACCTCTGGTTTAAGTGAACTGCAACTTACCCAAAATTTAGAGGCTTTAGAAGGGAGTGATCGTAAGCTTAAAGTGATTGATTTAGAAAATAAGCGAGATCAACTTATAGTAGATATAGAGGCGCTAGGTCCGGTGAATTTAGCTGCGATTCAAGAGTTGGATACTGAGCAAACACGTAAGCAATATTTAGATAGTCAGTCTGCTGATTTAAGGGAAGCAAGTGATACGCTAGAAGAGGCCATTCGCAAGATAGATAAAGAAACAAGAGGCCGCTTGCAGGCGACTTTTGACGAGGCAAATCGTCATTTTAATGAGCTCTTTATGACGCTTTTTGCTGGTGGGCAAGCAAGATTAGAACTGCTAGGCGAGGAGATTTTAGATACAGGTATGCAAGTATTTGCGCAACCACCAGGTAAGAAAAACAGTACGATACATTTATTGTCTGGTGGTGAAAAAGCTTTAACTGCTTTGGCGCTGGTATTTGCCTTATTTAGGCTTAATCCTGCACCATTTTGCTTAATGGATGAGGTGGATGCACCTTTAGATGATAGCAATACAGAGCGCTTTTGTGCCATGGTGAAAAAAATGTCGGAAAAAACACAGTTTTTATACGTAAGTCATAATAAAATAACTATGGAAATGGCTCAGCAATTGATAGGTGTTACTATGCAGGAATCTGGTGTCTCACGCATTGTAGATGTCGATATGGAAGCTGCAGTTCGCATGATGGAAGACGTAAAGAGTTAAATTAACCGTTAACCCGTAAGCAAAAATTTTGAAAGTTAAGCTTAAATGACTGATTTACAAATAGCATTAATAGCCATTGGCGCGCTAATTATAATTGCTGTACTAATTATCAATTGGTGGCAAGAAAGACGATTCCATCGTCAACTAGACAGCAACTTCTCACCATTAAAAAACGACGCCTTGCTGGATGAACCGTCATTAGAATCTAGTGAATTGCAGTCAGCTATAGATCACCATGATTCGGATCGCTTTTCTATCAACAGTGAAGTATTCGAAGATTCAATATCTGAACCATCCATACAATCTTATACCGAAGAAATTCTGACTGAAGATGTTGCTCATCAGCCAGTAAGTTCTGATTTACCTATGCAGTATGACGGCGAATTGACTGGCACTCATGCTGATGCAGAGTCCGCTGCTGATGCTGAGGCATCCGAGGGCCCTAGAGAACTAGATTTGCCATCAGAGCATGCAGCAACTTTACCAGCGATGTTGCAAGGCCAAATGGATTTAACGGCATTACTCTATCTGGCAACAGCCACTTCAGTCGATGCCATCAATAATGCGCTAGGATTATTATTTAAAAGCTTTGATAAGCCAGTTTTTATTCATGTCTTAGATGCCAACAAACAATGGCTTTTACTTGAAGAGCTTACTTCAAACTCGGAAGCGCTGAATCGACAAATATCTAAGGTTGCTTGCAGCATACAACTTGCAGACCGAGGTGGCGCAATATCTCGGAGTACTTTAAATCATTTTCAATTAACAGTAGAAAACTTTAGCTTAGCTATCAATGGTCATGTTGAATGGCAGGGTAAGGGAGATGCCTTTGCAAATGCGATTGCCTTAGATGAATTCTGTATTGAAGTTGATAAAACCATAGGATTTCATTTAGCACATGGTGAAAATGGCGCATTTACTGGCACAAAATTAAAAGGATTAGCAGAAGCGCAAGGTCTAAAGCTTGGCGCAGAAGGGTATTTTAAATGTATTGATGAAGCAGATATTCCGCAAACAAATCCGTTATTTGTGATGTTTAATCGAGACGACTACCCATTTAGCCCTGACATGTTAAGAACTTCTGTTGTCAAAGGCATTACCTTTCAGTTAGATATCCCTCACGTAAAGAAATGTACGGAAGCATTTAATCATATGGTGCAGCTTGCCCAGCAAATGGAGGTAAGTCTCAATGCTGTATTAGTTGACGATAACAACAAAGTATTGGGTGATGTACAAATTGAGAAAATACGTCAGCAACTCAAAGTTATCCAAGCAAATATGTTGTTACGTGGCATTGTGCCCGGCTCAGATAGTGCGCGCAGGTTATTCTCTTAGATGAGCGACAATACCGAGCAACAAAGTCTAGCATTTGATTCTCCCGTATTAAATATTTCAGAGGAGCCAGATGTAGCAGAACGTTGTTTAAAGTTACGTCTTTTACTTGCGCAATATGACCATGAATACTATGTACTAGATGCCCCTTCAGTCCCAGATAGTGAGTACGATAAAAGCTATCGCGAGTTACAAGACTTAGAAAAATCTCATCCTGAGCTTATCACCCCAGACTCACCCACTCAGCGTGTAAGTGGATCTGCCGCTAATGCGTTTAATAGCATCAGCCATAGACAGGCTATGTTATCGCTCAATAATGCTTTTGAAGAGAGTGAGCTTGTTGCGTTTGATAAGCGCATTCGCGAAGCATTAGGGCAAGGTTCTATTGAATATGCCGTTGAACCGAAATTTGATGGGTTAGCAATTACATTAACCTACGAATATGGGCTATTTACACAAGGGGCTACAAGAGGTGACGGATACACAGGAGAAGATGTTACGCATAATTTACGTACTTTGCGTGGCATTCCAATGCGTTTAAATGAAAAAAATCTGCCAAAACTCCTCGAAGTGCGGGGTGAAGTGTTGATGTTTAAGCAAGACTTTGAGCAACTCAATCAAACACAAGTCGCTAAAGGTGAAAAACAGTTTGCTAATCCACGCAACGCTGCAGCTGGTAGCTTGCGTCAATTAGATCCAAAAATTACTGCCACACGACCTTTAAGTTTCTTTGCTTACGGCTTAGGCGCAGCTGAAGGCATACCAATGATTACTAGTCATAGTAAGGCGATTGATTATCTTTCTGACTTGCATTTCCCAGTGAGTAAGGAACGTAAAGTTGTCATGGGATTGTCTGGTTTGTTGGCTTACTACCAACACATAGGTCAGGTGCGTGAAAAATTGCCATTCGATATTGATGGTGTTGTTTATAAAGTAAATCAATTCAATCAGCAGAATGAATTAGGCTTCGTTTCACGAGCGCCACGTTGGGCAATTGCCCATAAATTTCCTGCTCAAGAGGCGTTAACGATAGTCGAAGACATTACTGTGCAAGTAGGGAGAACTGGGGCTATTACACCAGTTGCAAGATTGGCGCCGGTATTCGTAGGTGGTGTGACGGTAACAAACGCTACATTACATAATGAAGATGAAGTGCGACGTAAAGATGTTCATGTAGGCGATACAGTAAGTGTGCGCAGGGCAGGGGATGTGATACCTGAAGTGGTCAACGTACTCATAGAAAGACGTCCCAGCAATGCGCGTCGCTTTATAATGCCTACCACCTGCCCAGAATGTGGTTCACATATTTTAAAACAGGTAGACGAGGCCGTTGCGCGCTGCACTGGTGGTATATTTTGCCCGGCGCAACGCAAGCAAGCCATTATTCATTTTGCCTCGCGCCGTGCCATAGATATTGAAGGTCTAGGTGAGAAGTTGGTAGATCAGCTTGTTGAAGCTAACTTAGTGCATACGTTGGCAGATATTTATAAGTTAGATTTAACTACGTTAAGTAATTTAGATCGCATGGCAACTAAGTCGGCACAAAACATACTAAAAGCATTGGAAGATAGCAAGTCAACAACTTTAGCACGCTTTATATACGCCTTAGGTATGCGCAATGTGGGTGAAGCTACCGCTAAAGATTTAGCCAAGCATTTTGGCAACTTATCCATGTTAATGCTGGCAAATTTAAATGAATTGTTATCAGTGAACGATGTAGGTCCGGTGGTTGCAGAATCGATTACTAACTTTTTTTCTGAGATACATAACCAAACGGTAATTTTAGAGTTAATCGCAGCAGGCATTACCTGGCCAGAAACTGACGGCAAGCAACAGACAACAGGTAAGCTTGTTGGTAAAACTTTTGTACTTACAGGTACATTGCCTAATTTGTCACGTGATAAGGCGAAAGAGCTCGTTGAAGTGGCCGGAGGAAAGGTTAGCGGTAGCGTGTCTAAAAAGACTGATTATGTTGTTGCTGGCAACGATGCTGGAAGCAAATTAGACAAAGCTCAAGAACTTAATTTAACTATTTTAGATGAAGCTGGGCTGCTTGAGCTGTTAGCTTAAGTGGCAAAGCAAGAAAATAAGAGGCGTTCATGAAATTATATATTACATTAGGTTTAATTCTCATCTCAATGTTTTTAAACAATGTTTATGCAGATAATTCTGAGAATAGTTCTTGCAATAAATTGCTAGAAAAAGGTGATATAGCCAGCGCACTTATGCAGGCTAAAAAAGTATTAAATAACAACAAAAATGATAGGGATGCGTTAATGTGCCAAGGTCGCGCACTTACTGCACAAGATGATTTTAATGGTGCTTTAACAGCATTTAAGTTGGCTGACTTGCAATCTAAAGAAGCATTCGACAAAACAATCACCACATTACTTATTGGCCACACCTATAAATTACTGAAGCAATCCGAATTAGCTATTAGTAGTTACCAAAAAACCATTGCAAATGCCCAATTGGCCGGGAGCAAAGCATTTGAGCGAGTTGGCTATAATGCGATTGGCGACATTTATTCTAATGAAAAGTTGTTAGCACAAGCGCTAGATGCTTATCAATTAGGCCGTAAGTTGGCAGCGAATGATAATGAGCGCGGTGAAAGCTATGAAAAAGTTGCTTTAACTTACCATCATATGAATCAAGATGATTTAGCGTTAGAGTTTCAAATTAAAGCTTATCTACTCCATGATGTATCGGGAACTTTAGATCAATATGCACACTCTAGTATTGAGCTGGGTCGTTATTACGCCATTGTTAAGAATTATGCAAATGCTGAAAAAACACTCAATAAAATTATTAAATTTGCAAAAGAGCAGGGCGGAGCATACTACGAGGCTCAAGCTAGCTATGTCTTAGCTAAGGTTAAGGTCGCGACAGGCGACATCCCAGCCGCAAAACTGTTGGTTGAAAATGCCAAATCTATTGCTAAAGCTACTAATGATAAAGCCTTAGAAGAAGAAATTACTCAAGAAACACAAGGTTTGTTTTAAGTAATAATAAAGACTTATTAAACCTTAGTAAGTAATTAACCTTAAGTTCGACTAATAGGCAGTAGGGCTATCCTACATCTGACTTCCCATTGAGAACAGCTATGATTATCAAAACTAAATCTGACATTATGCCTTCTGAAATAACGCCTAAAGAAGTATTTGATAATCGCCGCCAGTTCATTAAAAAAGCAGGAATGGGCTTGATTGCAGGCACTGCAATTTTATCAAACAATCCAATCAAAGCAGCTATATTAGAGACTGGCGCTATTGGCGAATTAAATCGATCTGCTAGCGGCTTAACAAGCAGGCTGGCATCTAGCCGTAAAATTTCCACATACAACAAAACAGCTTACGGCGCAGGTGAGAAGCTAACTTCTTATCAAGATATCACTACCTATAATAATTACTACGAATTTGGTACCGATAAAAACGAGCCTGCTATAAATTCTAAGTTATTTAACCCCCATCCTTGGATGGTAAGCATTGAGGGGGAGGTAAAAAAAAATAAAATCATTGGCATAGAAGATATTTTCAAGCTAGCACCGCTTGAGGAACGTATCTATCGTATGCGTTGTGTTGAAGGTTGGTCTATGGTGATTCCATGGATAGGGCTACCACTCGCGCAGCTTATTAAGTGGGCTGAACCAAATGCTAATGCCAAATACGTAGAATTTATCTCGCTAGCTGACAAGCAGCGTATGCCCGGCCAAAACATCCAAGTCCTTGATTGGCCCTATACTGAGGGTTTGCGCATAGATGAGGCAATGAATCCTCTAACGATTATGGCGGTAGGCCTATACGGCGAGCAATTACCTAATCAAAATGGC
>JAIPCR010000055.1 GCA_021738125.1 Sulfuritalea sp.
ATTTAGAACCTAAAGTATTGGCTTCACGATTTAACTCTTGCATCAAAAAATCCAAACGCTTACCCGCTGGGGCGCTACTATTTAAAATACGTTTTACTTCACTCACATGTGTGGTCAACCTTGTAAGCTCTTCATCAACATCAATACGCTGCGCAAAAAGTACCAACTCTTGAGCGATGCGTTCCTGATCTAAATTCTTGAGACTTTCATGCAATTTAGCTTCTAACTTAGATTGATATTCTTTAGTCAGCGCAGGCAATAGTGGCTTTACTTTTTCCACTAATACTTCAATCTGAGTTAATCGTTCCAATACAATGACCTTAAGTTTTTCACCTTCTCGGGCACGAGAATCATTAAGCGCTTGCAAACCTTCTAAAACCAATTTTTTTACATCATCCACTAGCGTGCTATAACTAGTAGCGTCACTTAACACCACACCCGGCCAACGCAATATATCTGCCACTGAAAGTTCTCGGCTTTGTGGGAAATGTATACGCACTTTAGTCTGCATATCAACTAATTTTTGCATAACCATTTCATCTAATTGTGTTGCTTGATGAGCCTGCGTACGTTGGATTAAATTAAGCTTACATTCAATTTTTCCGCGACTTAATTGTGCGCTGACAAGCTCACGAATAACCGGTTCTAAGTTTCTTAAATTTTCATCTACCTTAAAGTGCAAATCCAAATAACGGCTATTCACTGCCCGCAATTCTAATAACAAGGTAGCATTTTCTATGGGTTGTTCCAGTGCGGCGTAGCCTGTCATGCTAAAAATCATACGGGTGCTTTCTGATGGAATATGAATAAAATTAATGCAATGTTATCAAATACTCATGATTTCATGCCAAAATAAAGCAATTCACTAGGAATTTAACCATGCAAACCAATCACAGACCAAGTCAACGTAGCTTTAATCAACTTCGTCATGTCGAGATTATTCGCCATTACACCAAACATGCTGAAGGCTCAGTGTTAGTGAAATTTGGCGATACTCACGTATTATGCACTGCTAGCGTAGAAGATCGCGTCCCAAGTTTTTTAAAAGGCAAAGGCCAAGGCTGGGTAACCGCAGAATATGGCATGCTACCCCGATCAACTGGCAGTCGCATGGATAGAGAAGCCGCTAAAGGTAAGCAATCTGGCCGCACCCAAGAAATCCAACGACTCATTGGCCGTTCACTACGCGCGATTATTGATTTAGAAAAACTGGGAGAACGCAGCATTCAGATTGATTGTGATGTTATTCAAGCAGATGGCGGTACCCGAACAGCTAGCATTACAGGCGCGTATGTTGCTTTACATGACGCCGTTTCCACATTATTAGCCAGCGGCAAAATTACAGAAAGCCCTCTTAAGCAGGCAATTGCAGCAATTTCAGTAGGTGTATACAAAGGCCAGCCAGTGCTTGATTTAGACTATATTGAAGATTCTGACTGCGACACCGACATGAATGTTGTAATGACCGCTGACGGCGGTTTTGTGGAAGTTCAAGGTACCGCTGAAGGCGAACCATTTAGCCGTGATGCTATGAATGCCATGTTGGACTTAGCTTCACTAGGCATTACACAACTCATCACCCAGCAAAATGAGGTGTTAAGTGCTTAGCAAGTTAGTCATTGCTTCAGGCAATAAGGGTAAGTTACGTGAAATCCAACACTTACTTTCACCACTTAATATTGAAATTATTCCACAATCAGTACTCAATATACCTGAGTGCGAAGAGCCTTACTTTACTTTCCTAGAGAATGCACTCGCTAAAGCACGTCATGCTAGTAAATACACTGGATTACCAGCACTGGCTGATGATTCTGGCTTATGTGTAGATGCCCTGCAGGGCTCACCTGGCGTGCTATCTGCACGATATGCGGGTGAACCAAAATCTGATGAAAGAAACAATCAAAAATTGCTAGAAGTATTAGGCACTGAAGAAAACCGTCACGCCCATTTTTATTGTGTCATGGTGCTTGTGCGGCATGAACTCGACCCTGAGCCACTCATCGCTGAAGGCCGATGGGCTGGTGAAATTTTAACGGAATATCGTGGCAATGACGGCTTTGGCTATGACCCACTGTTTCTAGATGCAAAAACCGGTAAAACTGTGGCTGAATTACCGTTAGATATCAAGAGTCGCATTAGTCATCGCGGCCATGCGATGACTAAATTACTATTGCAACTTGAAAGACTAGCCCATGAGTAAGACCAATACGACTTGGCCTAAATGGCTACGTGATGATCATAGCGTGGTTTCTTGCACTGAAAAAGTGAAAGTCATGAACGAAAATTTTGACGAGCTCAAACAAATCGCTCAGGATGCACTTGAGGATGGACTATTAATGGAAGTGAGCGAATCACAAATGCGAGAAGCCTTACATCAATTGATTGAGTCGTTAATCAACCCTTACAAAAGGTAAGTTCGTATCAAAAAAATTATTGAAATTATTGCTGCGGAAAAAATTAGCCTTAGCCATAGCAACGCCTCTGTGCCACTAGCTGGAGAAGCGACAATTTCAGGACTGACCAACTCGCCACCGCTATCCTTATATATTCACATACCTTGGTGTGTAAAAAAATGTCCTTATTGCGATTTTAATTCGCACGAAAGCCGTAACCATCATGGCGAAATTCCCGAGTCTGCCTATGTAGACGCGCTGATTGCGGACCTTGAGCTTGCAACGCCCAAGGTATGGGGTCGTAAAATAAAAAGTGTATTCTTTGGTGGTGGGACGCCTAGTTTATTTTCAGCGCAATCAATAGATCGAATTTTAAGCCATGTGCGCATGCTAACGCCGCTAGAATTTGATGCAGAAATCACCTTAGAAGCGAATCCCGGTACAGTAGATACAGCCAATTTTTTGGGTTATATGCAAGCAGGCGTGAATCGACTGTCTTTAGGCATACAAAGCTTTAATAATGATTACTTAAAAGCTTTGGGGCGTATACATGATAGCGAGCAGGCATTTCAAGCGATTACGCTTGCGCTCAATACATTTGAACAAGTTAATTGCGACATGATGTATGGTTTGCCCAATCAGAGTTTAAAAGATGCCGTGCAAGATGCACAAACTGCAGTGCTACTAAACCCTGCTCATTTATCTTTTTATCACCTCACTTTAGAGCCTAATACGCCATTTTATCGAACACCGCCAAGCCTACCTGACGATGACACTAGCAGCGACATGCAAATTGAAATTGAAGCTTTATTAGCTCATCATGGTTACAAACATTATGAAACATCGGCGTTTGCTAAAAAAGGCAAACAAGCCAAACACAATCTTAATTATTGGCAATTTGGCGATTACTTAGGCATAGGTGCAGGTGCACATAGTAAATTAAGCTATCACGATAAAATCACTCGCGAAGTTCGCCACAAACACCCCAAAGCCTACATGGAAAAAGCACTGCAAGGCAATGCGATGGAGAGAGAATGGATTATTCCTAAAGACGAACTAGGTTTTGAATTTATGATGAATGCCCTACGTTTGATTGACGGTGTACCGTTAGACTTATTTCAACAACGCACTGGTTTAAATATACACACACTTGAAAGTGCTATTAAAAAAGCGCAAGACAAAGGCCTGCTAGTGATTAAACAAGGTAATATGAGACCGACGCCATTAGGACAACGATTTTTAAATGAGTTGCTGGAGTTGTTTTTAGTTTGAGGTCTAAACTGGAATCAAACCAGTGAAACGCAGATTTTAAACAACTAAGTTATTGTTTTTTTGAAGTATTTTTATTTACATAACTCTATCAGAATTTAATTGTCACTTAGGCAGCGAATTAATTGGTTTGCTCAGGCGTCAATAGGCGGCAATCATTCGTCGACAGATAGTGGTGTGTTTTTCTATGGAAGTTAGGGGATAAATTTGGCTAGGCAAGCATCGCGTTACGCGACGGTTGTGAATTGGTATTTAGAAACCATTTAAATGGCTAGCTGCTTATTTTTGTTGATTACATGTCCATTTGCAGTAACATTTTCGTCTATTAGACCATCTGCCTTCTATTTATCAAGCACTTAGTTGATACTAAACAGCTAAACCAATGCTTTTATGTATTAGCTTTGGTTTTACTATTTATGTAGAATGAAATTCCACTTAATTCAAAATGGATAGCTAAAGTGCAAAAAATCATTGTTACTCTCCTATTTCTTCTTTTTGCAAATTCTTGCAATGCCCAATCATTTTCATTTAATGGGAAACCTAGTATTAAAATAGTTGGTGGCGTTGAACGAGATGTTGAAAAGTTGGATAAAACCAAATCCAACAATAGCATTTGTGTAATTAAAGAAATTGATGGCAAGTACTATTGGCAAACGAGGGAAAATAAGCCATTGATGATGGTTGAAAGTGGCGCATTTATTATCTTCTACCCAATTGATGGCAGTGGTTACATACGCATTATTAATCCAACTTTTAAAGATGCTGCATCATTAATGTCCTCAACTGAAAAAACATATGACTACATAGAGCATATTGTTTTGGGATTGAGAACTATTACATATTACGGAAAATCAAATTAGTTTTTAATTTAAAGCGAACTGGACTTCCCCCCCAATATCGTAGACATTGTTCAATGTCCTAATTGTTGTTCAAATTGAACGGGGCGTAAATAATTTAAATAACCATGCCTACAAATCTGTAAAACCTATAGACATAAAAAAAGCCCACATCGCAGTGAGCTTTATTTTAATTGATGGCCGAGCCTGACCCCAAACTAATCTTACTAGTGAAAATTAAGGACGATCTAGACTACCCATAGATTTTGGATAAGTCACTATGCCCCAAGGCATATCTTTAGCTGTGATACGTTTAGTCACTTCTAACTTATTAGCATCAATAACGATGACTTCATTAGACTTGCCACAAGCAAGTAATATTTGTTGGTCATCAGGAGTAAAGCTGAAATGCCAGCAACGGTCGCCAGTAGGAATATCTTTAATCTTTTCAAAAGTCTTCGCATCAAAAACTTGCAAGGCTTTCTCTTTATTCGCTGCAACAAAAATACGGTTGCCAGCACGATCAAAAGAAACGCCGTAAGGTGTTTTACCAGTAGCAACTTCCTTAATCACTTCAAACTTGTCATTGAGTACCAACATTTTGTCTGCATATTCTAAGGTAGTCAAAATGGTCTTGCCGTCTGGCGAAATCTTAATGCCGCGAGGGCGCTCTCCATACTTGCCTACCGATATGCTTTTAAGTAATTTGCCAGATTGCATATCATGGACGGTAATTGAATTATCAGATTCATTGGTCACCAACATCTGTTTACCATTCTTAGAAAACTCAACGCCTTCAGTCTCTGGTTTGCCAATAATTTCACTAATCATCTTGCCGGTTTTTAGATCGACAATAGCAATACGGCCTGGTATTTTGTCTTCCTTATCGTCATCTTTAGCAGGTTCCGCACCAGGCTTAGCTGGAGGCCCAGATTTAGCGCTAGGCTCATAAGTAACATAGGCGCGATCACCCATCACTCGAACGAACTCAGGATTTTTTCCGATGTTAACAAAAGTAGGACGAGTATTACCCGTAGTATCAACCACAGAAATATTGCCGTCATCTTTATTGGCCGTCACCAGCCACTTTCCATCTGCAGTCACACCAATACCGCGTGGACCCTTAGCGCCAATATCAAGGCTACCTTTAGTTTCCATGGTGGCTAGGTCAATCACAATCACTCCGCCATCCTGATTAGATACATAAGCTAGACCTTTATCTGCCGCCATCGAAGATGTAACAGTTAAAACGCCAAAGGCAAGCAACATCGTTGCAGAAAATTGTTTAATTAGCTTTTGTTTCATGGCTTAAATATCCTAAATGAGTGAAATAATACAAACTATGGTTAAGCATATTGAAAATTTCTTAAATGATTCTTAACGAAAAATATCTGAACTAAATAAATTTACCATACCTATTCTTTGATGCTTAGTTCGCTATGTATAGTATGCACACCTTCGACATTACGAACTAATTTATCTACATATGCTACTTGGCTTTGACTATCAACAAAGCCCATAAGTTTAACGTCGCCTTTAAGCGTTGTAACGGCAATATTCAAGTGCTTGATTTTATCATCAAGTAACAAGACTTTCTTAACCCTTGCAGTCACTTCGCCATCTTTAACCTCAGCCGCAACAACGCCTTTTATCTTTATGGCGCTTGGTAATTCCGAAGATTGACCACAACCTGACATTAGGTTGAATGTTATTAGTGTTGCACTAATAACAAATAATTTTGCATGTAATTTCATTCTAATTTAGCGCCTTATCATGTTATAAATTTTGATGACGAGTATGATTGTCGCTTACTTAGCTTAAGATATTCTTAAGCTAAGTAAGCGACAATGCAGATATTCAGCAATCGCACTGATCAATATATTGTAGACATAAAAAAATCTACAAATAACCGTATAATCTGATAAATATCACTCATAAAGCACATAACATGACCAATCAAGATAACCCGGAAATTTCTTTCGATGATCCGCAGCGGCATTCTTTAGCTAATCGATCCACTTGGGTAAGTGTTGTAGTCAATACCTTATTAACATTAGCGCAAATTGCAGCTGGTTTCTTTGCACATTCGCAAAGCTTAATCGCAGATGGTATGCACTCCTTATCTGACTTGGTTTGCGACTTTCTAGTGCTCATAGCCAGCCATCACAGTAAAAATCCAGCTGACGAAGGTCACCCCTACGGGCACGGCAGAGTGGAAACTGCCGCATCGTTTGTATTAGGTGCAATTCTTGTTGCAACGGGCGGCGCTATCATGGTCGCTGCTGCAATAAAATTGCAGCACCTTGAACATCTACCCTCAGTTGCACCCTTAGCATTATGGGTTGCACTTATTGCACTGGTCACTAAAGAGTTGTTATTCCGTTACATGTTAGGGGTGGGTGAAAAACTACGCTCGCCTATGCTCATAGCAAATGCATGGCATGCCAGATCTGATGCAGCGTCGTCACTGGTAGTAGCGATTGGTATCGGCGCTAATCTGCTAGGATTTATTTACGCTGACTCAGTCGCAGCAATCTTAGTTGGGTTCATGATTGTACGTATGGGTATTGTGTTTGCTTGGGATGCTTTTCAAGAGCTTATTGATGCTGGTCTTTCAGTTGAAGAAGTAGATAGTATCCGCCAAACATTAATAGACACTGCAGGTGTAGAAAGCCTGCATGAGTTACGTACCCGTCGAATGGCACATCGCGCACTAGTAGATGCGCATATTTTAGTGAATCCTCGCATTAGTGTTTCTGAAGGTCACAGCATCGCAGAACATGCCCGTAAACGCGTTTTAAAAAGCCATCTCACTGTCTCCGATGTATTAGTACACGTCGACCCTGAGGATGATATCGAACATGATCAAAATGCCCAGCGTATGCTTGGGCGTGAAAGCTTGTTGATGCATCTTGCGCCTTTACTTGACGGCCTACCAGAACCACAACGCGTGGTCTTTCATTATATTGGCGGCAAAGTAGAGGCTGAAGTTTATTTGTCACATGATTTTTTTGAAAACGGCACCGCATTAGTTAATGCTGAGGCCAAGGTTGCAGAGCGACTGATTGATAACCAATATTTCAGCTCGGTATCACTCAATTGTCTGGTAATACCAAAGTAAATAAGGCCATTTGACCTTTAGCGTATTGCCTATAAATTTAAAGCTGCCTTCGCCCTGGCAATTGCAGCTTTAACCTGTACTGGGGCTGTACCACCAATATGATTACGACTATTGAGCGAGCCCTCTAGCGTTAATACCGCGTAAACGTCATGACTGATTTCAGGCGCAAATTGCTGCAATGTTGCCAGTGGCAAATCACTTAATTCTACTTTTTTATCTACTGCATAACGTACAGCCAACGCTACAACTTCATGAGCATCTCTAAATGGCATGCCTTTTTTAGCTAGATAATCGGCAAGATCTGTCGCAGTAGCAAAACCTTCGCTAGCGGCTTGACGCATATTCTCTTTATTAACGCTGATGCCTCGCATCATGTCCGCATAAATTTCTAGTGTCACTAGCAAAGTATCGGCTGTATCAAATAGCGGCTCTTTGTCTTCCTGATTATCTTTGTTATATGCTAAAGGCTGGCCTTTCATTAAGGTCAGCAATGCTGTTAAATGACCATAAACTCGGCCAGTTTTGCCTCGTACTAGTTCTGGAACATCTGGATTCTTTTTTTGCGGCATGATGGAAGAACCGGTACAAAAACGATCGGCAATGTCAACGAATGCGAATCTTGGTGAGCTCCACAAAATAAGTTCTTCTGACAATCTAGATAAATGTGTCATCACCAACGAAGCAGCAAAAGTAAATTCAATTGCAAAATCGCGATCGGAAACAGCATCTAATGAGTTTTCACATACGCCGTCAAACCCTAATTTTTTAGCAACTAACTCGCGGTCAATTGGATAGCTCGTCCCAGCCAAGGCTGCTGCTCCTAACGGCAATCGATTGATGCGACGACGGCAATCAACAAAGCGCTGACCATCACGACCTAACATTTCAACATAGGCCATTAAATGATGACCGAAAGTAACAGGCTGAGCGACCTGCAAGTGTGTAAATCCCGGCATTACCGTGTCGAAATTGGCTTCTGCTAAATCTAACAAACTTAATTGTAGTTTTTTTAAAGCAGCAATCACTTGATCTGTAGTTGCACGCAACCATAAGCGAACATCCGTTGCAACCTGATCATTACGGCTTCTCCCAGTATGTAAACGCTTACCTGCATCACCAATTTTATCGGTAAGGCGCTTTTCAATGTTCAAGTGTACATCTTCTAAATCTAGCAACCATTCAAACTGACCCGATTGAATCTCTAATAATATTTCAGACAAACCCGCTTCTATCGCTTTCACATCTTCTAGGCTAATAATTTTTTGTGTGCCTAACATTTGTGCGTGCGCAAGGGAGCCTTGAATATCAAATTCTGCCAACCGATAATCAAACCCAACTGACGCAGTATATTTTTTTACCAACTCCGCCACAGGCTCATTGAATCTTCCTGACCAACTAGTGTTTTTATTGTTGAGTGCGCTTATCTTTTGTGTCACTTTACATTTCTCATTTATAGGTCAACGTTAACAAAATATGAATCGAAAGTTAGCTTCGATTATTTAGATATTTTTTACATAAATATCTAAATATTGTTTAATAATAATATACTTATATCATCATTATAATGCAAAACACAAAAGCTACGATGCTACTCAAATTGAAAACCAGCGATGATAAAATCCAATAGATTGCCAAATCTACGTAACTTAGGCGTTAACTTACGAATATTAGTCATCGCCAATACGCTACTTGCATTTGCAGCCATTGTCCTCAGTAGAAATATCAGTGAATTTTCCGCTTTAGTCACTAGCATCTCTGCCGTGGCTCAGCCTGTGTTACTGCTAAGCCTATTATTTTTATATATAAGCCAGCCATTACTCAATAAACTAAGCTATTGGTCAGGTATTTTTGCAATAGGTCTCATCGTAGTATTTGCCTGTAGCAGTGTGTATGGAGTGGTTACTCAATTATATATATTTAATGATTTACCAAGTTATTCACGCATGATGTTGTTCGCATTGATTGTGTTGGCGATTACTTTATATTATTTTAATTTACATCAGCGCGCTTTTTCGCCAGCAATCGATGAAGCAAGACTGCAAGCACTCCAAGCACGTATTCAGCCACATTTTTTGTTTAACGCCATCAATGCGGTGCTATCAATCATTCGCAGCCAACCCAAGCAGGCAGAAGCTGCATTAGAAGACATGGCAGATTTATTTCGTGTATTAATGGCTGATAATCGGGATTTAGTAACACTTGCTGAAGAAATCGCTTTATGTCGTAAGTATTTAGCACTAGAAAAATTACGCTTAGAAGAAAGATTGCTCATTCAATGGCAAATCGATGATATGCCACCAGACGCCTTAATACCGCCATTGTTACTGCAACCCCTCATAGAAAATGCGGTCCTCCATGGCATTGAACCACTAGCAGCGGGGGGTAAAATTACCATACAAATTTATACCCAACGTAACGAGGTGCACTTAGTGTTAACCAACCCCTACCACACTACAAACACTCGCCATATTGGTAATAAAATGGCGCTGAAAAATATTAAAGAGCGCTTAACCTTACATTTTGATCTTGAAGCTTCTTTAAAAAGCACACAATCAAATAATGAATATCAAGTACACATTATTTTTCCGCACACGACAAAATGACAGACACACTCAAACTTTTAATCGCTGATGACGAAGCACCTGCACGCAGTCGCTTACGAGAGCTTTTGAGCGATATTCATAATGTAGAAATTGTAGCTGAAGCCAAAAACGGCCAAGAAGCGCTCAACCTCATTAACGATAACAAACCCGATATCGTATTACTAGACATTCGCATGCCAGAAATGAATGGCATTGAAACTGCACAACATTTACAAAAAATGATACCCTCGCCCGCGGTAATTTTTACCACTGCCTATGACAGCTATGCAATACAAGCGTTTGATCTAAATGCGGTGGATTACTTATTAAAGCCCATTCGCTTCGAGCGCTTACAAGCCGCCATCAATAAAGCACATGCTTTATTGCCGAAACAACTTGAATCGATCGCCGCACTAAATCCACATAGAACTAATATCAGCATTGCTGAGCGTGGACGTATTTTATTAATTCCCATTGCTGATGTTATTTATTTTCGTGCCGATCAAAAATATACGACTTTACGTACCGTTGAAAAAGAATACTTAATAGAAGAATCTCTCAACCATTTAGAGCTAGAGTTTGGTGCTGGATTCATACGACTACATCGTAATTGTTTGGCCGCAAAAGCCTATATTTTGGGCTATGAAAAGCGCCTGCCAGAGACTCATGATGCACTCTTGGACGAATCTAATATCGACCATGATGATAAAAACCCCGATAAACACTGGGTAGCATTATTGAAAAACATTCCTGAAACCATTGCCGTTAGTCGCCGTCAACAACGCTTAATTCGCGAGAACTAAAGGTCAAGCAATGCTTGTGTTAAAATCAAACTTCTTCAATTAAAAATTGCTAGCCAACCCACAGCACATGAATACTTCATCTAATTCTCCAACAGCTAGTTTTACTGCGCCAAACACACTGGTGATTGCTTCTCGTGAAAGCCCTTTGGCCATGTGGCAAGCGCTACATATTCAAAGTCGCCTGCAAGCACTTTATCCCAAGACTAATGTCGAAATTTTAGGGATGACGACCACTGGCGACCAAATTCTAGATACGCCCTTAGCTAAGGTTGGTGGTAAAGGTTTATTTGTAAAAGAACTAGAAATGGCACTGGCGGACGGTCGTGCAGATTTAGCCGTGCATAGCATGAAAGACGTACCAATGAACTTGCCAGATGGCTTCATGATGGCAGCTACTGGTGAACGTGAAGATCCACGAGATGCTTTTGTTTCAAACAATTTTACTTCATTAGAGGGCTTGCCTGTTGGTAGCATTGTTGGCACATCAAGCTTACGCCGACAAAGTCAACTGCAAGCACGTTTACCACACTTAAAGATTGAATCTTTACGGGGTAATCTGCAAACACGCCTACGTAAATTAGATGAAGGTCAATATGACGCTATTATTTTAGCGGCGGCTGGCCTAATCAGGCTTGGTCTTAGCGCACGTATTCGTAGCGTTATTTCACCTGAACTAAGCATCCCAGCAGTAGGGCAAGGGGCATTGGGTATTGAAATTAACGCTAACCGTCCTGATTTGCTCGACATTCTTGCACCACTCAATCATCCAAATACCCAAGTTTGTGTAGAGGCTGAGCGCGCGATGAGCCGTGCCCTAGCAGGTAGTTGTACGGTACCTTTAGGTGCTTATGCTACATGTGAAGCAGAGCAAATTCATATCACTGGTTTTGTTGCTAGTGTAGACGGCAAACAAATGTTAATTGAGTCAGCAAGTGGTCACAGAAGTCAGGCAGATGCATTAGGGCAAAAGTTAGCTAAGCAACTGCTTGCAAAAGGTGCGAATG
>JAIPCR010000056.1 GCA_021738125.1 Sulfuritalea sp.
GTGCAATTATTAGCGCGCCTACGCAGCTTATTACTACCACCGGTAACGTTACGCTAACCGGTGGCAGTAGCACTAGTACGGCGAGTGGCACGGGTGATACCTTTACTTACCAAGGGGTAACATATGATGTCGCTAGTCCAGCTGCTATTGGGGATAAAAGTAACCTGAGCCAAGCACTCACCATTGGCGGTACATTGAGGTTGAATGGCGGCAGTGGAACATCATCTGGAAGCACTGGAACATCTCGCTTGGCAATGGTAGGTTCGCTGAATGGCTTGGCAACAGGTAGTATTAAGGCAAATGCGATTGAACTTAATTCTGGTGCGGCTAATTACAATCTGGCTATGCTAGGGGGTGTGCAAGATATTATCGTTACCAGTACCTTTAAGGCAAATATAGGGAGTACGAGTGGATATATTAAAGGTAATGCTTGGTCTATTTGGGCACCCAACCCAACGGCAATTACTGGCTGTGGAAGCGGAACAGGTTGCCTTGCTGATTTTGTCCAATATGGCGTAACTTATAGTTCAACGCCAGCTTCGGCCATACTCGGTACTGGCCATGGCTGGCTTTATTCAGATGCTGCGCCAGCACTCACAGCAACCACCTTAACAAATTACAGTCGAGTTTACGATGGCACGGCAAATGCCTATTTAACAGCCAGTAACTTTACCGTTGCGGGCGCTAATGCTGGTGATACTGTGGCTTTAGGTAGCATTACTGGTAACTTTGCTAATAAAAATGTAGGTACTGCTAAGGCTATTAGCAGCAGTGTAGCGTCATTTAGTGTGACGGCTGCATCCGGCATTCCAGTTTATGGGTACGCTACTCCTACCATCAGCGGTCTCTCGGCCGATATTACTCAGGCTCTTTTAAATTGGTCAGTGGCTGATGCTACTGGCAATACAGGCACTACCCCAGTAGCAGGGCTTGCAACACTTTCTGTTATTTTTGGATCTGATGTTGTGACCGGCGTCGTGAGTGCTTATGACACTAATAATGCATTGGCTATACTTTCTGCCGCTATGCCTGAAGGTGTTTATACTGAAAAAGTAACAGGCCTTACAGGGACAGATGCTGGTAACTATAGTTTAGCTTCAACAGGTACAACTGGTGTGCTAACTGTTAATAAGTCAGTGATTACCCCTGAGGTTGAACAAGAGGTTACAGCGGTTACCTCTGAAACTATAAGTCAGCCAGAGGACACTCAAATCAAGCAGGAAGAAGATGATGTAGCAGTCCCTGAAAAAGTGCTGGTGGCATTAAACTTTGTGGATGACCCTAAAGCCAATAACGAAAACCCAGTAGAAACTGAAAAACCTAAGGGCAGAACTTTACAATGCAGCGTAAACAAATAAGGACTTTGAGTATGGTAAGTTATTTAAACCGTTGTTTGATGAGCTTGTTGGCTATTACGCTATTAGGTGTTACATCATTTGCTATGGCTGACGGCACGCTTACACACTTGTCTGGTAAGGTTTCGGTGCAAAAGGCTGACGGTAGTACTGTGGCCGGTGTTGCAGGGGTTAAGGTGGTGCAGGGTGATACTGTGATAACCGGTACAAATGGTTTCGTGCGTATGGAATTAAGTGATGGTGGCGAAATGGTGATTAGGCCAGATACGCAACTTAAAATAGAAAACTATCGTTACAGCAAAGATAGCCCAGAAGAAGATAGCTTTATATTCCGCACCCTTAAAGGCGGTTTTCGGGCGATTACTGGCTTAATTAGCAAGCGTGGTAACCGTGATGCATACAAAGCACACACTGCAACGGCCACCATTGGTATTCGTGGTACACAATACGATATGCGGGTGTGCCAGGCCAATTGCGGTGCTTTGCCTGATGGTACTTATGTGGCCGTGCGTTTTGGTGCGGTGGCTGCAGGTAATACACAGGGTAATCTGGATTTTAAAGCGGGCCAGGTTGGTTTTATTCCACCTAACCAACCCCCCGTCATATTGCCACATGACCCGGGTGTAGGTTTTACCGCCCCGCCCGTGATTCCGAAATTAGACGAAAAGAAAAAACAGTCTAGTGAGCAAGAGGGTAGCTCTTCAAATGGGGGTGAAAGTGGTAAACCATCATCTGAGCGTGGTGGAGATTCGAATGATCAGAATAAACAGTCTGAGGATCAGACAAAATCTAATAATAGCGCTGATGGTAGTGGGGCAGACTGTTCGATTCAATAGATAACGCTTTAAATTAAAATGCGCCAGAGTTGCCCTAGTGATTTAAACATCATCTAGGGTTTTTTCTTTATAGACTATGGTGAATACAAAAAATCTTGCAATGCTATTCTGATGGCTTGCCACCTGCTAATATGCTGGTTGTTGATAATCATTGCCGTAACAACCTAAACCCATTTTGAATAGCTTATTTCAACCTAATAGCCCAGAAGCGCCGCTTGCTGAAAGATTGCGCCCCAAAACTTTAGATGAAGTCGTTGGGCAGTCACATCTTTTAGGTGAAAGTAAGCCACTGCGTTTGGCATTTCAATCTGGCAAATTACCTTCCATGATTTTATGGGGGCCACCTGGCGTTGGTAAAACCACCTTGGCACGCTTAATTGCTAATACGGCAGATGCTGATTTTATTCCACTATCTGCCGTACTATCTGGCATTAAAGATATTCGTGATGCGGTAGAACGTGCCGAGCTGACCTTGCAACAACATGGCCGTAAAACTATTTTGTTTGTGGATGAGGTGCATCGTTTTAATAAAGGCCAGCAAGATGCGTTCTTACCTTTTGTTGAAAGTGGGCTCATCACTTTTATTGGCGCAACTACTGAGAACCCTTCGTTTGAAGTCAATAGCGCTTTATTAAGCCGTTCACAGGTGTTTGTGCTCAACGCATTGACTGAGCCAGAGTTAGGCTTATTGCTTGAACGTGCTCAGGCCTTGGTGGCGACAAATATCAGTATGGAAGATGAAGTGCGTGAGCAAATTATTGCTTATGCAGATGGTGATGCAAGGCGCTTACTGAATTTTGTTGAGGGTTTGTTTAATGCGGCCGCAAGTGCGGCAATTAACAAAATTGATGAGGCTTTTTTACAAACCACCATGGCCAGCAAGCTGAGGCGCTTTGATAAAGGTGGAGAAGCCTTTTATGATCAAATTTCAGCCTTGCATAAATCGGTGCGCGGCTCTAACCCTGATGCAACTTTGTATTGGTTTTTGCGCATGATAGATGGCGGTGCAGACCCATTGTATTTAGGACGGCGTATTGTGCGCATGGCGATTGAAGATATAGGCTTGGCCGACCCACGCGCGCAAAGCATGGCACTTGAAGCGTGCCAAATTTATGAGCGCTTAGGTTCGCCAGAAGGGGAGTTGGCACTATCGAATGCGGTGATATATTTAGCGGTGGCGGCTAAAAGTAATGCGTCTTATAACGCTTATAACCAAGCTAAGGCGTTTGTTGCGCAAGATAAGTCACGACCTGTGCCATTACACCTCAGAAACGCACCTACTAAGCTCATGAAGGCCTTAGATTACGGTAAAGAATACCGTTACGCACATAATGAGCCTGAAGCTTATGCGGCCGGCGTGGATTATTTTCCGGATGATTTAAACCCACCACAATTTTATATGCCCACACCTCGTGGCTTAGAAGGTAAAATTACGGAAAAATTAGCCCATTTGCGCGAGTTGGATAAACGCGCACTTGAGAAAAAATCAAAAAAATGATTTAAAAGAAATGATTTAAAGGATTTAAATGTTAGATATACAAGCATTAAGAAATGATTTGGATGGCGTTGTTGGCTTATTAAAAAAACGTGGGTTTGAGTTTGATTCAGCCAGCTTTAGCGCTTTAGAGCAGGAGCGTAAAACCGTTCAAACCCGCACACAAGACCTGCAGGCTAAGCGCAATAACGCTTCTAAACAAATTGGTTTTGCTAAATCTAAAGGTGAAGATGTTAGTGCCATTATGGCGGAAGTGGCCGGCCTGGCCGACCAATTAAAAGCAGATGAAGCGCGCTTAGCTGAACTGCAAACGCAGTTACAAAACCTATTATTGAATGTGCCTAATTTGCCACATGCAACCGTGCCTGAAGGTAAATCAGAAACTGATAACGTAGAATTGCGAAAAGTGGGTACGCCACGCACTTTTGATTTTGAAATTAAAGACCATACGGATGTCGGTACGCCGCTAGGCCTAGATTTTGATACAGGTATTAAGCTTTCTGGCGCACGTTTTACCTTTATGCGTGGGCATATTGCTAAGCTGCATCGTGCTTTATCGCAGTTTATGTTGGATACGCAAGCGCAACATGGTTACGAAGAGTGCTACACGCCTTATTTGGTGAATGCAGAAACGCTTACTGGTACAGGCCAGTTGCCAAAGTTTGAGGAAGATTTATTCAGCTTAAATCATAACGATAGCAAGCTGTACTTAATTCCTACTTCAGAAGTCACGCTGACCAATACCGTGCGCGATGAAATTGTGCCTTTAGAATCTTTACCGATTAAATTGACTGCGCATACGCCATGTTTTCGCTCTGAGGCAGGTTCTTATGGGCGCGATACCAAAGGCATGATACGCCAACATCAGTTTGATAAAGTTGAAATGGTGCAGATCGTTCATCCAGATACTAGCTATGCCGCATTAGAAGAAATGGTCGGTCATGCCGAGAATATATTAAAAGCTTTAGGCTTGCCGTATCGCGTGGTATCACTCTGCGTGGGCGATATGGGTTTTGGTGCCGCTAAAACTTACGATTTAGAAGTGTGGTTACCCGCACAAAATACGTACCGTGAAATTTCATCAGTCTCTAATTGTGAGGCGTTTCAAGCACGCCGTTTGCAAGCACGCTTTAGAAATGAGCAAGGTAAGCCAGAATTAGTACATACACTTAATGGCTCAGGCTTGGCAGTAGGGCGTACCTTGGTGGCAGTGATAGAAAACTACCAAAATGCTGATGGTAGCGTGACAGTGCCAGATGTATTGCGACCTTACATGAATAATTTGGCCGTTATAAAAGCCAGCTGATTATAGGTGTATTGATTGATAGATTGCGTTTGCCTCTTAATTTGCAAACGCAATTTTAAATGGATTTAAGTCCGGATTATTGTTA
Source organism: Sulfuritalea sp. (assembly GCA_021738125.1). Classification (GTDB taxonomy): domain Bacteria; phylum Pseudomonadota; class Gammaproteobacteria; order Burkholderiales; family Methylophilaceae; genus Methylotenera. Next base: position 5,078 of record JAIPCR010000056.1, read on the forward strand.
GGTTGATAGCGCTCTAATATGCGCTGATAACTACGAACTGATTCTACAAAAACCACTGGCGCGCCACCGCTAGCATAGCCATATTTTAGTGTAGTGTAGTAGTCTGGATTTTTAAGTAGTACTAAGGTCTTTTTCACGTCAGCCCAGCTATCAGGATTTAACTTAAGACGTGAAGCTAACACTCGTGCATCTTCAACATGTGCGTAGCCAATATTGTAAGCAGCCAGCGCCATATAGGTTCTATCTGGTTCTGGAATACGTTCCGGCACTGTATCTATAAGTTTTAGTAAGTATTTAGCCCCAGCAGGAATGCTTTGTTTAGGATCTAAACGGTCGGTAACCCCCATCAAATCTGCAGTACTTTCGGTCAGCATCATCAATCCACGAACATTGGTAGGTGAAGTGTTGTAAGTATCCCAGTGTGATTCTCTATAACTCAACGCTGCAAGCAGGCGCCAGTCTATACCAGTAATGTTTTGTGCCTGCTTGAATAGGTGGATGTATTTAGGCAGTAGCGTATTGGTATGTTCAAGAAATGTGGTCACATCAAGCGTGTTAAGTCGGTTGTTATGCCCATAATGGCGATCTAATAAATTATGTAATGTGCCGTCTTTCTTTATTTTTGCAAAAAAAGTATTCACTTTCATCACCAACTGCGGATCAGCATTTTTTGACATAGCCCAAGCAATTTTATCTTGTGGGCCAATAGGCATGGCAACATCTAAGTTCGGGTAGTAGTTTTGCATTAAAGCGGCTAAATGGCTATCGGCGACTGTGTAATCAATCAATCCGTCAGCAACTTCTTCTAGCAAAGTTTCTGTATTAGTGTGGCTTTTATTAAACCATTTAAGGGCGGGATATGATTTCTTTGTGGAAGTTAAACGCTCTGCGTAGCTGGTGCCAGCTGGTACGGCAATTTTTTTATCAAAGACTTCGGTAATATCTTTGGGTTTATCATTCACTTCGTTATTAAAAATAAGTTGCTGCTGGGTATCTTGATAGGGGCTGGAAAATAATACCAGGTGCTTACGCATATCAGTAATGGTGAGATTGGCTGCGGCAATATGTGCCTTGCCTTTTAGTAGGCTAGGAATGATGTCACTAATGCTATCTGCTAATAAAAAGCGTATTTCATAGGAGGGGTAATATTCCTTAACAAATAAAACGGCTAAGTCATATTCCATGCCTGCGGGTTGATTATCATTGTCTAGGTAATAAGTGGAAGGGCCGTTGTGCGTGACAAACACAATTTCTTTTTTTGCAGGATCAATAGATGGAGCAGCATCAACTGGATCTGAAGGTTTGCAACCGGCAATTAATAACCAAAGTAATGAAATGATAAATAAACGCATGTTAGGTTTATTTCGCATGTGCTTTTCAAACACTAAGCTTACTCACTACGCCATTCTCAGCGATTAAAACAGTATGCGTTAAGTCATAAAATATGCCATGTTCAACAACGCCAGGCGTATTATTGATTTGAGTGTTTAAGTCGCTAGCATTTAGACTATTATCGAATTTCATGTCGAGCACATAGCTGCCGTGCGAGGTAATCCAAAATCCATCATTAGCGGCATTTGGGCGTAAATGACCTACGCCGCCGATAGTTTCAAGGCTTTTTTTAGCAAGCTGCCAAGCGAAAGGAATTACTTCAATAGGGATAACGAAATTTTGGCCAATATGAGTGACCAATTTACTGGCATCTGCTACTGCAATAAATTGAGTAGCAGCCTTTGCTAGCAACTTTTCTTTGACTAAATCACTACCACGACCTTTAAGTAGCGTCAGGTCGGGGGTAATTTCATCGGCCCCATCTACATATAAATCGATGCTACTGATATGTTCTAAAGCAACTATAGGTAAGTTAAGTGAATGAGCATTTTGAGCGCTAATAGTTGAACTGGCGACTGTGGTAATTTTCAACCCCTCGTCACGCTGCAGACGTGCTAGTTCTGCAATAAAATAGTTGGCGGTAGAACCTGTGCCCAAGCCAACGAGCATGCCACTTTTAACGTATTTTGCGGCTTGTAAAGCGACTAATTGTTTGTCGTTCATGTACGCCCCTCTAGTGGATATTTTTATTATTTTACTAGGCACTATAATAGCGCGAATAGGGTTTTTTAGGCACTAAAAAAGGGAGCTAATTTGCTCCCTTTTAAAGAATTGCTGAGTGAAATGCCTGAGATTATTTCAATACGCGGTTTCTGTATTCACCAGTGCGTGTGTCAATTTCGATTTTGTCACCTTGCGCACAGAATAATGGCACTTGGAATTCAAAACCAGAACCAATTTTAGCTGGCTTCATCACTTTACCTGATGTATCACCTTTAACAGCGGGTTCTGTGTAAGTGATTTCACGTACTACTGTTGTTGGTAATTCAACTGAGATAGGTTTTTCATTATAAAAGCGAATGTCTACTGCCATACCATCTTCTAGAAATGGTAATGCATCTTCCATAAATTCAGCATCAACGTCATATTGATTGTATTCAGCATCCATGAACACATAGCTTGGGTCAGCAAAGTAAGAGTAAGTTGCTTCTTTTTTCTCAAGCACAATGACTTCAAATTTATCGCCTGCGCCATATATTGTTTCACTTGGCGTATCAGTTAATAAATTTTTGAATTTCATTTTTACAACAGCAGTGCTGCGGCCTGATTTAGTGTATTCGGCTTTCACCACTACCAATGGGTCACTGCCGACCATAATGACGTTACCGGCGCGAAGTTCTTGTGCTGTTTTCATAAATTGCCCTGCTAAGTTTAGGATTTAGTTAATAAGTTTGCCTACTACATTTTGATAATGCAGTTCGCTAAATCGGCGAATTATACCTTATTTTTTGCCAATTTTTCACTAAAACTAAGCAAATTAGTTGCTAAGTCAGCTTGTATGGACTGTAAGTGTGTTTGTTGTTTAGCGTAACTATTGAGCTTAGGTAAAGCTAGCATGAGCTCTTTAAAGTCGCCTTTATCCTCTTTAGCTGCTGACCAAGTTAGGTGGGTATTTAATAATAGGGATTGAATTTCTTCAGGAGCGTTATGTGAGTAGGCCGCCAAAAATGCCCGCATTTTTTTGATATGCGTCTCTTCGGTTTGAATATAGGGTTGCCAGATAAATGTTTTACTCGCCCAAATAGCACGTATCCAGCTATCTTCTCCACGAACAAAATTCAAGTCGCATGCCCAAAGTAAACGATCATAATTAGATTGAGATAAAAACGGCACTAATCGTACAGTGACATTTTGCTTCACCAGTGTATTGGCGTCTAATTGTTTAAAATCTGTGAAAATGTGACTTAAAGACTTTATTGTGCCGCTAAAAGAATACAATATAGTGCTAGCTTGGTTACTTTCGAACAATGCTAAGAGTAACTGTTTAATATTCGCTTGCGGATAGCAAAACAATGAAATTTTGATTGAATGGTCATTATTTTGAATGCCTAATGTTTGCCAAAATTCTGATTGAGTGATTGTTGAATTTAAAAACTCATCGCGTTTTGTTATTAAGTTTTTTTCACGTAGTAACCCACCAGTATCATCTTTAAACCCAGGAAAAAAGAAGTGTCTGGTAATCTTTAGTGTAGGGTGCGGTGATGGTTTTGCATGAAAATCACTCACCCAGGTTTCCGCAGATAAGTATTCCAGATTAATCCAAATGGATTGTTGTGTAGCCATCTGGCTTAGATATGTGTCAGGAAGTGTGCAGGAGAAAGTCTCAATTACAACTTTGGCAGGCATGGTTTCTGCCGTGGGCCAAATGCAAATCATTACGTCTTCAATGCGTTGTTGTGCTCTGTTCGTGTCTAATTGAGGGATTATTTTTTTTGCGGTTGTGAAATCGTCAATGAATAGTCTGACTTGAATGCGGTGGTCATTGACTAGCTGTTGGCAAAGTCGCCAGCAAACGCCAATGTCACCGTAGTTGTCGATAATTTTACAAAAAATATCCCAGTATTGAGGGTCTTGCTTGTTCATTTGTTGATTAGGTTTGTTTGACGGTTATGGCTTAGGTGCTTGGTATTGCACATCAATAATTTCGTATTGATCTTCACCAGCAGGTGCTACCACATTGACGACATCACCTACTTGTTTACCCAATAGCGCACGTGCCAGCGGAGAAACCCAACTAATATAACCCATTGAGGGCGCTAGCTCATCTTTTCCAACGATACGATAAGTGTGCTCAGTATTATTTTGAAGTGAATACAAAGTAATCCATGCGCCAAAGAATACTTTTTCTAGACCTTGTTGTGTAGCAGGATCCACAATAACCGCTGCATCCATGCGTTGCATTAAGAAGCGTAAGCGACTATCTATTTGACGCAGGCGCCGCTTACCATAAATGTAATCACCATTTTCACTTCTATCGCCATTGCCAGCCGCCCAAGACACCACTTTGACAAGTGCTGGCCGCTCAACTTTAAGTAATTCTTGAAACTCAGCTTCAATGGCAGCATGGCCTTGTGGAGTGATGTAGTTTTTTTCGTCAGCCATTAAAGATATGTAATTAATTATTAGGCTTATTTTTCAAGAAATTGAACGTCTTGGACGAAGTATGCTGTTTCGCCAAAGCAAGTGGAAGGAATGCCTTTGTGTTCTTCGTAGACTAGTTTGACCCTTTTACCAAGGGAATCGTTTACCTTCTTAGCAATCGCATTATCTTTAACGGTAAAAGTAAATTTTTCAGCTTGCGTGCCTGGCATGGACACTAAAACAATTTCTCCTTCCCATGTTTTACAAATATAACCTTTGAGCGAGAATTTTTGCACATAGCCAGCCCGTTCTCCAGATGAATATACCCAATTTAGTGATGCCCATGTGTATATTGAAAACAGTGCGGTTGGCAAGATTATTAGCCATAGCGCATACTTAAAAGCAGTTTTAATATTACCTATCATAGTGGTGCCTTAATACATGAAATTTTTGGATGGAAGTTAAGCTAAAGCTTACAGTGCTGATATATGCAGATAATACCTGTAGCAATGATTTGTAGTCTAGCGTTTTTATTCTGCGGTAGCTTGTAGAACTATTCATAAACGAGATAGTCAGAACTTTCATATTTAATTAATGAGCTAGGTGGTTAGTGATGAAAAAGTTACTTTTATTAGTGCTATTAACAGGAGTATCACACATGGCAAATGCTGCTTGTCTAGAGCTTTATAATCATCAATTAACAACCTTGCAAGGTGACAAGATTAATCTCTGTGATTATCAAGATAAGCCCATTTTAGTTGTAAATACTGCGAGTAAATGTGGGTTTACCCCGCAATTTGAGGCGCTAGAAGGTATGTATAGCAAATATAAGGATAAGGGCTTGCTTGTTATTGGATTCCCTTCCAATGACTTTAGGCAAGAACCTGGCGACAATAAGCAAATCGGTGATTTTTGTAAGATGACTTATGCGGTTAAATTCCCGATGATGACCAAAAGCTCAGTCACTGGGGCGAATGCAAATCCTTTTTACCAACAACTCATCGCTAAAACTGGTCAAACACCGAAGTGGAATTTCTATAAATATGTAATTTTGCCTGGGGGTAAAGAAGTGTACGCCTATGGTAGTCTTATTAAGCCAGATTCTGCAGAAATTTTAGATAAAATAAAACCCAGTTTAAAGTAAGTACAGTCGGGTTTTAAGCTACTATTTTTGCGTAAGAATGCGTGTTTTTTCCATGATGATGGCTGACAATTCTTCAACTGAGCGGCTGGTAGAGTCTGCCCAAGTAATGCCAGCATTACGCATTAAGTTTTCTGCAGTAATAATTTCCTGACGACAGTTTTCAATGGAAGCGTAAAAGCTTCCAAATCGACGTTCATTGCGAACTGCATGTAAGCGCTCGGGTTTAATCGTCAAGCCAAAAATCTTATCAAGATGTTTGTGTAAAATTTCCGGCAAAGTGCCTCGTTCAAAATCTTCTGGAATCAACGGATAATTAGCCGCTTTAATACCAAATTGCATGGCTAGATAAACACTAGTAGGTGTTTTGCCACAACGTGAGACGCCCACTAAGATGACTTGCGCTTCCTCTAGGCCTGAATTCGTCATGCCATCATCGTGGTTGAGTGTGAAGTTCACCGCTTCCATACGGTCATTGTATTTAGTCCCCATCACACTGTGCGCAATACCTGCACCTGTGAGTGGTTGTTGATTTAATTCAACGCCTAGTGGATCAATAAAGGTGCTGAATAAATCAATAAAATAGGCGTCAGATTTTTTTAAGGCGCTTCGTAGTTCAATGCTACCAATAGACATAATGACGACAGGGCGCCCGCCATTGGCTTCGGCGGCGCGAGTGATGCTGTCTTGCGCAAGTTTGATTTTATCTAGTGTGTCAGTAAATGGCATGCGCACTTGGGTAAAACTTGTGCCTGGAAAGTGCTCCAGCAGCTTACCCAAAGCGCCCGCAGTGATACCAGTACCATCCGATATAAAAAATACGGTACGGTTAATCATTGCGCTTTTACCATCATGCTATTCACGCTATTTTTTAGCCAGGCGCTGCCAAGTACTTACTACAGTATCTGGATTGAGTGACATTGATTGGATGCCTTCAGCGACTAACCATTCGGCAAAATCTGGATGATCAGATGGGCCTTGACCACAAATGCCCACATATTTACCTAAACGGTTACACGTATTGATGGTCATTTTAATCAATGCTTTGACTGCGTCATTACGCTCATCGAAACCATCCGCTAAGATGCCTGAATCTCTATCCATGCCCAGTGTTAACTGTGTCAAATCGTTTGAGCCAATTGAGAATCCGTCAAAATACGCCAAGAACTGTTCAGCTAATAAGGCGTTAGATGGAATTTCACACATCATGATGATACGCAATCCATTCTCGCCACGTTTTAGACCATTGGC
>JAIPCR010000057.1 GCA_021738125.1 Sulfuritalea sp.
GAGACTGGAATCGAACCAGTAATCATCAAGATTTGAAAACGCTGATAATTGGATCAATAGTTTCGAATTGTTCTATTAAATGACATTAACATGATCTGCTAATGCTGAATCAGTATGCGCAGACCTGATGAATATTAAATAACAATTGACAACTAGTTAGCTGGCTAACTATAATGTCGGTTATGCTTCAACTAAAAGACCTGCCGGACGAAAAGGTCCTAAAAAAATTCGCTGAAAGATATGACGGTGTGGACACACAGTCTGTTTCCCACTTTTTAAGTATTCTTCGTATCGGGACTGAACTTGCCGAATCCTTAGATCGTTTTCTTGCCACGCATGGATTGCTTCAGGGTAGATGGTGGGTGCTCATTCTGCTAATGCGTGAAGATGATCAAATCTCTACTCCTTCTGAGCTTGCTGAGAAGGCTGGAGTAAGCAGGGCAACAATGAGTGGGCTAATTAATGGCTTGTTGCGAGATGGCTTGGTTGCTCGTAAGGATGACAGCCAAGACCGTAGAAGCTATTCAATTATTCTTACTGCTGCAGGGCAGAATAAACTGGATGAAGTAATGCCTGATTATTACCCAAGAATAAAAAAAATCATGGGCGCTGTTCCAGAGCAACAAAGAGAAGATTTGCTAAAACAATTAATACTCTTGAAAGAGCAATGCAAAGTATTTGATTGATTTTTTTGGCCACATAGTTAGCTGGCTAATCAATTTAGAATTAACAATATTCTTTAAATTTATTTAACACCATAGGAGATACACATGAACAATAGATTAATCATAGAAGCAGCTAACGCTGAATGGAACAAGGCCCTTAATACCGGTAATATTGGACAGTTGGCTGCGCTTTATGCGGAGAATGCGATGCTCTCTCCAGGAAATGGGAAGACTTTAGTAGGTCGTGAAGAAATAGAAAATCTATTTAAAAGTTTTGTTGATGGTGGAGTTCACAATCACATGCTAGAGATTGTCGAGCTGGGCGGCTCCGAGAAAACTATTTATCAAGTTGCCAGATGGAGTGCTCAAGGTGCAGAAATTAATGGTGAAAATCCAACCTTTGGAGGCATCACAACAAGCGTATTTGAGCAAGCTGCAGATGGCAACTGGTTAACCCGAACACATATATGGAATGTAAACCAATAGGAGAAAATTATGCCGCTTGTGAATATCTCAATACTTAAAGGTAAGTCTCCCGAATACATTAAAGCCGTTGCAGATGGCATTAACGCAGCAGTTATTGAAACAATGGGATTCCCCGATGATGATCGTTATCAGATTATCCATCAACTGGAACCAGAGTGCCTGCAGTTGCAGAAACGCGAAGGGGATCGCGTGATGATGCATTTGGTTATGAGAGCTGGCCGTTCAAATAAATCCAAGCAGGCATTTTACAAAAAGGCAACTGAAAATCTAGCGGATAATCCAGGCATTTCTGCTGCCAATGTGTTGATTACGATCACTGAAAACCATGACATAGATTGGTCATTTGGAGATGGTGTCGCACAATTTATTGTTTGATTTTAGTTAGACAAGCGTCGCGTTACGCGACGCTGATCAAACGACTTTATTCAAACCAGTATCAGCCACGGTCCATTAGCGTGGAGAATCCCCACTAATAGATTCCTCAGGCTGTAAATTGTCAGTACAGTCAGTCTTTGTAAGGAATTCTCAAAAGTTATAGACATAAAAAAGCCCACATTGCTGTGAGCTTGATTTTGTTGGTGGCCGAGACTGGAATCGAACCAGTGACCATCAAGATTCGTAGATGCTTAAAATTGTTTCAACAGTATTACTACAGCGTCGCGTAAAGCGACGCTTATTCAACAATTAAATTAACAAATCTATCCACCAGTGGCGCTATAAAAAAGGATTGATAGGAAGACAAGCGGCCAACTTAATATAAAGTTAGATGGCCATTTTTCTAGAAATATTTTTGTTGATGGCGCATTAGTTAATGTAATAACCCCGCTCACCAATAAAGCGGTGCTAAACGACATCATTAATGCAAAAGTGAGCCTTTTATATTGGTTAGGTAGTTTTTTCATTTCAATACACTACCAAGGCAGTGCATCGGCTTCATGGAAGAAGCCTCCAGTTGGACCATGGCTATTTAGCGTTGCAAGTCGTAATGTTGTTTTGTAGCTGTCAGCAATTTCCATCGGCGCATGTGGTCCACCGAGTTCTGTTTTCACCCAACCTGGGTGTGCTGAGTTCACTTTGATCATGGTGTCTTTTAATTCATGCGCCAGATGAATGGTGTAAGCATTTAGGGCAGTCTTTGATGCGTTATAAGCAAATGCCTTGGCAGGACCAATGGGAGAGTTTTCCATGCTTTGAAGAGTGAGCGAGCCGACAATGCTTGATAAATTTACAATACGTCCGGCAACTGACTTCATTAGCAATGGCAGTAGTTTTTGTGTCAGTAAAACAACAGCAAAAAGATTGGTATGGAAAGTTTGTTGCATGACTGCTTGGCTTACAAAACTACTTGAGTTGGTTCCAATAAGATCTTCAGTAATCATGCCAGCATTGTTAATGAGAATGTCTAACTCCCCATATTTTTTCTCGATGAAGTTGTGGACGCTATCAGCTGATTTGTCATTGTTGGCATCATAGGCAATGGCTTCGGCCTTGAACCCCATTTCTTGTAATTCTTTTGCAGCTAATTTTCCTTTAGCCAGATCTCTGCAACCAATAATTAAACTGATTCCTTCAGCCCCTAGAGCTTTTGCTGTTTCAAAACCAATGCCACGATTTCCGCCTGTAATAAATGCTACTTTACTCACTTTTATCTCCTAAACATTCCTGAATTTGATTATTTTGCTAATAAGATTGCTATGATTTTTTCTGGATTATCTACAAATGCGAAATGACCTGTATTCGCGACAGTAGAAATTGAAATGCCACCTAGTTGTTTTGCAGTTTCTTCTCTTTCACCAAGCGTTGACCAATCATGCTGACCGTAAATCAACTTAACTGGCGATTTGACACCTGAATAAAGCGATTTAGCCTTACCCCATGACTGCCATCCAGCAAAGGTGCTGCGTTCAACATGCCTATATCCTTTACGTCTTCCAACTCGATCAAACTCTTTCAATAGTTCTAACGGCATCCAGCGTTTATTTTTTAACCCACCCTTTAAGATAATGCCAAGAAACAGTATGTTTTCCATGGCGGCAACTACTGCACCGACATACGGAATTGCAAATTGGCTAATCACAAAATTTGCCAGAAAATTACCCCGTCGAACACCATCACCATATTTTTTATCGTAATCATAAGGATTGGACGAGACTACTTGTTTAATACGATTAGGTAATTGACTTGCAACCGTCAAAGCTAAGACGCCGCCGATCGACTCGCCAACTAAGGTAATTTCTTTTAGGTCTAGTTTTTCAATAAATGCTATTACCGCGCTTCTGAAGTAGGGCTCATCATAATTAGCATTGGTATCAATAGAAGAGTAGCCATGCCCAGGTAAATCTATTGCATAAACAGTGTGGTGTTTTGCGAGTTGAGGAATCACATTTTCAAAGTAATCTAGTTGTGTGCGAATGGTGTGCAAGAGAATCAATGGATCACCATTACCTGCTTTTAGATAACGAATTGACCTGTTTCCATCAATTTTAAGATCGGTAACGTGACCAATTTTAGATAAGTTTTGCATTTCGTGTTTCTAATAATGTAACTGAGATTACATTATTAATCTTTCGTAATTTGCTTGTCAACACATTTATGTAATCTATGTTATATTATTAAGAAATATTTAAGGTTTAAGCTATGGCAACAGCAGGAAGACCAAGGTCGTTTGATAAAGATGAAGCTTTGAAAAAAGCGATGTATGTCTTTTGGGAGAAGGGCTATGAAGGAACAACCATGGCTGATCTTATAGAATCAATCGGCATGAAAGCACCAAGCATCTATGCCGCCTTTGGTAATAAAGATGCCATTTTTAAAGAAGTTGTTCAGGCCTATTTACCAATTGTTGTTGAAGGTCAATTGGCGGCGCTTAATAGTTCATCGGAAATTTATAAGGCAGTTGAGAATACATTAAAAGCCTGTGTGGACTTATATACCTGTGAAGATAGCCCTAATACATGTTTGATTATGACTGCTGCAATTAATACGGCACCGGAGCATTCAGAACATGTTGAAAATCTAAAAGGTCTAAGAGAAAAATATAAATCTGCGTGGGAACGAAGATTTAACCAAGCCAAGCTAGATCAGCAGCTATCAGAAGGCGCAAACCCAAGCGATCTGGCGGAATACTTTACAACCCTTATTCAGGGGATGACGATTAAAGCTAAAGACGGAGCTTCCCAAGACACTTTATCAGCTACATCTAAATTAGCATTGATAACATTAAGCCAATTTATAAATTAAAAACTTTCTAAGCGTCGCGTAACGGGACGCTTAATCATCATATTGCAATTACAAAACCCTGCCTATAAAAAACCACATCGCTGTAAGCTTGATTTTATTTGTGACAGAGACTGTTAATGCATTGGGCTGGGCTGCTGTTGGCTTAAGAAAATCGCGCTTTGTCCCTAGTTCTAGGGACAGACAAAATGCATTGCAATTTTTAAAATTCAGAAGGGTACTCTCTCTGCTAATGCACTTTATATAAAACCAGTGCGTCCTAAATAAGGATTTTAAAATGAAAAAAAGTACAAGGAAATTAACACTATCCATCACTGCAGGTTTTTTGCTGTGCTCATTCTTGTTGCCGACGGTTTTTGCTGCGACTCTGCCTGAAGGCACTGTCGTCAGTAACGGACTGACATGGACACGAAACAACAGCACGGTTGGTTCATCAGGCAAAAGCAATTGGAGTGCCGCCAACAATACCTGCCAGGCATTAACCGCAGGGGGGTATAGCAATTGGCGCTTGCCAGTCAACTCCGAATTGAATGCCCTAGACAAAAGTCTGCTTAAAAGCGCAGGTTGGGCGATTGACTACACCTGGGCGCAGACACCCGGCAATGGTGACGGTGGCTATCATTACATGAAATGGCTGGGCAACGGTGGCTACCTCGTGCAGGTCAGTGACAACGCGAACAACTATGTAACGTGTGTTCGCTAGTGCCATGTTTTTTCCACTTTGATATTTTTGCCTAACAAATTGGAGCAATAAAATGAAGAAATTAACACTACCCGCCATTGGTGGCCTATTGCTTAGCTCACTCTTGTTGCCATCTGCCTTAGCTACGAATCTGCCTGAGGGCGCCGTCGTCAGTGGCGGCTTTACCTGGACGCGCAACAACAGTACTGCTGTGGGAAATGGAAGTGCTGCATTTGGTCTAGCCAAGCAAGCCTGTGATAACTTAACTGCAGGGGGTTATACCGATTGGCGCTTGCCTACTAAGGTGGAATTATCTGCGCTGTCAGCATCTAGCAAGACCGCGCTTACTAGCGCAGGCTGGACGTTGGGCAACACATGGTCGGCGACACCTAATCCCAACAAAGGTAGCGGGTACCTCTCTGTCGTCCTGAATAATGGTCTTGTCACCGCCACTGGAGATCCCTACTTAACCCACTACGTTTCGTGTGTTCGCTAGGGCTTTGAATTTTACGTTCTAAGCTTTCACGATGAAGACCCTTAATCATACTTGTCGTCCAAGCGGCTTAGTAAAGTGGACATGCAGCTTGCGGGCGCGCTAAGTTCTGAATAACCCCTGATGCATTAGGCACTTATTAGCTTGATAATTGAAGTTAATAAAGAGTATTAGAAATGGACTTGGTCATGGTTGATTGATCTTGAAGGAAAAGACCTACATAGCCCCTACATGAGGCAAAAAATAAAAAAGGCTTGCAAGCGATAAACTTGTAAGCCTGTGATTTTATTGGTGGCCGAGACTGGAATCGAACCAGTGACACGCGGATTTTCAACGCTATAAGTGATTGTTTTTAAACAGTATTTTTATTGGCTTAATTCCACCTCAATTCAATTGTCATTTACGCAGCGACTTTAATGGCAGGCTCTGGCGTCAATTGGCGGCCATCATTCGTCGACAGATGGTCATGCGGAAGTTTGGGAATGGATTTAGTTAGATAAGCGTCGTGTTACGCGACGCTTCGAATAATTACTTTTTAGGGTAGATGGCTGTTAAAGCCATAAACGCTTCAAGAGAGAACCTTCTATAAAATTTTGTGAAAGCCATAAAAAGAATATAAGAGCATAGCGATAGAAAAAGTAAGTATCCCAAGCCTTTTGTTAACTCAACTTCATTCGTGAACATGAAAATTGTTAGCGTCCAGAAACCTAACACTGATAAAAATGTTAGTGTTCTTAGAAAGCCGTAAAGAGCAACATAGTTTTGCATTTTAGGCAGATGATTGGGCGCATTTTCTACGCAGTAATGGTAAACAAATCTAAAATAGTTATCTGTTTGAACGCTCACTGAGGATTTGCCGGTTAGGACTTTATTCTCTTTCAATAAAGCTACAATTTTGTTTTGAATAAGCGATATCAGAAGTGGATCAAGATTTTTTGAGTACACTTCACGTAATTTAAGACAGTAACCTAAGATAAAGTCAAAAATTGTTACAGGCGCTAATAATAATAATAAAAGAACGCGAGCCGTCAATTTTATTCTTTTAGGCTTTTGGATCTCAAAGTATTTACTTACGGGTACTTTTAATAAATATTTTGATGGGTAGCCAGCAGACCATATTGAGTATATTTCGATAGTGACTGATGATAAGAAACTTAATATGTGGCCTATCACATAAGCTGACAATACAAATGGTATGTATTGCTCGACTTTATCTATGCTGTGATGACTGTTCAGAAATTCTGAAATATCATCGAGTGAATGTATGTGAGGCGTGATTAAAATAAATGAATATAAAAATATCGCACCAGGAGTGAAATACCCAAGAAAGTCATAAAACGAAAAAGGATTTTGTTTGGATTCCACAATTATTCTCCAATTCTTTTGATTGCTGATAACTCTACCACAACCGTCGCGTAAGATCAGACAGCATCACCCTCGGTCTATCAATGTTGAGAATCTCCACTCATAGGTTCCTTGCGTTTTAAAATTTGAGCATAGTAAAAAATTTCTCATCGTAAAAGATAAAAAATCTAATATTTAGTGGTTTAAATATAACGTCAATCGATTGTTAATCATTAAACCTTTAAACAAGCTTATATGGTCATGGTTTTAAAATCGTCATTAATTGGGTTATAGTCGTTTTTGGAATAATGAATTATCTCCAAAAAAGAAAAAAGGATGAAAATGACCACAAACAAAAAAGGACGTGAGCAAGAAGAAGAATGGCAAGCTGAAAGGGATATGAAAAAAACAAAGGAAGTGGACACTGTAGTTCTATCACTAATTGCGGCTTTTATTTTTCTTATTTTAGGCGCATTAGGATTGAGTGATTTCTTCTATATCCTATTAGGAGTTGCCTTGATTGTAGCTGTATTTACAGGCCGATAGCGGTTAATTGAATATTAAGGCATCAATCAAAATTAAACTCCTTTAGTCAAATGCTATTTAAAACCTTCCATGAAAAATTAATACAACCGTCGCGTTACGCGACGCTTAAGTAATTATGTGTATAAGTATGGCAATTGACGCTTAATTAGACAAAGTGCATATTTAATTCACGATTATATAAAGGGTTTAAAATGAATATTTTTGAAGGTGCTCGTCGCATTGCCAAGTTAATCGCAGCACTGATCGTGCTGGGGTTTAGTATTGCTATTATTTTAGACCGACCTTTACCTGTAACTGTTTCTTATCTGATTGCAGCAGCAACGATGCCACCCGTTCGCGTTGAGCAATGTGAATTAATTGACGTTATCCAAACTAAAGAAATAACAACTAAATCAGGTGTAGAGGTAAATGTGAACCTGTGTTTTAGAAGTCCAAAATCTGTTAATCAAAAGCTTATTAAAATTGAAGATGCCAAAAAACTCGGCTACAGTGATGCGGAAATTGCTGAATATTTTTTATCTAAAACTGAGCTTGATCCATTATCACCAGAAGCATGGCTGGCCGCTAACGAGCCTGATTCATACAGCGCTCTGAAATCTTTAGTCCCTCCCTATAAATTAGACACATACATTGCTGCATTTCAAATCCCAAAAACAGATGAAGCCTATATTACTCGCCTTGACTGGCTTCAAAGAGCAAAGAATGCAGGTATCACCTTATTAAGAATGTTTGCAAGCCTTGCGGGCTTCTGGATTTTAGTTTGGACAGTAGGGTGGATTGTGCGTGGCTTTAAGGGTATTCCTCAAGGAAAAGACAGTAGAGAGTAGTCATCCTCAATCAGAACCAGTACCACCACTGCCCCATCAGTGTGGAGAATCCTAACTGCTAATGTTAGATACGTTCAATGTTGTCAGCACTGTTTGCGCTTGTAAGGATTTCTCAAAACCTACAGCCATAACCCCCCACATCGCTGTGAGCTTGATTTTATTGGTGTTCGATACTGGAAGTGATTTTAGTTTGCATTACTCTAGCCATAGGTTGAGAATAAGGTATTCTAAAAAATAATGAGTATATAAGATGGGTAAACAAATCACATATCTAACTTTATTCATACTAGCTTGTTATAGCCAAAATGCTTTCTGTGAATGGATAAAGGTCAAATCAGAAGATGAGAGAGTTGTTTATATAGACGACAAGATTACAGGGAAATATTGGATAAGAAACTATAGGGTCATGCAAGACTATATGAAGCCTAAAGTGTTGTATGCAGTAGAACCTAATGTAAGTTTTTCATCTATAGTCCAATTAAAAACTTTAGATTGTCTTTTTGGAAATGCGGCAAATAGGGCTATTGGTTTTTATAGCGGTTCAAGAGCGACTGGCAAAAGGCACAGTCAATTTGGCAGAGGATTTGGGCTTAAGGTAAGCACAAAAAGAGCATATGACTATCGCTGGTTTCAATTTAATCGAGAATATGATGATGAAGTCTTTGAATATGTTTGTGGTGATTTATACACCTTAAAAGACCAGCATCTATTTCGAAAAATTCCTCGCCAAAGCCCAATGTGAGATTGCCACTAATGACGTCCTCTAAAAAAACATCATTAACAATGCTGGCAATAGTCTTTATTACAATATATGGCATTGGCATTCAGCCATATCTTGATTTTTACCTATTGGCACTTATGCCTGACGATATAAACGGATTCCTGTCATTCAAAATCTTAGTTCTATATAAATTTTTTCTAGCCTTAGCCATCTTAGTAACTTCAATTTCAACTTTAATCAGCAAAGAAATTAAACTACCGTTTCTTGTATTAAATGTAATTTATTCAATCAGTGTCGTTGTCCTAAATGCGTTAGTCATATTTGGATATAACGAGCTAAACAGTTTTTACTACACTGACTTTTACTCTGAGGTTCGAATAGCTCAACAGATAGTTTGGATTGGCATTCTTTGGATGCTTTTTAAAAAACAGGCGTAAATCAAAAGCTGTAATAGAAGATATTCAATTCAAAAATGCCCTTTACCCCATTTCATTTACTAGCAATTACACCAATTAAAGCTGTGGCAAAGAAGAAATTTAGCTGGACAGTCTTTGCTCTAGTCAATGTGCTTATTGATATTGAACCTATAGGTTATTTTCTAATAACCCTTAGCCCTGAACATCACTTTTTTCATACCATTATTGGTGCAACGCTGATTGCTATACTGACTGCTCTTTATGGCAAAAGCTTGTGTGAAGGAGCTATAAAAATTTGGAATGCTGAGATGAAAACATCATGGCTACTTGCCGATACTAAGATTAGTTCAATGGCGGCTTGGAGTGGTGCGTTAATTGGCGCTTGGACACATCTGTTTTTAGATAGCTTTATGCACGATGATATTAAGCCATTAAGCCCGTTTACTGACAGTAATGTGTTGTTAGGTACCTTACCTATTCCTACTTTGCATACTATTTGTGTTTCTCTTGGTTTTATAGGGTTGCTTGCTATGCTAGTCCTAAAATCTCAATCAAGTTCGAGCATTAAGCCTAATCAAAGAAGGGTCAAAAAGAATAAGATTTAATTGTTTCTATGTAGTTTAATAAGCCAATTGTTCGGCACTAACTAGTGGTGTTATTTTCGAATAGTGCCGTTCAATCATCGTAATGGAAGTGCCCATTTGTCTAGCAAGCGTGTGGATATCAATGCCTTCGGTCAATGCGAAGGTCGCATAAGTATGGCGCAAGCTATACAAAGACCTAAACTTGCCAGCCATGTCTTTGCGTAAACCAGACCCATTCATTAAATTTCTAAATACGCTTTCAAAACTACGTGGTTTATGACCTTCGTGAGTAGTGAATACTAACTTATCTAGTCTTGCATCTATGACTTCATCTAGGCTTTGGTAAGGCAATTGTTGAAATTTAATCAGCCTGTTAAATGTTTCAATCACAGCTGGTCGGGCAATCAAATAACGCGGCCCAGTTTTACCAGACACCCATATTCTTAAGTACCGCTTACTTCCAATCCAGTGCCACTGTAGATGTTTCCAGCGTAATGGGAGAGATTCAGTACCTTGCCTTATACCTGTGTAAAGTAAAAACTCAACGTAGCACCTGCATAGCTTTCTAAACTCGCTGTAGATCTTCTTGCATCCACCTAACTCCCATTGCGGCATGTAAGCAATTAAGTGCTCAATTTCCTCTTGGTTAAAAGCAGGCCGCGGACTACCTTTATCGCCAACAGCACCTAAGATTGGGATAGCCTTTTGATCGTGAATGAAGCCTTGTTGTCTAGCTAATTTAATTACACGGTTGTAGGCACTAGCATGATTACGGAGTGTGCTGCCTTTTGGGATAATCCCCATTTGGCTTAAGCGCCATTCCTCGAAATTTCCAATGTCTTTAGCTGTGATGGCATTGACATCCATCTTCCCAAAAAATGGTATTAAATATTTTCTAAGAACAATTTCATAATCTTTATAGGTTCTTTTCCATTTCTTTAAGGTCACAGACCGAGCCATTTCCTCGTTGACCTCTTTAGCTAGCTGGCCAAAGGTTCTTTTTCCTAGTGATAGGCCTTGGGAAATGTTTATTTGCGCTGTTTCGTAAATAATTACGGCTTGAGACTTTGCCTCAGTTACATCGGTTTTGTTAGTCGATGCCTGATGCCATTTACCTGTAGGTATCTTAAAACGGCATTGCCATTGATGGGATTCATCTCTTTTAAAGAGTGTGATTTTGCCATCGTGAAATTTGATAGGCTCAGATTTAGGTAAAGAACTGGACTGAAATAAGCTGTTTAGATTTTGCATATACAAGCGTCGCGTTACGCGACGCTTGTATTATGTTTTCAGATACAGAAAAGAGCGATCAATTCATGAAGTTGATATTAAATTGCTTTTTCAAATCTGCAACAATTTGTATATAGCAACTTGATGGTATGTTATCAGCTTTAATAATCGGATTTGTCCAATTCGAACCATCTAATTCCAGCTCAATTAACTCTGTAACGCTAATGCTACAATGATTTAGATATTCTTGATTAACTAAATCGGCATCATATAGAGCCTGTCTAAATTTTACGTTGAGTTCTTGCCGTGAAATGAAGGACTTGGTTAGCATGCGACCTGATCAACTAATGCCATATGAGCTATATAACCAGAACGTGTTTCACCAGCTGATTTCGCCTTTGAATCCAATCTAGCCAATACTCTTTTTGGCAAACTGATATTAACTCTTTCTATATCGTCTGATAAAAGAGCTGGATCAATTTCAACAATGGCCCAAATCCAATTTTTGAATTCTGGATCATTTTGTAGTGACGCAATTGAGCTTGGTTTTGGTACAACAGAACCTTCATCTAAGGCTGTTT
>JAIPCR010000058.1 GCA_021738125.1 Sulfuritalea sp.
TATCAGGTATCGGTGGCTGGGCTGGCGTTGCGATGAACCTTGGTATGACTAACCCAACAGACGCTTTAGGCGCTGCGGGTGGTTATGCTGAATTAACTAAATACAACGCGGCTCCTGGCGGCGGTGCATTAACAGTATTTAGTCTGTAATCCATATTAAGCCAGCCTTAGATTTTTATCTCTAAGGTTGGTTTATAGGTACTTGTATCAAATTTACTCCAAAGTTGTTTGGTACTAAGGTAACCCTCTCTTAACCGAGAGGGTTTTTTTATATTTGTAACTCCGCTATATGTCTATGATGCTCAAAGTTATATAAATTAATAAGATAAGATTCACCCCTGTCCTATAGGGCGTACTTCATTTAATCGTGACATCTGATGACTACTTTAAGGCAACCATGATTTATGGTCATGTGGCAGAAATGGGCCTTGAACTCAACTGGTCATACGCCAACTTTCATTACCCCCAGCAAGTAGATTGCAGAACGGCTGAATCATATTGCAGAGATTTAGAAAATACCTTAGAAATGGAACGTGAGGTATACTTTTACTTAAGCATTGATTAAATAACATAGATGATAGAAAGTTAGATTCGCATGACAACCGAACCTCGCCATAGTGAGCAACCACAAGTGCTATTCAATAGCGCAGATTTCGCATTTCCTCAGTCCGGACAGATAGCCAATTCAGTAAGTCAACGCAATGGCTAAAGCGCAAAAAACGCCGGGAACTGACTTCCCTATTGTTGCCATTGGTGCTTCAGCAGGTGGTTTAGAGGCATTTCAGAAGTTTTTTAATTCGTGTCCTGTCGATACCGGCATGGCTTTTGTGCTGATATCACATCTCGCACCTGATCACTCAAGTTTACTGACGGAAATTTTACAACGTTCTACCGGTATGCCGGTGGAAGGAGCGCTGGATAAAATTCAGGTCAAACCCAATAATGTTTACATTATTCCACCTAACCGTGCTATGAGGATTGTGAGCGGCACCTTGCAATTATCTCAGCTAGCGCATCCGCATGGACTGTGCTTGCCGATTGATGATTTTCTGACTTCGCTAGCTGCTGATAAAGGCAGGTTGGCGATTGGTATTATTTTGTCGGGTACGGCTTCAGATGGCACTGCTGGCTTACGGACAATTCTTGCTGGCGGCGGAACATGCATGGTGCAAGACCCTGCAACTGCCGCTTATAGTGGAATGCCCCAAAGTGCGATTAATGCGGGTTGTGCCACCCACGTTTTAGCTGTGGAAAATATGCCAGCAAAGTTGATTAAATTAATCAGTCGGACCAAATTTCATTTACCTTCACCACCAATACTACCCGCCGATGTTTTAAGCAGCATCAATCAAATTTTGCTACAAATCCGTACGACAACTGGTCATGATTTTTCGCTATATAAAAAGAGCACCATCAGTCGCCGCATTGAAAGCAGAATGGCGCAATATGGCATTGAAAATATGGCAGCGTATGGCGAATATCTTAAGAAAAATCCAGCTGAAATACATCGCTTGTTTCAACAATTATTGATTAATGTCACCAGCTTTTTTCGTGACACTGAAGCTTTTGAGTTATTGAAGTTAGAAATTCTACCCGCTTTACTCAAAGACAAGCCGGATGATTACGAATTTCGTATTTGGGTGGCTGGTTGCGCCAGTGGTGAAGAGGCTTATTCTATCGCGATGCTAATGCGTGAATTGATGGATGAGGCGCAACAGTATTTTAAATTACAGATCTTTGCCACCGATATTAATGAGGAATCCATTAACTTAGCGCGTAGCGGGTACTATCCGCTGAGTATTGCCCATGATGTGAGCCCTGAGCGCTTGACTCGTTTTTTTACTCATAACAGCCATGGCTACAAAATTAAAAAAGATATCCGTGATATGGTGGTATTTGCTGTGCAAAGTGTTATTAAAGATCCGCCTTTCACGCGGCTAGATTTGCTCAGTTGTCGTAATCTAATGATTTACCTGGAGGCAGAACAGCAAAATCGCCTCATTCCCGTTTTTCACTACGCGCTCAAGCCTAAAGGTGTACTGTTTATTTCAAACTCGGAAAGTATAACCAACCAACCGGAGTTATTTAGACCACTACATCGTAAATGGAAGTTTTATTCTGCCATCCACACCGCGAACAAGCCACGCCTATCCGAGTTTAGGAGTTTAGCCATGCCCGTCAACCATAAGCCATCGTCAAGTACGCCTAATATAGTCCAGACTAGTAAAATTTCAGAAGATAGCATTGCTGAGCTGAGCAATAGTATGTTGCTACAGTCTTATGCGCCAACTTCGGTAACGACTGATAGTGAGGGCAATATTTTGTATGTGCATGGGGATATTAGTCGCTATTTACGGCAACCTGCCGGCGCGGTGACCACCAATATACTTAAAATGGCCCACCCTAGCCTGCAACCAGCCTTGCGCAACGCCATTCATCTGGCAGTGCAAGGAGAGCTTACTTTGCGCCAAGAAGTGATGTTAGAGGAAGTTAAGGGTTTGCTGGCCGTGAGTTTTAGTGTGCGTCCATTGCATATCGCTAAGCATAATGCATTGCCATGCTTATTAGTGAGTTTTCAAGAGGTGATTAAGCGGACTAAAAGTCGCGCAAGCAAGGGTGAGGATTTATTACAAGTGACGGGGCATGACGAGCAGTTAGCGCGTGAACTGGCTTATACCAAATTAAGCCTAGAAACCACGATTCAAAGTCAACAAGCCACCAATGAAGCGCTTCAATCAGCCAACGAAGAATTACAGTCTACTAATGAAGAATTACAGTCTACTAATGAAGAATTGCAGTCATCTAATGAAGAACTGGAGACTTCAAGGGAAGAGTTGCAATCCATGAATGAAGAAACCATTACCATTAATAGTGAGCTGAACGACAAAGTTGAACAATTAAATGATATCCAGAATGACCTGAAAAATCTGTTAGACAACGTGAATACGGGGGTTATTTTTCTCGATTACAAATTGAACATTAGGCGTTATACCCGTGATGCGACAAAAGTCTACCGATTGATTGCAAGTGATGTGGGTCGCCCATTGGGGGATATCACCTCTAACTTAGAAGATGAAAACCTACCAGCGCTGCTAGGTGAGGTGTTGGATACCTTGGTTCCGCAAAACCTAGAGGTGCGTACCCTTGACGGCACTTGGTACTTATTGCGTATTCAACCCTACCGAACATTGAGCAATATGATAGAGGGCTTGGTGCTGAGTTTTACCGATATCACCCTCAGTCGAGAAGCAACAAAGATTAAAGAGACTGCAGCGCAAATAGCGCTGAATTTGGCCGAAGGTATTGTGAATACGATAAGTGAACCGCTACTTGTGTTAGACGGCTCGATGCAAGTGGTGTCAGCCAGTCACAGCTTTTATCAGCATTTTCAGGTGGCACCAGAGAATACGGTGGGTCAAAAAATCTATGCGTTGGGTAATGGTCAGTGGAATATTCCTGCCTTACGTAATCTGCTAGAAAATATTTTGCCGCAGCAACAGGTGATGGAAGGCTTTGTCGTAGAACACAATTTTCCTCATCTTGGCAATCACCGTATTGTGTTGAATGCTCGCCGTATTGTTACTGCGCTGGGTGATACAGAATTGATTTTACTGGCAATGGTGACAGTGGAAGTCGCAAACTAAAGCGCTACTTGCAGAACTATTTATAGTTTAAGTATCTAATTGATAAATTATTTGTATAGTAAGGTTTATTCTTAAGCAATTTTAACGATATTATTATTTTCACCAGGGCCTAGTCCAATGAGTGGTGCGGAATTAATTATACGAGCGATGGTGATGGCGTAAGGGACATAATGAAACATACAGAAGCTTTTAAGAACTACAAGCGATATAACCCGGCCAAATTTGAGGAGCTGCGTGTTAAGGCGATAGCGAAACTTGATCAAGTAATCGCAGAAGTGCCCACAGCGGTAACGGCGAAGGTCTTGCTGCATGAATTGCGTGTCCATCAAATTGAATTAGAAATGCAGAACGAAGAATTGCAGGATGCTAATCAACAATTAGAACTCATGCGTAATCGTTATCTCAATCTTTATGAATTTTCGCCGGTTGGGTTTATGACCTTGGCTGACGATAACTTCATCAGCGTGTGCAATCTAAAGGTCTGTTCATTGTTAGGAATGGAAAGGCGAGCACTTTTACATTCGAGGTTTGCAATATTGATTGCAGATGATGATAAAGATCGTTGGTACCAGTTTTCTAGGGACATGAAAAAATCGCCCCAAGGCGAAGAGAAAAGCATTGATTTAGTTGTTAAGCGTTCAAATGGAACAAGCTTTTACGCGAGACTAAACTGTTTGCGGCTAGATGATAAAACAGATGCGCCAGATTTATTGCGGTTAGTTCTGACTGATGTTAGTCAGCAAAAGCAGGCTGAGGAGGAAGTTGAACACCTTGCCTTTTATGATCCCTTAACCTCATTACCTAATCGACGCTTGATGCTTGATCGGCTTAATCAAATCATGCTTGCCAGTACACGTACCGGTCATGCTGGAGCCTTACTGTTTATTGACATCGACAATTTTAAAACGCTCAATGATACTTTGGGTCATGATGCAGGCGATTTATTATTGCAACAGATGGCACAGCGCCTTGCAGCTTCTGTGCGCGCAGGCGATACCGTATCGCGCCAGGGTGGTGATGAATTTGTTGTAATTTTAGATAAGCTTAGTGAGCAACCCGCCGAAGCGGCCAAAGAAACTAAAATAATTGCTGACAAAATTCTTACGGCCCTTAGGCAATCTTACCAATTAGCCAATCATACTTATTTAACTAGCGTGAGTATTGGCGCCACCTTGTTTAACACACAAGAAATTGTCATTGATGACTTGTTGAAGCAGGCTGACCTAGCGATGTATGAGGCTAAAGCAGCAGGCCGCAATACATTTCGTTTCTTTAATCCACACATGCAAGAATCGATTAATGCCCATGCCAAGTTGGTAGACAATCTACACGTCGCGTTTGAGCAGCAACAATTTCAGTTGCATTACCAGACCCAAGTGGATTGCGTTGGGTTGCCTGTGGGAGCTGAAGCGCTAATACGCTGGAAAACCAACACTGGCTTACTCACACCCTTTAGCTTTCTTGCGCTAGCTGAAGAAACAGGGCTGATTTTGGCCATTGGCGATTGGGTGATAGACAGCGCCTGCGCGCAACTTAAATTGTGGCAACAACATCCGCTAACACGCGATATCACATTGTCGGTCAATGTCAGTGCCAAGCAATTTAAACACAGTGATTTTGTTCAGAAAGTACAGGAAGCCGTACTAAAACATGACATTAACCCTGTGTTACTCAGGCTAGAGTTGAATGAGAGTTTGGTGGTTGGCGATGTTGAAAGTCTAATTCCGGGAATGAATGCCCTGAAAAATATAGGGGTACGCTTTATATTAGATGATTTTGGTACAGGCTATTCATCAATACAATATCTTAAAAAATTACCCTTAGAGTGCTTGAAAATTGATCAATCATTTGTACGAGACATCGTGACAGATACAGACAGCCAAGCTATCGTGAGTACGATTATTTCCATGGCTCACCATTTGGGTATAGATGTGATGGCTGAAGGCGTCGAGACAGAAGCGCAACGTCAATATCTATTGAGTAAGGGCTGTAAGAATTTTCAAGGGTATTTGTTTGGGTTGCCGCTACCCATTGATGCATATCAGGCTTCATTAAAAAAAGCTGGTTGGCTTGATGATATTAAGAGGTTTTGTTGCCAATGGGTTCACTAAGCACTAGTCGGCTTTGAACGTCAGCTTTGGGTCGGTAGCCACTAAATTCAACGTCTGCTTTAGGGCAGTTTCGCTTCACTTATTGCCACAGACCGCTTATAGATAGGCACTTTAATGGGGGTGTGAGCTCTTAGAGCCCTTAAGCGGACGTTAGACATCACTTAAGAATATCAGGATTAAGTTTACCTTATCCTCCAGTGTGCGACATAAAGCGTATCACTGCTGGTGTAGCACGATTTAAATCAAAATCATGGCCTTTTGGTTTAACTTGGATACTGTCTATAATGGCTTGTTTTAGTGGCGCATCATCGTGCGGGTGGCCCCTTAGCATAGCCCTTAAATTAATAGAATTTTCTTGACCTAAGCAGAGATGCAATTCACCTTGGCAACTGATGCGAATACGATTACAGGACTCACAAAAGTTATGGCTGTGTGGGGAAATAAAACCGATTTTTGTTTTTTTGTTAGGCACCTGCCAATAACGTGCCGGACCGCCACTGGTCGCGGTGCTGGCGATTAAATCGTAACGCGCTCTTAGCAATGTTAATGTTTGCTCATTACTCACGTAACTGGCGTGACGTGAGTGAAGTACAGCACCTAGGGGCATTTCCTCAATAAAGGAAATATCCAAGTCTTGGGAAATGGCAAATGCAGCCAAGTCCAGCGCCTCATCGTCGTTAATTCCACGCATGAGCAAGCTGTTGAGCTTAATACCTTCAAATCCAACCTGTTTAGCTACAGCAATACCGCGCAACACTTTATCTAAGTCGCCAACACGGGTAATTTTACGAAAACGCGTCGCATTAAGGCTGTCTAGACTGATGTTCACCCGCTTAACGCCAGCTTGCTTTAATGCATAGGCTTGCTGCTCTAATTGTGAGCCGTTAGTGGTGATTACTAATTCATTTAACCCTGGCAACCGACCTATCGCCTCGAACAACTGCAAGGCATTTTTTCGCATCAGCGGCTCTCCACCTGTGATGCGCACTTTACGTACCCCAAGTTCAACAAACACTTTAACCAAGCGGGAGTATTCTTCCAAAGACAAAACGTCCTCACGCGCTAAGAAAGTCATCTCCTCGGTCATGCAATACACACAACGAAAATCGCACCTATCGGTAATCGATAGGCGGATATAGTCGATCTGCCGACCATAGGAATCAACCAATACGTTAGGAAATAGTGCTGACTTATACATAAAAATTAAAACGTGTACATCGCTGTCACCCAAACAATTTCTTTATCGCCTTTACGCACGGCAGCCGTTAAGCTCGTGCCATAAACATCCGACTCAGTAAATTTAGCGTATTCTAATTTAGCGTTAAGCTTGGCGCTCACTGGGTAACTCATGCTGGCATCAAACTCGTGACCATATTCATTGCCTAATCCGGTCAAGCTAGCGAACGGTGTATCCGATTTAATCACATGGTACTCGGCGTACAATTTAACTTTCTCTATGTTGCCAGACACACTGACAAACGTGTCTTTTATGCCTTGCCGAGGCGTCACTAAAAAGGCATCCACCCAACCTTGGAATAAATGATTAGTGCCTAATGGGGTTTGAAAAGCATAACGTCCGCCATTACTGGACAGCGTTTCATGATCAAGACGTAAGGACCAGGTGCCCCAGACTAGCCCAGCGCCCAATTTATAATAATCGGCATCAATCAAATTACTACCACCGCGGTAATCATCCTGTTTGGCGTATTCCGCTGTGTACAGCACTTTCCAGTCTTGGCTGATTTTAGCTGATCCGTCTAAGCGCAATCCCAAGGTTTTGTTACTGGCATCGGTTGTGGCTGACGTTATTAAATCTTGGCTGGCCCCTAATCCATTGCCGGCCTGAGCGGCGGTGGATGATGTGACACTAGCGTCACCGTTATTCTGACTTAAATTAGCCACGTCTATCAAATAGCCATACGCCACCAAAGATGTGCTGGATGCAAGACGGTATTTGGCATTGACTATGTCTATATTGCCACTGCGGCGTGCTGTGTTAATTTGCCGCACGTTATCAAAATGTGCAACAAACAATTCCGTGTCTGGCAGGCTTTTATTTAATACGGAAACCCCATCAAATACCTGCATGTTTTGCCTAAAACCAATGTCGCCGATAAAGCGCACGTTGTCTAAATTTACTTGTTGCCGACCTAAACGTAGCTTGGTGTTTTTCACACCTGTCCAATCCACATACAATTGATTAATACCGGTATAGCTTGGGTCAACAATATTGGGGTAGGTGACTTTACCAGGTTCGGATAGATTATCTCGCCTGTCGTTAAAATTGTGATTAAACTCATGGACGTCAGTCAACTGTGCGGCCAAACTAAAGTTATGCAAAGGCGCGGTTTGCCAACCAATTAGACTGCGTAATGTAAATGCATGGGCTTTATTTGCCAAAGGCTCTTGATCAACGTGTTCGTAACGCAAGCGAAAATTGGTCATGGACTTGCCTTGCTGTATCGCCTCTAGCAAGTTAACCGGCACCGTCTTAACGGCTTCTTCTGCCATGACTGGTAAGCTAATAATACCGTAACAGGCCAGCAAACAAGTGATGGCTAATGGTCGAATATTAAATAGATGGGTCATCGTACTTCCTTAATCTTTTAAAGTTTACGTTTGCTACGGACTATTTGATAAGGGCGGTTGACATAGCCCAATGGTGCGCTCCAGACGTGCACCATACGGGTGAATGGGAATACCAAGAACACCGTCATGCCAAAAAATAAATGGATTTTAAATACCGTATCTACCCCGTCAAGCAAGGCTGGGTTAGGGTGTAAATAGACGATGCTTTGCACCCAATCGGCCAGGGCGATCATGACACTGGGGTTGCCATGGTTAGCATGCCCTATCGATACCGGTATAGTCGACAAGCCCAGCATCAAGGTGATAAGTAGCCAGGTCAGTATAAATTTATCCGAGCCGCGACTGGCGGCCGATACGCGAGCATTAAACATGCGCCGCACCCATAAAATGAGCCCGCCAATTAAGCACATTGCCCCAAACACCGTGCCGGCCCAAATGGCCACCATTTGGTGCGCCATGTCACTGACCCCCAATCCGGCAAATACCCAATGTGGCGTCAACAATCCAACTGCATGGCCGGCAAAAATGGCAAGTATGCCAATATGAAATAGATTGCTACCTAAACGCATATTGGCTTTAGAGAGCAACTGACTGGAATCACTTTTCCAAGTGTATTGCTCACGGTCAAATCGCTGCAAGCTGCCAAGCAAAAAAACACTCAGTGCAATGTAGGGATACACGCCGTAAATAAAGTAGTGTAAATTCATGAGATTCTCCTTAACGTTGGTACGCTTAAGCAGCTAATTTAGTTAGCGTGGCGCGACTTTCAATAATGGACAGTAATGCTGCGTAAGGACTACCTGCTTTTTGTAAATTTTCAGTCAGCACACCTAACACTTTTTTAGCATCCGATAAAAATACCGTTGCCTCATTGTCATCTAAGTAAGCAGTAAATTCGAGGATTAGCGGCAGATAGTCTGGCAACTCATTGGTCACCACCTCTACACCATAGTCCTTATAGAGCTCACCTAAATCAATCAATGCTGGACCACGATTTTTATCGTCGCCAAATAAATGATGCGTTAGATGCAAACTGTGTTCCGCGGTCATATCAAAGGTTTGAACGTAGTCTGCTTGCAACTCTGTTACGGACAAACTTTGTAAGTGACTTAAAAAGTTTTGCAAAGCTTCTTGTTCCGCATGGTCTATTTCTGTGCTTTGTGCGACAAAATCACGCAAATCCGGCAGATGTTCAATTAAAGCCTGATTGGGGTAATCAAGTAATGATGATAATAATTTGTAGATTTGCATGATGCTATCCTGTTAATTTTAAGTGTCTTAACTGTTGTTGCTAGAAGGAGCCGGCTCTTTAGGCTCTACCGTATCTTTTCTGCGACGCGGGAATAGGGTGATTTTTGACACCCCGTGTGAACTATCATTACCAAAGTTAAAACCGTTTTGACCTTGAAAACCGAAAGAATCATCCAATGTTTCTTCAGTATGTCCGGTCGGAATCACAAAACGATCTTCGTAATTAGCGATAGCTAAGTAGCGGTACATTTCCTTTGCTTGGTCCTCAGTGATACCTGCGGCGTCAATCGCACGAGTATCTATCTTGCCTTCTACGTGAATTGAACGTTGATAGCTACGCATCGCAATCAATTTATTCAAAGCACTTTCAACTGGCTCTGTTTTACCTGCCGTGAGCAAGTTAGCAAGATACTGAACTGGCAAGCGCATAGCGCCCGCCACAGGGATAGCACCATCTGGGCCCACGGGTAAATTCCCTTGGTCAATTTGTGATTGCACAGGAGACAATGGTGGCACATACCACACCATCGGTAAGGTACGGAATTCCGGATGGATAGGAAAAGCAATTTTCCAATCCATCACCATTTTCCAAATCGGAGAATTGCGAGCCGCCTCAAGCCAATCGTCATTAATCCCTTCAAGACGAGCGGCTTTAATCACTTCAGGATCATTCGGATCTAAGAAAATACTGCGCTGTGCTTCATATAGATCTTGCGTATCTTCCATACTAGCGAATTCTTCAATGCGATCCGCGTCGTACAGCATAATGCCGTTATAGCGTATACGTCCAACACACGATTCAGAACAGACCGTAGGCATGCCAGATTCAACGCGTGGATAACAGCCGATACATTTCTCAGCTTTGCCAGACTCCCAGTTGTAGAATACTTTTTTGTATGGGCATGAGCTGATACACATACGCCAGCCACGACATTTATCCTGATCTACCAACACAATACCATCTTCTTCACGCTTATAAATAGAGCCGGATGGACAAGCAGCTACGCAAGAAGCATTCAAGCAATGATTGCAAATTCGCGGCAAATACATATGAAAGGTATTTTCGAACTGACCGTACATCTCCTTCTGAATGTTATCCATATTTTTGTCTTTACTACGCTTGTGAAACTCACCTGCCAAATCGTCTTCCCAGTTCGGACCCCATGTAATCTTTTCCATGGATTTTCCGGTAATCTGTGAAATTGGTCGTGCAGTTGGCGTAGCCTCTGACAACGGTGCATTTTGCAGATGTGCATAGTTGTAAGTGAATGGTTCGTAGTAGTCATCTATCTCAGGCATATCTGGGTTAGCAAATATATTGAGTAACTTATTTGTGCGACTGCCAGACTTTAATTCTAGTTTGCCGTTTTTAAGCTCCCAACCGCCGTGCCAAATATCTTGGTTTTCCCATTGTTTTGGATAACCAACACCAGGCTTAGATTCCACGTTGTTAAACCAAGCATATTCCACACCTTTCCTGTTGGTCCATACGTTTTTACAGGTGACCGAGCATGTGTGGCAACCGATACATTTATCTAGATTAAAGACAAAGGCGAATTGTGCGCGTACTTTCATAATGTTCTCCTAATGTCCTTTTACTTGGCGCTAATGCCAACAGGGTTGAGTTGTGCTTCACGCTCTGGGGTAAGCGGACGCTCTAACCAATCAACCTCTTTATCCGCTATTTTGTGTAATGCCACCATCGTGTCGCGTTGGCATCCAACGGTGCCGTAATAATTAAAGCCGTATGAAAGTTGTGCATAGCCTCCTATCATATTGGTTGGCTTCATGATGACACGCGTTACTGAGTTTAAAATCCCGCCACGCTTGCCTGTTGATGGCGATCCTGGAACGTTTACATTCTTCTCCTGCGCGTGATACATCATCGCCATACCGCGAGGAACACGTTGCGAAACAACTGCGCGTGCTACCGCCGCACCGTTATGATTTACAGCTTCCACCCAGTCATTGTCTTCAATACCAATTGATTTAGCATCGTCTTCTGATATCCATACATAAGGGCCGCCACGGAACAATGTCAACATCCGTAAATT
>JAIPCR010000004.1 GCA_021738125.1 Sulfuritalea sp.
TTACGTGCTGGTAAAAACGCACCTAGCCAATATTTGCGCTCTAAAGGTGCAGGTGAGTTGGCGCTCCTTTCGCATCAAGACGAATTGAACATCACCATTTTTAAGCCTTCTATTATTATTGGTCGTGGCGATAGTTTTATTAATTTGTTTGCCAGTCTAGTTAAATTATTGCCAGTCGTGATGTTAGCTAAACCCAATGCAAAATTTCAGCCGATTTGGGTAGAGGATGTCGCCAGCTGTTTTCTAGCTTGTCTTGCTAATCAGGCGAGCTACGGTCAAACATACGAATTGGCCGGTCCTAAAGTTTACACTTTCCGTGAGCTGGTTCAGGCAGTCATGAATACCTTACAGCTTCAACGCCCAATTATTGGCCTAAGTGATGGCATGTCTTATGCGCAAGCTTTTATGATGGAAATGCTACCAATTAAATTGATGTCACGTGACAACATTCGCTCTATGGAGGTTGATAGTGTCAGCGAACAATCGTTTCCAGTGATATTTAATTTAACACCAACGGCATTGGAAACATTAATTCCGCAATACTTGATTGATCAAACGCCTCGTGGTGCTTATGATCGTTTTCGGCGCACAGCCGCTAGGTAAAAGGGCATCACGCCATGCAAGTTTATCTGGTGGGTGGCGCTGTTCGCGATGAGTTGTTAGGCCTAGCTGTCAAAGATAAAGATTTTGTTGTCGTTGGGAGTACACCAGAAGAAATGATTGCGGAAGGCTTTAAGCCTGTTGGTAAAGATTTCCCAGTTTTTTTACATCCTAAAACGCATGATGAATATGCACTTGCGCGTACCGAACGAAAGACGGCAAAGGGCTATAAAGGGTTTGTTGTACATGCATCGCCAGAAGTGACGCTAGAAGAAGATTTAGCACGTCGTGATTTAACCATTAACGCAATTGCAAAAGACAGTACAGGTAAGTTTATTGACCCTTATAATGGTTTAGGGGATATTCAATCTAAAACGCTACGCCATGTCAGCGATGCTTTTGCTGAAGATCCTGTCAGAATACTTCGCGCAGCAAGGCTTTCAGCCAGATTTCAAGACTTTTGCATAGCCCCAGAAACCAATCACCTTATGCAGCAAATGGTAGAAGCAGGCGAGGTGGATGCGCTAGTAGCAGAGCGAGTATGGCAGGAGTTTGCAAAAGGATTGATGGAAGATAAACCAAGTCGCATGTTTGATGCATTAAGAGCTTGTCATGCCTTAAAAAAAATATTGCCTGAGCTAGATAAGCTGTGGGTTATTCCCCAATCAGCTCAGCATCGCCTAGAAATTGATACAGGCGTTCACGTCATGTTAGCCATTGATGATGCAGCACGTCAAAATTATTCATTAGCGGTACGCTTTGCAACCCTCGTGCATGCTCTCGGTAAGGGGGCCACGCTTGCTGAAGATTTGCCGGAACATATTGGTCAGGAAGCAAGTGACATCCAACTTGTGAAAGATGTGTGTAAGCGCTTAAGGGTGCCTAACGAATGCAAGGAACTTGCGCAGATAGTCACTAAATTCAATGGGAAGTTGCACCAAGTACTTCAAATGAAACCAACCGCTTTACTTAATTTTTTGGTTGAACTTGATGCGATAAGGCAACCTGAGCGGTTTAAGGATTTTCTACGAGCTTGCGAGTCAGATGCGCGTGTTAGAGCGGGCTCAGAAAATCACGCAATACCAGCGGCAGATTTATTGCAGAATGCATTAGCAGCAGCGATAGAAGTCGATGCTGGCGCAGTGGCGAGCGCGTATAATGAACCGGAAAGAATTAAGATGGCAGTTTTTAATGCGAGGTTAGATAAGGTTAAAGCAATGATTGAAGAGGTTTAAAAGTGCAGTTACAAAAAATAATTAAAAACCTCAAGTTTAATCATTTGCTATTAGTTGTAAGTGCTATGTCCGCGCCCTTGCAGGCGTCGGCGATAGATTTGCAACCAGGTGAAGTACGCGCACCCATGGCGGGTAGAAGCGTAGTTCAGTTTTCCACAGTATTTAGCCAACGCACTGATTACTATAAAAATAGACTTAAACAGCCAAAACAGCCGCAGCGCCCAGAATATCAGGCATTGCAATATCAGTTTCGTCTTGCTCATGCTTTTGAGATTGATGAACAGCCGGCCATTGTGTACGCGCAGCTACCTATCACTAATGTCCAACCCGAAGAGTCAAGCTTTAGCGGGGATTCTGGTATTGGCGATGCTACGTTGGCGTTCGGCTATTGGCCTTATGCTAACCGTGAGACGCAGACTTATTTTGGCGTTGCTGCTTACTTAATTGCGCCTACTGGTAGTTATAGTGACCGCCGCATTTTTAATGTGGGCGAAAATCGCTATCGTGGGGCATTGCAATTGGGTGTTCAAACGCCAATCATCGATAGCCTTACTTGGATGGCTGCATTAGATACGGTGTGGTCTGGTAAAAATAATGATTGTGGGTTGGCTTGCCAAAATGCTCAGACTTTAGAACAAAAACCGTTGTATACACTTCAGAGTGGATTAAGTTATCTGATTAACCCAACTTTTTCTTTATCAACAGCTTATTTCTATAGCGTAGGCGGTGAAACTAGCTGGGATGGCGTTAATAAAAATAATTTAACGCAATTGCAGCGCTATCAAGTATCAGGCATGGCAAACTTTTCTTTTGGCCGTATTCTCTTGCAGTATGGGGGTGATCTAGATACTAGAAACGGTTATTTAGAAGATAGTCGTTGGATTGTGCGCTACATCAAACCGTTCTAGGCACTCAAAACATAGATTTGCAAATGGTGTTAATGAATACCGAGCTTGAATTTGATAATGTATTTTGCCACATAGCCCACCATGCCAAATGTTAGCCCAAGAAATAAGGCAAAGGTACCAAACTTACCTGCTTTTGACTCCCACGCTAGATGGCCTACAATAAATATCATCAGTAGCATTAATCCACCTACGCCATAGGTCATACCAAAATCAGTAATCTGCGCTTCAGTAAAACCAAATATCGTACCTTGCAAGTTATTTCCCCTGTGCTACTTAGTAGCTAGTGGTTGATAAGTGATGTCATTTGTTGTTGTACAAATTCCATCGGTTTGCGCTTAAAGCCACTTTTAGCAAATTGGTGCCAGCGACCCATTACGTAGCAAAGCATCAAATTAGCTTGTGCTTCTGCATCTACTTTATTGCCTGTTTGTGTTTCAGCAATTCGTATGCTTTGTTTGAGTGTGACTTCTATCCTATCGTTCATTTGATTAATACGAAGTTGTAGTTTTTCATCTTCATTAACTAGCGCATCGCCAATCAGCACACGCGTCATGCCGGGATTTTTTTCGGCAAAGACTAATAGCATGGAAATAATGCGTTGAATTTGTTTTTGACCATCGGTCTCTTCGGCACTGATTTTGTTGATGAGACCGAAAATAGTTTCTTCTATAAATACAATCAGGCCTTCAAACATTTGTGCTTTATTGGCGAAGTGTCGGTAAAGTGCAGCTTCACTGACATCTAGTTTTGCAGCGAGCGAGGCAGTGGTAATTTTCTCGCGCTTAGGGGCCTCTAGCATTTTGGCTAGTGTTTCTAAAATTTGTTGTTTGCGTTCGCCTGCCATTTTATATTCCTCGCCAATATGGGTGTTAACTCATTGAGTAGAAATTATAACTTAATGTGAGTAAGTGCTAACACTTCAGTTAATCGATAATCAACAAAATTTGGTTTTTGTAATTTTTTACTAATCCAAATCGTTTTCATGCCTAATCTTTTTGCTGTCATCAGTGCCGCTAAATTATCTTCTAGCATTACGCAATCACTCGCTTTCACTTTGATTGTTTTGAGTAACAATTGAAACCCGCGTATAGAAGGTTTGGCGTGAAATTTTGTGGATTCGACACTGAATACTAATTCAAAGCAATCAGTGATTCCCAATATATCGAGTACCCTTAAAGCGTAATTCCGTGGTGCGTTGGTAAATACTAACTTACGGCCCGCAAGGCTATTTAGCATGTGGCGTAGACGTTTTACTTCAAGCACCATGTCTGGCAAATCAATTAGTTTATGCGTTTCATTTAAAAAATGATGCGGGTCTGAGCCATGATGCCGCATTAAGCCTTTAAGTGTAGCGCCATAGACGCGCCAATAATGTTGACGCAATCTATGGGCAGCTGTTTCATCTAAAGTATGCGACTCCATGATGTATTGTGTCATGGCGCGATTCATCACCGGGAAGATGTGCGCAGACGCATTGTGAAGTGTATCGTCTAGGTCAAATATCCAGACTTTAGCGTTGCTATTTTGCGCCAATTTACTTGGCCTTAATCAGCGTACCTACACCTTCATCCGTTAACACTTCAAGCAACAGGGCATGTTCTACCCGTCCATCAATGATATGTACGGTTTTTACACCACTACGTGCCGCATCTAATGCAGAGCTAATTTTAGGCAGCATGCCGCCAGACAAAGTGCCATCTGCCACTAAGTCATCAATTTGTTTGGGCGTTAATCCAGTCAGTAACTCGCCGTTTTTGTCTAACACGCCAGGCGTGTTAGTTAGCATTATAAGTTTTTCTGCACCTAGTATTTCAGCCAGCTTTCCAGCCACCACATCTGCATTAATGTTGTAAGATTCGCCATCTTTACCTACGCCAATAGGCGCTACAACTGGAATAAAATCACCACCATCTAGAAAGTTGATAATGCTAGGGTCAATTCCACTGATTTCCCCCACTTGACCAACATCAATCATTTTTGATGGGTTATTTAAATCTTCCCTGAGTAGTTTGTGGGCATGAATAAAGTTGCCGTCTTGGCCTGTCAGCCCAACTGCTTTGCCACCATGCCGATTAATCAAATTGACGATTTCTTTATTTACCTGTCCGCCAAGCACCATCTCAACGACGCCCATAGTTTCTGCATCGGTGACACGCATGCCTTGAATGAATTCACCTTTTTTCCCGAGTTTATCTAACATTTCGTTAATTTGTGGACCACCACCATGCACTACGACTGGGTTCATGCCGACGAGCTTAAGCAACACGACATCTTGTGCAAAGCATTGTTTTAGATGCTCATCTGTCATTGCGTTGCCGCCATATTTAATGACTATGGTTTTATCAAAAAAGCGCTTGATATAAGGCAGCGCCTCAGCAAGGGTGCGAGCTTTTTTTGCGGCGGTGGTTTGACTTAACATAAGGTTTCCGTAAGCTTAGATTTGGTAAATTTAATTTACGCTAATTGTAACTAAAATTTGCTTATAACGTTTTGCTAAAAACTTTAGATTTACGTTGAAAGTTATAAAGCTTTTGTTTTTCAGTGGGCAGTTTCTCTACATTTTGCTCAGTAAAACCGCGTTCTAAAAACCAATGTTCTGTCCGCGTGGTAAGGCAGAACAAGCTTTTAAAGCCTAATGCTTTAGCTTCGTTGGCGCAGTAATAAAATAATTTATCACCACGACCTGCGCCACGATAAGCGGGATCGATTGCTAAGCAAGCAAATTCAGCAGTTCGTTCTGCAATAAATGGATAAAGTGCCGCACAGCCAATGACGCGATTGTCGTGTTCCATTACATAAAAATGATTAATTTCCATTTCTATGCGTTCGCGACCACGTCTCACCAAGAATCCTTCTGATTCTAACGGCTCGATTAGTTTTAAAATGCCTCCAACATCGTCAATATTGGCTTGCCGCATTCTCTCTAAGCTCAGTTCTGTCACCATGGTGCCAATCCCATCAACAGTAAAAAGCTCTTGAATAATGGCGCCATCAATGTGGCGTGAGATGAGATGGCTACGCGCTACGCCATGCTCGCAAGCTCGGACTGCGGCAGGCAGATAGTAATTCACGTCTTCTGAAATGTTGAGGGCTTGCTCATTTTCGCTAACGTTACGAAGCAAATTTTTAGCTTTTTCTGCGGTCATTTCACGCAGTAGTTCACCGCGTAAATTATGCACCCCTTCAGAATCCATTAAAAAGATAAGTTTATCTGCATCTAGCGCAATGGCGGCACTAACAGCCACATCTTCCAAGCTTAAGTTAAAGGCTTCACCCGTCGGTGAATAGCCAAGTGGTGATAGCAGCACTAATTCGCCGTCATCGAGACGTTTTTGTATTGCAGTAGCATCTATCCTGCGTACTTCGCCCGTGTGTTGTAAATCAATGCCATCCAGCACGCCCATGGGTTTTGCTGTAACAAAGTTACCACTTGCAACCCGAATATCTGCACCAGCCATTGGTGAATTGACTAAGCCCATAGAAAGTAGTGCTTCTATTTCTACTCGAATTGCACCATTTGCTTCTTTAACGGCCTCCATTGCAGCATCATCTGTAACGCGGATGCCGTCGACATATTTAGGCGTCAGTTTATCGCGTTTTAAACGTTGCTCAACTTGAGGTCTTGCGCCATGCACTAATACCAGTCGCACTTCTAGACTGGCGAGTAGATTTAAGTCGTGAGAAAGTGCAATAAATTGTTTTTCATCGACTACTTCACCACCAAAGGCAATGACAAAAGTACGTCCACCAAATGCGTGAATATAAGGCGTAGCAGAGCGAAACCATTGCACAAAATCTTTGGCATTATTAGGTTGAATATAGGCCAGGGGAGAGGTAGCACGATTTTGTTGCGCGCTTGTATTGTTGAGTGATGTCTCGCTATGCGCATACAAGTAAGCAGGTGTGCAATCAAGCGCGGTAGCTACTTTGCGCAGAAGTGCTTCATTGATACCTAATTCACCACGTTCAATACGCGATAGATTGCCAGCGTCCGCACCTACTTGCGCTGCCAAAGTTTGCAGTGTCATTTTTAGCGATTTGCGCCGATGACGAAGAGCGTTAGCCAGGGACATATTTTTTATATTAAATTGTAAAATTTACAAAATAATAAAATAAATATGTAATTTAAGCAACTATTTTCGCGTTAAAAGTCGCCCCATAGCGTCTGCATTGCAGAAATTGCAGTTAAAGCGGCAGTTTCAGTGCGTAAAATACGGGGGCCTAAAATAACTGATTGAAAACCATGGGTGATGGCGAGAGCGATTTCTGTAGCACTTAAGCCGCCCTCGGCGCCAATCAATAATTGAATGTTTTGAGTCGTTGTTGGCAATTCTGCTAAGCGTTTTGCCCCCAGCGGGTTTAACAAAATGCGTGTTGTGCTGTTTTGTTGGTTGGACGCAAGCCATACCGATAAGCTAGCGGGCGCTAATACTTTGGGAATGGACGCTCGCCCACATTGCTCACAGGCGGAAGTCGCCACATTTTGCCAATGCTCTAGGCGTTTTTGCGCACGTTCTGCTGTCAGCTTGACCACGCTACGCTCGGTAGAGATTGGTTGGATGATGGTCACTCCTAATTCCACCGCTTTTTGAATGGTGTAGTCCATACGGTCACCACTTGAAATGCCTTGTAGCAAAGTAATGCTGAGTGGCGATTCGTTTTCGATAGATTTGCTGGAAGCAATCTTGGCGAGCACTTCACTTTTTTTTACGCTGACTAGCTCGCAGGTATAGTCTAAGCCATCGCCATTAAATAGATTAATGGTGTCCCCTACACTTAAGCGTAAAGCTCGCGTGGCATGCGTGGCAGCGTTATCGGAGAGTTTTACTGTGGCGCCTATACGCAATTTTTCGGCACTATAAAATCGAAGGTTAGACATGATGCTTACAAGTTAAAGTGATAAGATTAAATTATAGACAACATTGGAGCAAAGCATGGCAAGTTTAAACCCACCCGTGTGTTATTTTGGCTGGCAAGCACCGGATTTTAATTTGCAGAATATAGATGGCACTATGATTTCGTTGACTCAAATGATGGGTAAAAACGGCTTATTGGTGATGTTTATTTGTAATCACTGCCCTTACGTAAAAGCCATTCTACCGCGCTTGGTGGCTGATTGCCGTGAGCTAAAAATGCTAGGTATAAATACCGTGGCAATTATGTCTAACGACGCTAAAGAATACCAAGAAGATAGTTTTGAAAACATGATAAAACTTGCTGTGGAAGCTGACTTTTCTTTTCCCTATTTACTAGACAAAACACAGCAAGTGGCCAAGGCTTATGATGCGGTTTGTACGCCAGATTTTTTTGGCTTTAATAATCAGGCGCAATTGCAATACCGGGGTAGATTTGATGAAAGTCGCAAAGAAACTGCACCTAACAGTACGCGAGACTTATTCCACGCCATGCAGCAAATTGCAGAGACAGGCTTAGGGCCAAAGCAGCAGTTTTCTAGTATTGGTTGTAGTATTAAGTGGACTTCTGAATAGTCGCGATCAGTGATTGACTTTGCGATAGAAGGAAATGTATTTCTAAAAGGCTAAATAGATGAGCAATATGAGAAAGTTGAAGTGGGGTATTTTAGGTGCGGCGCGTGTGAATGAGCGCTTATTGCCTGCCATTATTGAGGCATCTAATGCACAATTAGTTGCAATTGCTAGTCGTCGAGTTGGCGCTGCAAAAGCCACGCTTGAAAAGTATGCGCCATGCCATGTTGGGCAAGTGCAGTGTTACGATCATTTAGACAGCTTAATTAACGACCCTAATGTTGAGGCAATTTACTGCCCAATGGCCAATGAAGAGCATGCAATATGGGCATTAAAAGCTATCCATGCTGGTAAACATATCTTAATTGAAAAGCCTATGGCAACCACAGTCAAAGATATTGAGGAAATTGAATCAGCGGCCATTAAAAATAATGTGAAAGTGATGGAAGGTTTTATGTATCGCTTTCATCCACAGCACGCACGCATACAGGAAATTATTGATTCAGGCTTAATCGGCGATGTGCTCTCTGCCCGTGCTTCCTTTTCATTTTTGATGAAGCCGGCGCGCATATACCGAATTAATCGTAGTATGGCCAATGGTGGCGGTGCAATGTGGGATATTGGTCCTTATGCTATTCACTCACTACGTTGGTGCTTCTCACAAAACGGCAAGCCAGCAGCACCTCTTTCAGTGATTGCGCATGCAAAGCTCAATGAGCATGGCGCCGATATGGTCACTAGTGGCGTGTTGGACTTCGGCCAGGACGCCCAAGGTCGCGCCCGTTTCGGTCATTTTGATATTAGTTTTGAACGTAGCCGTAAATCAGAATATGAAATTATCGGCACGTTAGGCTGGGTAAAATGCCATGCTGCGTGGGTGTTTCAAAATGATGTGCCGGTTATTAGCTGGGCATTAGAAGATGGCCGATGTGCTGAAGAGCAGCTTACGCCTGGCAATCATTTCACTTTAGAAATAGAACATTTTAGTGACTGCGTAATGAATAATAAAACGCCGTTCTTAAATATGGATGATGCTAAACAAAACTGCAGCGCTATTGAATCTGTCTTGCAAAGTATTGCTGGCACCAAATAAGGTATAATTCACGGTTATTTAATTGATGGTAGAGGTGGTTTTATGCCTATTTATGATTATCAATGCGCAAGCTGTGGCCATAAGGCTGAAGTGATGCGCAAAATTAGCGCTGCGCCCACTGAGACTTGTCCTGCTTGTGGTGCTGAAACTTTTAGCAAACAATTATCTGCGCCCAGTTTTCAATTAAGTGGCAGTGGTTGGTATGCCACTGATTTTAAAGATGGCGGCAATAAAACTGGCGCAACATCAAGCAAAGCAAGTGCTAGTAAGTCTGATGTGAGTTCAGAGCAAAAGTCGGAAGCTACAACTACACCGACTCCCTGTGCAACAGGATGTGCTTGCCACTAATGTTAGCTCATCATTGTTTAACGCTACTAATTAACCTATACAATTAAACGTATGAAAAAATACTTTATTACTGGTTTGCTCGTCTTGGTGCCTTTGTTTATCACGGTTTGGGTGATATCAAGTTTAATTGGCATGATGGATCAGAGCTTATTATTATTACCCGAAAATTGGCGCCCCAAAGCTCAATTGGGCCAAGAAATCCCTGGACTTGGCGCATTACTGACAATGCTGATTATTTTCGTTACGGGTCTAATTGCGACTAATTTTTTCGGTAAGCGATTAATCTTATTTTGGGAAGCCATACTGGCCCGTGTGCCTGTAGTGAAATCCATCTATGCCAGCGTTAAGCAAGTATCAGATACTTTGTTTTCAGATTCTGGCAATGCTTTTCGGCAAGCTGTTTTAGTGCAATTTCCAAGGCAAGGCGCATGGACCATTGCTTTCGTCACAGGTAAACCAGGGGGTGATGTCGCAAATCATTTGTTTGGTGATTATGTGA
The DNA here is from genome assembly GCA_021738125.1 of Sulfuritalea sp. Taxonomy (GTDB): domain Bacteria; phylum Pseudomonadota; class Gammaproteobacteria; order Burkholderiales; family Methylophilaceae; genus Methylotenera. The sequence goes on from JAIPCR010000004.1 coordinate 10,170, forward strand.
GCGTTTATGTGCCTACTACGCCAAATCCTACCGGTGGTTATTTCTTAATGATGCTACGTACGGAAGTGATTGAGCTTGATATGAGCGTGGATGAAGCGCTGAAATATATTATTAGCATGGGCGTAGTAGCGCCCCCTGATAAATTTAAATTACAACACAATTAACCTTTTAACTTAACTGACTATTTAACAAGAATTTACATATTATGCGTACACATTACTGCGGCCATTTAAACCGCGAACACATCGGCCAAACTGTTACTTTATGTGGTTGGGCGCACCGCCGCCGCGACCATGGTGGCGTCATTTTTATCGACTTGCGTGACCGTGAAGGTATGGCGCAAATTGTTGTAAATCCTGATGCAAAAGCCGCTTTTGCCATTGCTGAAAGTGTACGTAGCGAGTACGTTCTGAAAGTTGTGTGCGAAGTGCGCGCACGTCCTGAAGGTGCTGTAAATGCCAACTTAGCCACTGGTGAAGTTGAAATGATAGCCACTGAGATTGAGGTGCTTAATGCATCGCTCACACCACCCTTTATGTTGGATGATGAAAACCTTACTGAAACCGTACGTTTAGAACATAGATATATTGATTTACGTCGCCCAGCGATGCAGAAAAATATGATGTTGCGCTATCGCGTTTCTAAAACCTTACGTGACTATTTAGATGTCAATGGGTTTATTGAAGTCGAAACGCCAATGCTGACTCGCTCAACACCAGAAGGTGCACGCGATTACTTGGTGCCTAGTCGTGTTCATGCTGGGCAATTCTTTGCATTGCCGCAGTCACCGCAGTTATTTAAACAATTATTGATGGTGTCTGGATTTGATCGTTATTTCCAAATTACTAAATGCTTCCGTGATGAAGATTTGCGTGCTGATCGTCAGCCAGAATTCACTCAGGTGGATATTGAAACATCATTCATGACTGAAAATCAGATTATGGATATTGTTGAAGAAATGATACGTCAAATGCTGAAAAAGGTGCAGAACGTAGATTTGCCAGCAGCCTTTCCACGCATGTCGTTTCATGAGGCCATGACACGTTACGGATCAGATAAGCCAGATATGCGCGTGACCTTAGAAATTACTGAGCTATCAGACGTCATGAAAGATGTTGATTTTAAAGTATTTGCAGGTGCCGCCAATATGGCAGGTGGACGCGTTGCTGCATTGCGAGTACCTAATGGTGCGGCGATTGCACGTAGCGAAATTGATGCCTACACTGAATTTGTTAAAATCTACGGTGCTAAAGGCTTGGCCTACATCAAGATTAACGATGTGACAAAATTGAACGAAGAAGGCTTGCAAAGCCCTATCGTTAAAAATATTCATGCTACAGCATTACAAGCTATTATCGACCGCACTGGCGCTCAAAATGGCGATATCGTATTCTTTGGTGCAGATAAGAGCAAAGTGGTTAACGAAGCATTGGGTGCATTGCGTCTTAAAGTGGGCCATGATAAAGGCCATGTGGATGGCCGAGCATGGGCACCATTATGGGTGGTAGATTTCCCAATGTTTGAACATGACGAAGAAAATGATAGATGGGCAGCATTGCATCATCCGTTCACCGCGCCAAAAGACGGCCATGAAGATTTGCTAACCAGCAATCCAGGTGCGGCACTGTCAAAAGCTTACGATATGGTACTTAATGGCTGGGAGGTAGGCGGTGGTTCAGTGCGTATCCACAAACAAGACGTGCAGTCAAAAGTATTTGATGCACTTAAAATTAGCAAAGAAGAAGCACAAGAAAAATTTGGCTTCTTGCTTGATGCCTTGCAATACGGTGCACCCCCCCATGGTGGTCTGGCGTTTGGTTTGGACCGTTTAGTTACATTAATGACAGGTGCAGAATCTATTCGTGATGTAATTGCTTTCCCTAAAACACAGCGTGCACAGTGCTTGATGACTAATGCGCCGAATGAGGTGGATGAGAAGCAGTTGCGTGAGTTGCATATACGCGTTCGTTCACAAAACCCAGCGGCTTAAATAGCTAGCTATAAGGAATAATGCCAGTTACCGAACTCAACCATGTCAATCTGCGCACACCTTATGAGGTGATGCTCAAGCTTAAAGATTTCTACTGTGACGTGGTGGGTTTAAAGGTTGGTCCACGCGAGGGGTTTACCAGTCGTGGTTACTGGCTTTATATTGGTGATAAGCATGTTATGCATTTGGCTGAGTATCGCGGTGAAGGCGCACCATTAACAAATGTGCTTACCACCATAGACCATATCTCGTTCACCTGTACTGATATGCCTGCCACTGAGGCACATTTAATAGCGCATCATATTGATTATTCTGTACGCGACTTACCCGTATTGAATGTAAAGCAAATTAACTTTAAAGACCCGGTTGGTAATGGTGTCGAGCTATTCTTCTATATGGATAAAGCATAGTTATATTTTGAACCATAGAATTTTATGGCTTAATAGTTGTCACAAGCGTTGTATGATTAAAGCGTAATTATTGAGTTAATTTAAGTGTGTGGGAGTCGATAAAATGAAACAATTAATGCATCAGAGTTTATTAAAACTATTCTTCGCAACAGCGATTACACTTGTTTTGGCTATGCCAGCAAGTGCTGAGCCAGACCCGAAATTATGGCCAGTCATGAAAGAAGCTTTCTTTGCCAATCGTGAAATACAGCAAGTTGATTTTATAAAAATAGATGCACCACGCCGCGCTGAAAGTGGTGCACAAGTGCCCGTTACTTATAGCGTGAATAATGCTGCAGCTAACGGCATTGTCATTAAGAAACTATACGCATTCGTGGATGCAAATCCAATTCCGCTAACGGCTACTTATCATTTAACAGAGGCGCTTGGTGATTTTCAGTTAGCTACACGTATCCGCTTTGAAACCGATGCATTTGTAAGATTAGTGGGTGAAACTGCAGACGGTAAGTTATATCTGGCCTCACGTGAAATTCGTGCGGCAGGTGGGTGTGGGGGCACAGTTGATGGGGATGAGGCAACAATTCGCGCTACTGCAGGAAAAATCAAGTTTAAAGTGGATGAGCCCGTTAAAGTTAACAGTATCGCATCGACCACTTTCAATATTAAGCACCCTATGCGTACTGGCTTACAACGCGAACTAGTCTCGCAAGGGTTTGTTCCCGCTTTCTATATTAATAAAGCGACCTTTAGTTATAACGGCAAGCCGCTACTCACCATAGATGTGGGCGTAGGCACGGCGGAAGACCCTTATTTCAAATTTAATTTTGTGCCGGATGCGACAGGTAAATTAGAAGTAACGGCCACTGACAATGAAGGCAAAACCTTTGTGCAACAAGTCGATGTGAAAAGCTAGCTAGGCAAGAGATAGCAGCAATAATAAAATGACCTCCAACTGGGGGTCTTTTTTATGGCTGGGTTTACTTTGCAGAGTGATAAAATAGCCACAATTAATTGATATTTTGGGAGACCTTAATGAAAAGCTATCGTAAAGAACTTTGGTTTAATCCACCTACTCGCGTTGCTTTTATTCGTATTACTGAGCAAGTCAATGAATGTTTAAGGGAGAGTGGGGTTAAAGAAGGCTTGGTGCTGATTAACGCTATGCACATTACCGCCAGTGTATTTATTAATGATGACGAGCGTGGACTGCATTATGATTACACACAATGGTTAGAAAAACTCGCGCCACATGAGCCTATCAGTAGCTATCGTCATAATGATACTGGTGAAGACAACGCTGATGCGCACATGAAGCGCCAATTGATGGGGCGAGAAGTGGTGGTAGCGATTACTGAAGGTCGACTGGACTTTGGTCCATGGGAACAGATTTTCTATGGCGAGTTTGACGGCCGCAGAAAAAAACGAGTATTAGTGAAAATTATCGGTGAATAAGATGAAATTACCTGAATTATTAGCGCCAGCTGGCGATTTAGACCGTATGCGTACCGCATACGACTATGGCGCAGATGCTGTTTATGCTGGACAGCCACGATATAGCTTGCGCGCTCGCAATAACGATTTCACCATGGCAAATCTTGATATTGGTATTAAAGAGGCGCATTTGCGTGGCAAAAAGTTTTTTGTGGCGAGTAATATTTCGCCCCATAACGCAAAAGTTAAAACTTATATGGCAGATATGGCGCCAGTGATAGCAATGCAACCTGATGCACTAATTATGTCTGACCCTGGCTTAATTATGATGGTGCGTGAAAAATGGCCAGAGGTGCCGGTACATCTTTCAGTACAAGCCAACACTGTCAATTTTGCCACCGTTAAATTTTGGCAAAGTTTAGGCTTATCGCGCGTTATTTTGTCGCGTGAATTGTCATTGGATGAAATTGAAGAAATCCGTCAGTTGTGTCCAGATATGGAGCTGGAAGTTTTCGTACATGGCGCCTTATGTATTGCTTATTCAGGCCGTTGTTTGTTGTCTGGTTATTTTAATCAGCGCGACCCTAACCAAGGTACTTGTACGAATAGTTGCCGCTGGGATTATAAAGTACACGATGCGGCAGAGGATGCCGCAGGTGTAATTCGTTTGAATGAGTTTGATTTTCAAGCGGAGATGGAGAAATCTAGTCTTTCTGGATGTGGCAGTTTACCGCGTCACCCTTTGGCCGATAAGGTATATTTGATAGAGGAGAAAGGTCGCCCCGGTGAATTGTTGCCGATAATAGAAGACGAACACGGCACTTATATTATGAATAGCAAAGACTTACGTGCGATTGAACACGTAGAACGCTTAGTTAAAATGGGTGTGGATTCTTTAAAAATTGAAGGTCGAACCAAGTCTCGTTATTACGTAGCGCGCACATGCCAAAACTATCGACTCGCGGTTGATGATGCAGTTGCTGGTCGACCATTTGATTGGAATTTACTCGGTGATTTAGAGAATCTAGCCAATCGTGGCTATACCGATGGTTTCTATCAGCGGCACCATACTGCTGAGCATCAAAATTACAAACAAGGTTATTCCATTTCAAACCGCAGTTTATATGTGGGCGATATTGTCGCTTATGATGCTGAAAAAGGCTTGGCTGATATTGAGGCGCGTAATAAGTTTGCGGTGGGGGATCGCTTGCAAATCATTCATCCTAGTGGCAATCAAGAGTTAGTAGTGGAAGAAATGTTCAACAAAAAAGGCGAACATATTCAAGAAGCTTCTGGTAGTGGTTACTTCGTCAGGCTACCTATTGCAGCAAATAATTTAAGTAACGCCATGGTGGCAAAATATTTGTAAGCAATAAAAAAAGCCTAACAAACTGCTATTTTGTTAGGCTTTTTAAAGCGCGATTGGTTTAAGCGCTTAGCCAGTAATGTAACTTTCTAATTGCTTAATCAGGCGATGCTGATAATCAATCGTTTCTTTCACTACGTCACCTATAGATAGCATGCCAATCACCTTGCCATTATCGACTACCGGTAAATGTCGAATGCGCATTTCAGACATCACAGTCATGGCTTGTTCTATGGTATCAGTCAGTTTGGCAGTAATAACTTCCGTAGTCATGACATCACTAATAGGTGTAGTTTTTGAAGATTTTCCCTGAAGGATAACTTCACGAGCGTAGTCACGTTCGGAGAAAATCCCTGCCAGCTTTTCACCTTCCAGCACCACTAATGCGCCAATTTTATATTCGGCCAGTACGACTAAAGCATCAAATACAGGACGATGTGGGGCAATTGAAATGACTTCTTTATATTTTTTTGTATCAAGCAATTGTTTTATTGTTTTCATTGTTTTCTCCTCGCAATAGGCGCTACACAAAAATATACACCTTATAATGGATATAGCAAAATGCTAATAAGAAAATTGAGTGGAAAAATTAATTCATGCATAAAGATACTGTAGTTAAAGCCTTAATCGCACTTTTTATACTCACGCTGATTTGGGGATATAACTGGGTAGTCATGAAGCTTGCAGTGCAGTATGCCAGCCCATTTCAGTTTGCTGCAATGCGTACATTTTTAGGTGCATTAGTATTATTTGTTCTGATATATGTGACTAAAAGACCAATGGCACTTAAGGAATTTCCCACTATGCTGGTGTTAGGATTACTGCAAACGTGCGGTTTTACTGGATTACTTATTTGGGCATTGGTTGAAGGCGGCGCAGGTAAAACAGCGGTACTGACTTACACAATGCCATTTTGGGTGATGTTATTTGCTTGGCCTATGTTGGGGGAGAAAGTGCAAGGTTGGCAGTGGTTAGCTGTCGCATTTGCTTTGTTTGGTATGGTGCTTATTTTTGATCCACTACATATTAAAGCTGACGGGTTCAGTATGTTTTTAGCCTTGTGTTCTGGTATCTCTTGGGCAATATCTGCCATTATTTCAAAAAAACTGCACAGACGTTCGCCACATTTAGATTTACTCAATCTTACCGCTTGGCCTATGTTGTTGGGTTCTATCCCTATTATTATCATTGCGTTGATTTTACCTGCGCCGCCAATACAGTGGACGACTACCTTTATTTTGACTGTACTTTTTAATGTCATTTTAAGCGGTTGTGTGGCATGGGTTTTATGGTTGTACGCATTACAGCGTCTACAAGCTGGGGTGGCGAGTATGGCTTCAATGCTGGCGCCAGTGATAGGGGTGATTGCCGCCTGGATTCAGCTTAATGAAGTGCCAGATACGTATGAATTAATTGGTATGGTTTTTATCGCTCTGTCTTTAATTACTATTTCATTTATTAGTATCCGAAAACATACGCAAATTGACCCAGCACAAGGGCAGGAATAATGAGAGCAAGACTCGCTTGTGTTAAAATTGATTTATTTTTTAAGTTTTAAGGGTTGGTCACATGGCAGGTCATAGTAAATGGGCAAATATTCAGCACCGCAAAGGTAGACAAGATGCGAAGCGCGGTAAAATTTTCACTAAAATCATTAAAGAAATTACCGTAGCTGCTCGATTAAGTGGCGGTGACGTCACCATGAATCCACGTTTACGTGCTGCTGTAGCCGAGGCTAAAGAAGAAAATATGCCGGCGGATAACATCACACGGGCTATTAAAAAAGGTACGGGTGAATTAGAAGGTGTTAACTATGAAGAAATTCGCTATGAAGGCTACGGCATTAATGGCGCCGCGATTATTATTGATTGCTTAACCGATAACAAGCAACGCGCAGTCGCAGACGTGCGTCATGCGCTCACTAAATTTGGTGGCAATTTAGGCACTGATGGCTCGGTGGCGTTTATGTTCAAACATTGTGGCAGCTTGGTATATGAGCCTGGTACGAGTGAAGACAAAGTGATGGAGGCTGCACTAGAAGCAGGCGCTGAAGATATTGTGACCGATGAAGATGGCAGTATTGAAGTGATTACCCCTCCTAATGATTTTATGGCAGTGAAAGAGGCGATGGAGGCAGCAGGCCTTAAAGCAGTGATGGCCGAAGTAACGATGAAAGCCATGAATGAAGTAGAGTTTACTGGTGATGATGCAGTGAAAATGCAGAAGATATTAGATGCACTGGAAGATTTAGATGATGTTCAGGATGTCTATACCACCGCTTTAATAGAAGAATAGTGGCCAACGTTAGAATCCTTGGTATTGATCCGGGCCTGCGATTGACAGGTTTTGGAGTGATTGAAAAAGTAGGTGAAAAAATCACCTATATTGCTAGTGGCACGATTAAAACCGCCAGCGGCAAAAAGAATAAAGTAGCGGGTGAGGATGACCATGAAGAATTGCCCGCCCGCTTAAAAATTATCTTAGATGGCTTGTTTGAGGTTATTGATACTTACCAGCCCAACCAAGTGGCGGTTGAAAAAGTCTTCGTGAATGTTAATCCGCAGTCGACTTTATTGCTGGGTCAGGCGCGTGGCGCAGCGATTAGTGCGGCAGTTATCCGTAATTTAGTCGTGGCAGAATATACCGCACTACAAGTGAAGCAGGCAGTGGTTGGTAATGGGCATGCACAAAAAGAGCAGGTACAAGAAATGGTCAAACGTTTACTTAATTTGCCCGCAACACCCAAACCAGATTCAGCCGATGCCTTAGCTTGTGCTATTTGCCATGCTCATGGTGGCCAAGGCTTAGGCAAGCTCGCAACAGCCGGTTATCGTGTCCGTGGTGGGCGCTTAGTATAATGCTCAAGCTTGAAGTTGCTGAGCCTTCAGTGGCGCAATACTTAAATCCAATCACCCTTTACTTTGCAGCAACTCGCCCCGCTTTTCTTCTAGCGACTTTATTCGCCTATTTTTTAGGATTAGTGGGTGCAGTTTACTCTGGGGTCCATTTTCAGGCAGAAACAGCAATGTTGGGGGTATTGCTTGCACTCCTAGTTCATGCTGCGGTGAATGTACTCAATGATTATTTTGATGCGATGAATGGTACGGACGCGCAGAATACTGAGCGACTTTACCCATACACAGGCGGTAGCCGATTTATTCAAAATGGGTTGCTGACTATTGGGCAGACGGCAATTTTTGGGTACTTATTATTGTTTATGGCGATATTGGGTGGCTTATATTTGGCATGGCTGGTAGGTGTGGGCTTGATTGCTATAGGAGCGGTAGGCGTGTTGGTAGGTTGGGCTTACTCTGCAACGCCATTACGTTTGAATAGTCGAGGCTTAGGTGAATTGTGCGTGGCAGTCGGTTTTATAGGCATCACAATAGGCGCGGATTTTGTGCAGCGACATAGCTTTTCAATGCAGCCGTTAATCATTGGTATGCCATATGCATTATTGGTGACGAATCTACTCTACATTAACCAATTTCCTGACCGTAAGGCCGATGCGCAGGCGGGTAAAGATCATTTAGTTGTAAGATTACCCATCGCTTATGCTGTATTAATTTATCCTGTATTGGTGGCGCTAGCTTTTTTTTGGCTAATATTCTTTGTGTATATAAAAGCACTGCCTATACTTGCATTGCTATCTGCTTTACCATTATTTTTTTCTGTGCGTGCATCTTGGCTATTACATCAATTTTCACTTAAGCCAGCACAGTTATTATCCGCAATAAAACTGACACTTGTCGCTATGCTCAGCCATGCGTTATTGTTAGCATTAGTGATGTTATGGGAGATGCAATGATTGGACGTTTGAACGGAACGCTATTAGAAAAAACTCCACCTTTGGTGTTAATTGACTGTAATGGTGTGGGCTACGAATGCGAGGTGCCTATGAGCACTTTTTATAATTTACCAGCTATTGGTGAAAAAGTTGTGATGCTGACCCACTTTGTGGTGCGAGAAGATGCGCAACTTTTGTATGGGTTTGGTAGCGATCAAGAGCGTGCAACCTTTCGACAATTACTCAAGGTCAATGGAATAGGTGCAAAATCAGCACTTTCTATTTTAAGTGGCTTGTCGATAGAGGAATTAGTGCAAGCAGTTGCGATGCAAGATACGGCAATGTTAACGCGCGTCCCCGGGGTAGGTAAAAAAACGGCAGAACGATTGTTACTCGAGTTAAAAGATAAGTTCAGCGTATCAGGCCTAACATCGGCCAATTCAAATCAGCCGAAATCAGCCAGTAGCGATGTACTCAATGCCCTTATTTCATTAGGGTACAATGAGCGTGAAGCCTTAGCTGCTGTAAAGTTGTTACCCGCTGATGCAACCGTTGCAGAAGGTATTAAGCAAGCATTAAAATCATTGTCAAAATAAAATGCACTTAATAATTTTGGAAAATATCACACATGATTGAAACAGACCGCCTCATTGCCCCAGATGCTGAAAGTCCGCGTGAGGAGGCTTTAGAGCGAGCGCTAAGACCAAAATTATTAGATGAATACGTAGGTCAGGAAAAAGCGCGTAGCCAATTAGAGATTTTTATTAACGCCGCCCGAGGCCGTAGTGAGGCGCTTGATCACGTCTTACTGTTTGGTCCACCAGGCTTAGGCAAAACTACTTTGGCGCATATTATTGCAAAAGAAATGGGTGTTAATATGCGGCAGACTTCGGGCCCTGTACTTGAGCGTGCCGGTGATTTGGCGGCATTGCTAACTAATCTTGAGCCTAATGATGTGTTGTTTATTGATGAAATTCATCGTCTTTCGCCCGTGGTAGAAGAAATATTGTATCCAGCGATGGAAGATTATCGTCTGGATATTATGATAGGCGAAGGTCCTGCTGCTCGAAGCGTACGTTTAGATTTACCACCTTTCACCTTAATTGGTGCCACCACGCGCGCGGGTATGTTGACTAATCCATTGCGTGATCGGTTTGGGATTGTTTCGCGTTTGGAATTTTATACCTCAGAAGAGCTAGCACGTATTGTGCATCGCAGTGCTGGGTTACTAGAAGTGGAAATGGTTGATACCGGATCTTTAGAAATCGCCAAACGTTCACGTGGTACACCGCGTATTGCAAATAGGTTACTTCGCCGTGTGCGAGATTATGCCCAAGTCAAAGGCAATGGTGCCGTGTCCGCTGAAGTTGCAGATGCCGCATTAAAAATGCTGGATGTCGACAAGTTGGGTTTTGATGTGATGGACAGAAAATTATTGCTCGCCGTATTAGAGAAATTTTCTGGTGGGCCTGTAGGCTTGGATAATTTAGCTGCTGCCATTGGTGAAGAGCGCGACACTATTGAAGATGTGCTAGAACCTTACTTAATTCAACAAGGCTATTTAATGCGTACACCCCGTGGGCGTGTTGCAACTAACCTAGCCTATCAGCATTTTGGATTACCTATCCCCAAACACTTAGCAAATGAGGCATGGAAAGAGTGAGTCCATTTGGTTGGCCAGTTCGAGTCTATTACGAGGACACCGACAGCGGTGGTGTGGTCTATCACTCTAATTATTTAAACTTTATGGAGCGTGCTCGCACAGAATGGCTACGCGCTATGGGCTTTGAGCAAACGACGCTAAAAGAACAGCTAGGCATCATTATTGTTATTCATAGCTTATCGATTAATTTTAAAAAGCCGGCCTACTTTAATGATATGTTACTCGTAGATTGTGCGCTCACTAAGACTGGCCATGGCAGCATAGACATGGCGCAAACCATACAGCGTGATGGTGTAGTGCTCATTGAAGCGCAAGTGAAAGCTGCCTTTGTTGATGCAGTAAGCTTTAAGCCGGTAGGCATTCCTGCTGAAATTAAGCAAAAAATTACCTAATAATCATGATTAAAATACAACAGGACTCAATATGACTGTAAGCGTTGCCAATGATATGTCTATTTTCTCACTAGTGGCGGGGGCTAGTTTGCCAGTGCAGCTGGTGTTAGTGGTTTTAATCATCACCTCTTTATTTTCTTGGTGGTACATTTTTATTAAATTAGCGACTATCAAACGCGCAGAAGCAAACGCAGAGGATTTTGAAAATGCCTTTTGGGCAGGCGGTGATTTGAATAAATTATTTGAAGGCCTCACCGCTGGTCGTCGAAAACCGCAAGGCATGGCCAGTATATTTGAAGCGGGTTTTAAAGAATATATACGTCACAAACAGCAGCCTCGCATGGAAGTCTCTGATGTGATGGAAGGTGCACGCCGCGCCATGCGCGCAGCCTACAATCGTGAGCTTGATGATCTTGATGCACACCTACCGTTTCTGGCTTCAGTTGGCTCAGTAAGTCCGTATATAGGTTTATTTGGCACGGTGTGGGGCATTATGAATGCATTTAGAGGTTTGTCTAATGTGGCGCAGGCTACGCTTAGTCAAGTAGCCCCAGGCATCGCTGAAGCGCTAGTGGCTACAGCGATTGGTTTATTTGCTGCTATTCCTGCGGTGATTGCCTATAACCGTTTCGCCAGTTCTGTAGATAGGCTTTCTGTGCGCTACGAAAGTTTTATGGAAGAATTTACCAACATTTTGCAAAGAAAAAGCTAAGCCATGTCACGCACCCGTAAACGTCGCATGATGAATCAGATCAATGTAGTGCCATACATTGATGTGACCTTGGTGTTGCTTGTTATTTTTATGGTGACTGCCCCCATGACTAACCCTGGGGTAGTCGATTTGCCGAAAGTGGGGCAAACATTAAAGCAATCTCAAGTGCCACCGGTGGTGCTTACTGTTAAGTTGAATAATAAAATTGAGCTAGACAATCAGCCCATGGAGCGAGATCAGCTCTTGTTAGCAGTCCGCCAGGCGCTTATCAAAACGCCAGAGCGATCAGTGGTAATTGCGGCTGATAAAAATGTGAAATATGACGATGTGATTGGCGTTATGGATTTACTCAAACAAAACAAAGTGGATAAAGTTGGGCTTTTGCTTTCACCAGCTCGCTAGGTTAGATACACTAAAACAACATGATTAGAGCGTATGAAAAAGAGGTTTCATGGCAAGCGGGTGGGCTAGCAATAGCGGTGCATTTGGCTTTGCTAGGCGCTTTATTGATTTCATTCAATTGGAAAGCAGCACATCCAGTCATGAATGTGACCGAAGTCGAGCTTTGGGATAGTTTGCCTAATGTTCAAGCTCCGATGCCTATACCTCCCAGTCCATTGATAGAAGAGCAGCCAAAACCAGAGCCTGTGGTTAAAGAAGAGCCCAAGGTGGAGCCTAAACCTGAACCCATGACTAAAGAAGAGCCTAAAATTGATATTGCGCTCGAAAAGAAGCAGAAAGAATTGGAGCAGAAAAAAATAGCAGATAAGCTCAAAAAAGAGCTGGCTTTGGAACAAAAGAAACAACTTGCAGCCTTGCAAGCGGAATCTCTTAAAGATGAGAAGGCCAATAACGATAAGTTGCTAAAAGAAGAAGCAGTCAAAAAAATACAACAAGAAGCTTTGGCAGACGATAAAGCACAAAGTGATCAACAAATTTTGTCGGCTAAAGCAGCGGCTAATGCTGGGGTGCTTGATGAATTTAGAAGTAAAATTCAAGCTAAAATACGAGGTAACGTGAATAAAGCTTTATGTGGCAACGGTAATCCTGAGCTTAAATTTGACATCGCTTTAATGCCCACAGGTGAGTTAAGTGGCGTGCCTAAATTGACTAAATCTAGTGGCACTGTTGCTTGTGACGAGGCGGTCGAGCGTGCCATCATGGCCTCTCAGCCGCTACCTTTGCCGAGTGACGCCTCACTTTTTTCACAATTTAGAAACTTAAAGCTAAGATTCAGACCTAATGATTAAGTTTTTAATAAGTATAAAAATTTGAGTGAATGTAATAAAGTGTTAACCCTGTGGTGTCAAAATGAGATAGCCGTAAGAGTTAAAATTTTTTAATTTGAATCACAATATAAATAAAGACATTAAAGTACTTATGTATACACTTCGATTCGCACTATTTTTTATCGTGTTGTTGCTAAGCCCGACTTCACATGCCGCTTTAGAAATTGAAATTAGTGGCGGCAGCGCACAACAATTACCATTGGCTATTGTGCCTTTTGCACAAGTGGGTAGCCCTTCAGACAATATTAGCAATATCATAGCGGCAGATTTAAAACGTAGTGGTATGTTTAGGGTATTGGAAACGGGTGGCGTAGCGAGTCGCCCTGCAGAAATTAGCCAAATCAAATACCCAGAATGGGCGGCGTTGCAGGCGCAGGCGATGGCGGTAGGTAAAGTGGAAGTGCTGGCTGGGAATCGTTTGAATGTGACGTTTCAGCTGGCTGATGTGCTTAAGCAAACTCAGCTAACCAGTATGCAATACAACATAACACCTAATCAACTAAGAACTACTGCCCACAAAATTGCCGATGTCATTTATCAAAAATTAACGGGTGAAGCTGGCATTTTTGCTAGTCGTATTGCTTATATCAATAAAGTAAATGGCCGTTATTCTCTGCAAGTTGCCGATGCCGATGGCGAGAATCCACTGACTATGGTGTCCTCAAAAGAGCCTATTATTTCGCCGGTATGGTCCCCAGATGGTAGTAAGATTGCCTATGTATCGTTTGAAAAGAAAAAGCCTATTATTTATGTGCAGTCGCTTAGTGGTCAGCGCACTGTGTTGGCTAGTTTTAAGGGTAATAACAGCGCGCCTGCTTGGTCGCCAGATGGGACTAAATTAGCCATAGTGCTTACTTATGCGGCAAACTCTCAGGTATATACTATAAACGCAGACGGTACAGATCTTAAACCGCTTACCAAAAGTAGTGCCATAGATACAGAGCCTACTTGGTCGCCCGACGCTAATTGGATTTATTTTAGTTCAGACCGAGGTGGTAAACCGCAAATTTACAAAGTATCATCCAGTGGCGGAGAGGTAAGACGCGTTACCTTTGAAGGGGGCTATAATTTAAGCCCACGGATTTCACCCGATGGTAAATTGCTAGCGATGGTGCGCAATGATGGAGGTAAATTTCGTGTGGCACTGCAAGATTTAACAAGCGGCCAAGTGCAAGTTTTAAGCGACGGCGCGCAAGATGAGTCACCTAGTTTTGCGCCTAATGGTCGCGTGTTGTTGTATGCAACACGCGTAGCTGGCCATGGCGCATTAGCCGCCGTATCAGCAGATGGGCGCGTAAAGCAACGATTGAATGAATCAGGTGGCGACATACGAGAGCCAGCTTGGGGACCCTTAATTAAGTAAGTATTAGTTAAGTACTTTGTAGTAAAAATTTGTTTACGCTATTTAACGCGTTATTAAAGGAGAGCAAAATGAACAACCCAACATGGAACACCAAGCTATTAAGTACGCTAGTGATGGCATTGGTACTGGCGGCCTGTAAAAGCACGCCTATGGTTGATAAGCCGGCAGCGGTTGAAGATAAAAGTCCAGCGGCAGCACAGGCGGCAACAAAACCAGCTGAAGCGACAGTTACGGCCGATACTTCTCCAGTAAAAGAGGTGGTGATTGATGGCAATGCAACTGCAAGTAGCAACAACCCACTAAAAGATCCGAATAACATTTTATCTAAACGTAACATTTATTTTGATTTTGATAGCGATGCAGTCAAAGCTGAGTTTCGCCCAATCATAGAAGCGCATGCTAAATATTTATTGGCAAATCGCTCTGCAAAAGTAATTTTGCAAGGCAATACTGACGAGCGTGGTACTCGTGAATATAATTTATCGCTCGGTCAACGTCGTTCAGTTGCAGTAAAAAAATCACTTAACTTACTAGGTGTGCAAGACGCTCAAATAGAAACAGTAAGTTTTGGTGAAGAAAAAGCCACGGCCGCCTGCGCAGATGAGGCTTGTGCAAAACAAAATCGTCGCGCTGATATTGTTTACGAAAACGAATAATACTGGCGTAATCCACTTAATATAAAGAAATATATGATAAAAAAACTGATTCTGGCTGGTCTGCTATTAAGCACATATTTATTTGCAATCAATGGTCATGCGGCCTTGTTTGACGATAAAGAGGCGCGTAAGAAAATTCTAGAAGTAGAAGCGACAGCGGCTAGTCAGCATCAGGCATCACAGGCTGAAATAGCTGTACTGAAAAAAAATCAACAAGCCACGGAACAACGCATCATTGATATTGAAGCGATTACCAAAGGCCAGGGTTTGATTGATATGCAAAATCAGATTGAAGCGCTCAAGCAAGAAGTAGCAAGGCTAAAAGGTGAGCTTGAAGTAGCAAATCATAATGTTGAAGCGACTCAGCAGCGCCAAAAAGATTTATATAGTGATACCGATACGCGTTTGCGTAAGCTAGAGGAAGTTGAGGCTCATCCTGCGCAGGCAAAACCAGTTGCCGATGCGCCAGCCACGTCAACAGCTGTTACACCAGCTGAAGTGAGCGCGCCAGAACCAAGTAAAACTAGTCAAGAGTACCAATTGCTAGAGTTGGCTAATGGCTTATCAAAAGAGGCTAAGCACAAAGATGCATTTAATGCGTACGATAAATTTCTCAAAGATTACCCCAACAGCACATTAGCCGCAGAGGCTACTTATGGGTTGGGTTATTCTCAGTTTGCATTAAAAAATTACAAATCAGCAATTGTGACGCAGCAAAAAGTATTAGATTTGCATGCAGATAGCCCTAAAGTACCTGATGCAATGTTTAATATGGCAAATAGTCAAATTCAATTAAGCTTGCTAGCTAACGCTAAAAAAACCTTACGCGAATTAATTACCAAATTTCCGAATAGCGATGTGATTCCTGCCGCACAAAAACGTCTTAAAGCATTAGAGGCTATTAAGTAGGTCGTTAAAATAAAATAGCGCCAGCATTTATCAGGCGCTATTTGCAGTGGTGTTTAGCCAATTATTTTGTAATCTTGGCAAATCCCCACAAAATAACAGCAATAAGTACAACAATACCTACAAATGTATAAATACCCTGCCATCCTAGAAAATACATATACCCCCCCTTTGATTAGCTGTACTAAATTTTCATCGGTAATATTATTCTGAAACGAATTAATTTTACTGTCAATTAATCGCAATCAATTTAAGTCTATGATGCTTATCAAGCAAAAATGACTAGCTACTTTAAACTTATGAAAGTCAGCTTTAGGGTAATTGAATTTGAAGGGTGTAATTCAGCTCTGGGCCAGTTGTGGGCCAGAAACGATCATTATTTTTTTGCGTCGGTTAAAGCTAACTCAGTTACTTCAACAAGATTTCTTAGAAAGCGAATTATTTTTTCTAAGTCATCCTTAGTAACTGGATGTGCCGTTGAAGGCCCAGTAGTTATTGGTCTTGATCGGTGAACAACATCGCCACGCAATTTCATATAGTGATTGAGTCTATCTCTAACCAACTTAGCATCATAGTTGTTCCATAACCATTTATCAGATAAATCTACGCCAGCATAGTCAATAAATAACTGAGTTGTTTTGTCATAGGTTGGGTTATGAAGCCGTTTTATTTCTTCATCTAACTTTGATTGGACGAAGGTAGCAATTGAACTATCAGTTAAGCCACGCAATCTTTCTGCAACTGATTCCATTATTCGGTCTTCGACATATGTTTCCCATGCAGTCATCGCCATAATTAAGCCTGCACGTTTAAGAACCTCTATTTCAGGTGGAGGTGGTTTTGTATTAAGTTGGTTAAAATGTTGCAGCAAATTCTCTGCATCAAGTATAGATTGGGTAAAAACATCGCTTGAAATTGACATAGTAAGAGTTCAACAAAGATATTTATATTTAAAGATGCTACCAGATAATTTACGCTTTCAGTTATGGCTAAATTAAAGTTAATCTTGGTATATGAATGACTGCTTTGGGTCGGAAGCGCTGAAACCCAGCGTCTGCTTTAGCGATAGATTATTGAATAGTCGATTTAAACTTTACTTGGCGTAATATTTAGCGACCTTACCCATAAGTAATGAGTAGGCCGCAGGCACCACCACTAATGTGAGCAAGGTGGAAGAAATCATGCCGCCGATAATCGCAACTGATAGTGGCTTGTTGGTTTCAGAGCCTGCGCCTAAGCCGAGAGCTGCTGGCAATAGCGCTAAAATAATGGTGAGCGAAGTCATTAACACAGGTCGTAATCTCACTGGGCAGGCTTCTCTAAGTGCATCGTTTATGTCGGCACCTTTTTCTACCAGTTGATTGGTTAAATCGACCAGTAAAATAGAGTTCTTTGCGACTAAGCCTATGAGAAGCACTAAGCCTATCATTGAATAAATATTGAGGGTATCGCCTGTAATTAGCAGAGCAATGAGCCCACCAATAATAGCTAGCGGTTGAGCAAGCATGATGATGAATGGTTGAATAAATGAATTAAACTGACTTGCTAATACCATGTAGAGCAATATAAAGGCGAGTGAAAAGACAAACTGCATATTTTTCATGGTTTTGCCGAACTCTTCGGCTTGACCTGTAAATTTTAGTTTGTAATCGGCCGGCACCAATTTAGCGGCGCTGGCTTTCACTAAATCGACAGCCTCACCCAGTGGCACATTCGGGTTAGCATAGAAGTTAACGGCATATTGCAAGTCGTACCGACCAATAACGGCGGCGCCTAATTCTTTTTTGAAGCTAGCAACAGCATCTAACCTTACTAAATCACCACTGCTGCTACGTAGATAAATTTTGCTTAAATCAGATGTATTTTTAAGCTCACCTTCGCTCGCTTTTAGACGAATGTCATAGCGCTGGCCATCACCATTGGCTTCATTGTATTTCGCGACATTAATGCCACCTGCATACAGAGAAACAGCCTTAGCAATGTCGTTTGCGCTTAAACCCAATGTTGCAGCTCTTGCGCGGTCTATGTCCATAGTCAATTGAGGCAAATCTAATTGCACGTCTAAGTCGACTTTGCCGATGTCGCCATTGCTGCTGAGTGATTGTTGCAAAACTTGAGAAATACGCCCGATTTCTTGTAAGTTTGCACCTGTAATATTGAATTGCAGTTTTTCAGAACGCTGGCCGCGTACGATTGAGGTAGGAGAAGGTATTGCCCGTACCCCAGGGATGATATTCAGTTCTTTTTTTAATTCTTTAATCAGTGCTTGCTGGCTTTTGGCACGTTGCTCTTTTGGTTTTAATCGTATGTTAACGTTACCTTGATTGACTTGCCCGCGAGAACCAGAGCCTATGGTGGCAAAATAGCTAGCGACTTCATTATGATGTTTGGCAATGGTTGCTTCTACTAGCTTTAGGCGTGAGTTTGTATATTCTAAGCTAGAACCTAAGGGCGTTTTGACACTAATGCTAAAGCTACCTTCATCTGTTTCTGGTACAAAATCTTTTTCTACATATTTAAGTGAGTAGTAACCCGAAAGCGCAACAAATACCAAGGTAAATAACAATACTAAACTACGATGATTAAGTGCGACATTTAATAACTTTTTGTAGGCATTCTCAAGGCTATTTAGCATTCGGCCAACGGCCATGTAAACAGCATTTTCATTAGGGACAACGTTGAGATAGCGAGAGCACAGCATGGGCGTGAGTGTGAGTGATACGAATAGTGAGACTAGTACACCAAAGGTCACGACTATGGCAAAAGATTTAAAAAACATACCGAGTATGCCGTCCATAAAAATCACGGGTGCAAATATACAGACCAGCGAAGCTGAAGAGGCTAACACGGCAAATACCACTTCATTACTACCCAAAATGGTTGCTTTGGTGCGGAAAGCGGCAACGGCTAGTGGGTTTTTTAAATCAGCGGCACTTAATACCATCCCTGTTTCGCCTGACATGTGACGTAATATACTTTCTCTCACCACAATGGCATCATCGACCACCACCCCTATCAGCAACAGCAAAGCAAGTAAGGTCATGCTGTTAAATGTGTAGCCTGCAAAATACATGACGGCAATTGCGCCTAGTAATGAGACTGGTATTTCTAAACATATCATAAGGGTAGAGCTAAATGAGCGCATGAAGATTAATACGATGAGTGCGGCAAATAAAGTACCTTCTACTAGATGTTCTTTAAGAGAGGCGACTAACTGGTGAATAAAAATACCGTCATTCGTTGAAATTTCTAGCGTTAAGCCAGGTGGCAAGTTAGGGCGAATTTCTGTTTCCAGCTTGTGCTCTACTGCATTAATAATATCAACAGTATTGGCGTTGGCAATTTTTACCATGCCAATGCCGACTGTTGGTTTGCCATTGTAGCGAGCTACTTGGCGGTTATCAGTAATGCCGTCTTCTATGGTAGCAATATCTTTTAAGCGGATTGAAGCGCCTTCTCTTGTTGATATCACTAATTCAGCAAGCGCTTGAGTTTTATGAAACTCAAGATCGAGTTTAATCATTTGTTCAGCTTGGCTACTGACTAAAAAACCACCAGGTAGTTGTACATGTTCACGATCAAATGCTGAAATTAAATCGTTGGCTGTCAGTTTGTAGGCAGCCATACGTTCAGTTGAAATGTTGACTCTAATGACGCGATCACGGCGCCCACCTAATGTGACTTCACCTACGCCACTGATGGTCTCAAATTTCTTTTTTAGAATGTTGTTGGCATATAAATTTAACTGCTGTATGGTGCGATCGCCACTTAATGCTAGCCAGATGACAGGCGATGCATTTGTATCTACTTTCTGTATGGTTGGTGCATCAGTGCCAGCAGGTAAGCGTTTTAATATTTGGCTGACTTTGCCTTGTACTTCGTTGTAGGCCACATCAATGTCTTTGCTTAGCGCAAACGTAATGCTGATGCTAGAAACGCCAGGTGAAGAGGCCGACTGAATGTGTTCAATACCAGGCGTGGTATTTACTGCCGATTCAATAATGCTAGTAATGCTAGTATCGACCACATCAGGGTCTGCCCCGCGCAAAGTGGTATTGACCATAATGATAGGGAAGTCGATAGAGGGCATGCGGTCGACGCCAATTTTTTCATAGGCAATAATACCGAATAATACAATTACCGCTGATAGCATCCACGCAAGAACGTGGCGCTTGATAGAGAGTTCAGGCAAAGTCATGTTTAGTTTTTAACTTTTTTAGTATGTGCTTGGGTAGGGTTTACACTTAATTTAACCAGCGCTTTGTCCGTTAAAAAACCAGCACCATCAACGACGATGGTATCGTTTTCAGTCACGCCATCTATGATTTCAACTAAGCCATTTTGGTGCACCCCAGTTTTGACAATCGCTTGATAGGCTTTGTTACCTCGCATGATATACACTACATCGCCTGCTGGACGTAGTACTAGGCTTTGTTCGGGTACCATCATTGCTGCGGTTTGAGTACCCAATACCACTGTGCCTGTGACGCTTGCACCGGCTTGCCAGCCAGGGGCATCAACGATATCTGCAATTACATCTACGGTACGACTGCCCTCAGTAATCATTGGTTTTAATTCATGAATCACCGCTTCAATAGTTCTATCGCTAATCGGCGTGTTGAGGCGAACTTTTAAGCCTGGCTTGAGTTTTGCGCCAATATGTTCTGGGAAAGGCAAGTGCGCACGTAGCCGTTGTGAAGAAACAATTTGCACGATGGGATCTCCGATGCGGACAAACTCACCATCATCCACTATTTTCTTTTCTACCTTGCCGCTAGAGGGTGCATACACGGCAGTTTTACTGCTACTGTGCATAATGCTTGCTACTCGGGCTTTTGCGCCTGCCAATTGTTCTTTTAAGGCTAGTTGCTGGGCAGTGTCGTTATCTGCGGCATTTTGCGAAATAAATTTTTTGCTGACCAAAGCTAAATTGCGTTCAACAGTTTTAGCTTGATTGTTTAGTAACGCTTCTATGCGAGCAACTTCGGCCTGAGCTTCATTACGCTGCATACTAAAATCGGTGGCATCTAATGTAGCGATTAATTGCCCTTGCTTTATTGTTTGCCCTGTACTGACATGAATTTTAACGATGCGCGCCGCCACTTCGGCTGATACCGTTGGATTGGTGAGCCCTTCAAGTGAACCTACGGATTCTTCAGTGATTTCAATGGGTTGATTTTTTATTGTTGTGACGGTAACAAGTGTTGGCTTTTGGGTGTTTTTCTCACCATCTTTTTTAGCTTTACCTGCATTTTCAGAGCCACAGCCTAGCAGCATAATAGACAATAATGAGATTAAAAGAATCGAGTTTTTTTGTGGCATCATATTTTATAACTTTCTCTATCAATGACTAGTGATTATACGCTGCCAATCGAAGTAGGGGCCTGGGTCAGTTTTGCGGTTAGGTGCAATGTCCGAATGTCCTACTATAGCTTGTATAGAATAGGTGTTGGTGAGTGAGGCAATCAAACTTTGGAGCGTTTGATACTGTGCTGATTCAAATAATTCAAAATCAGAACCTTCTAACTCTATTCCGACTGAAAAATCATTACAACGTTCCCTCCCATGCCAATTCGACACGCCAGCATGCCAAGCACGCTTTAGGCATGATACAAATTGTATGAGTTTGCCGTCACGCCGAATTAGAAAATGTGCAGATACTTTTTGATTATGTATTTCTGCGTAATATGGGTGGACTTCAGGGTTGAGTTGATTGGTAAATAATTCAATAATGCCGTCACCGCCATATTGGTTGGGGGGTAAGCTAATGTTGTGAATAACAATTAAACTCACTTCATTCTTAGGTCGCGCGTCGAAATTAGGTGAGGCAATAAATAATACGTTTATTGCAAGACCATTTTCATCAATAGCATAAGCATTCATAG
Source organism: Sulfuritalea sp. (assembly GCA_021738125.1). Classification (GTDB taxonomy): domain Bacteria; phylum Pseudomonadota; class Gammaproteobacteria; order Burkholderiales; family Methylophilaceae; genus Methylotenera. Next base: position 32,020 of record JAIPCR010000004.1, read on the forward strand.
AGGTAGATTTTATTCGAAAAATTATTTTTTCGAGAACTATTAATAATAGATTGAAGTATATATTGCTGTAATCCGATAAAATCATGTCTTACTAAATTTAAATAACGCCAAGGAATTCCAAGATGGTATTTTTCCAATTATTTTTGATGCTGATCGTAATTTTAATTGCAGCAGAAGTGTTTACTAATGCGCTGGAACATTTAGGAGAGAAACTTGGTATTTCTGAAGGGGTTACAGGTTCGTTATTTGCTGCGGTAGGAACGGCTTTACCAGAGACGATGGTGCCCTTGCTTGCGTTGTTGGCGGGAACTCAAAATGTAGCCACCAACGAAGAAATTGGCGTAGGTTCAATTCTAGGTGCGCCCTTAATGTTGGCGACATTATCAATTTCGCTGATGGCTATTTCTGTTTGGAAACGTCGTGGCACTCACGGCCATTTAAGACCAGAGCGTAGTGGTTTAACGCGTGATTTAAATTTCTTCATTATTGCATTTAGCTTTGCTGCTGTTGCAATGTATGTACCACATACATTGTCCATTGTGCGTTATGCCATTGGGGCTTGTATGGTAATGATTTATTTTATTTACGTGATGATGACGCTCAATGCTTCAAAAGCCCTGGTAGCAGATGGACATGCCACAGAGGCAGGTAGTGACATGTTTTTATGTAGATTAGGTTTGCCAAACAATACTATCGTGATTGTTGTGCAACTTGTTCTAGGTGTTCTTTTGCTTATTGCAGGTGCAAAAGGGTTTATTAATGGTGTTGAGATGGCTGCAGAAATGATAGGTATTTCAGCCTTGTTGCTATCTTTATTAATTATACCTATCGCTACTGAGTTGCCTGAAAAAGTAAATAGTATTTTATGGATACGTAAAGGCAAAGATACTCTAGCATTCGGTAATATTACCGGTGCGATGGTTTTTCAAGGCACGTTGTTGCCAGCAATTGGTATTATGCTAACGCCATGGCAACCACGTATTGAAGTGGTATTAGGCATTGCTATGACATTAATAGCCGCAATTTGGCTGCGTTACTTGGTTGGTAAAGGTGGCATTAAAGTGTGGCACTTGCTGGTGAATGGTGTGATGTATATTACTTATTTGGTGCTGGCATTAAGTTAAATATTAATGTCTCACTTGGTATTTGATTGTATTGACTTTAGCTCAAGTCATTTGCAATGCGGGCATCTAAGTCGGCATCACCATCTTTCACTAGGTTCAATTTAGTCAATCGATAACGTAGCGTTCGGAAGCTGACACCTAATAACTTTGCTGCAGCTGTTTTATTGTTATTGGTTTTATTTAAGGCACTAATAATGGCTGTTCTTTCAACATCCTCTAGATAATCCGATAAGTTAAGTGCTGTTGCTTGATCTGAAAATGTTGTCTTAAAGTCACGTTCTAGGCTTTGCGCGGTAGAGTATTTATTTTCATTACCTAAGTCATCAATCGTGATGGTCTTGCCATCACTCATTGCTAAAGCACGTTCCAGCATATTTTCCAACTCCCGTACATTTCCAGGAAATTGCAGTTTTGCTAGGTAAGCCAGCGCCTCATTGTCAATCTTTGGTATTTCTGTGTTGTGGCTGGCACATACTTTTATCAGCAACATATTGGCCAATAAAGGGATGTCTTCTTGACGTTCACGTAAGGCTGGAATTTTGAGTTGTATTACGTTAAGTCTGTAATATAAATCTTGCCTAAACAGTCCTGCATCCATCATTTCTGTTAAATTTTTATGGGTTGCGCTAATAATACGAACATCCACTGATTCTTCAGAAGTGCCACCTACCATACGCACTTTTTTTTCTTGAATGGCGCGTAATAACTTTACTTGCATAGGCAGTGGCAAATCTGCAACCTCATCCAAAAATAATGTACCGCCACTAGCGGCTTGAAATAGTCCCTCTTTATCTTGGCTGGCACCTGTAAAAGAACCTTTTTTATAACCAAAAAATTCGCTTTCCATCAAGTTCTCAGGAATGGCGCCACAGTTAACGGCAACAAAAGCACCCTCAGCCCTTGAGCTGTTTTTGTGAATGAGTTTAGCAGCCAATTCTTTACCGCTACCAGACTCGCCACTGATATAAACAGGAGCTTGGCTACGCGCTAATTTGGTAATCATGCTTCGTACATAGCCCATAGACTCGGATTCGCCAAGCATTTCTATGGTGCTGGTCTTGCTTGAGTTGTTTTGGGTCGTGAGTTTAATGGCAAACTCGATGACAGGACGTAATTGTTTTAATGAAATCGGTTTGCTTAAGTAGTCAAACGCACCTGCTTTGAGTGCAGATACAGCATTGTCAGCACTCGCGTGTGCTGTAATCACAGCAACGGGTAACCCCGCATGAAATTCACTAATATAGTTAACTAAATCTAGACCAGAGCCATCTGGCATTTGCATATCAGTGAGGCATAGCGCATATTGGCGTTGTTTAAGTAATTGCTTAGCTTCTTGTAAGCCACTGGCGCTAAATGTATCTATATCCATGCGTTCTAGCGTCATCACTAGTAATTCTCTAATGTCGGCTTCATCGTCGACTATTAAGCATGTTAGTTTTTGAGTCATGCGCTATTATGCCTTGGTTTAACTTAAGTATTAACTGAACTTTTTAACATGAACTACAAAAGCGCTACCTTGAGTTAAAGGCTGATATTCTAGACTTGCACCATTAGCTTCGGCCAGCTCGCGTGATATATAAAGCCCTAAGCCATTCCCAGAGGTTTTAGTGGTAAAGAAGGGTTCAAATAATCTAGATCTATCTTTTTCGATGATGCCGTTGCCATCGTCTGTAATTTGAATACTTATGCCATTACCAGCAAGTGAACGGTAGTTTAAATTCAAGCTATTGCATTTTTGTTGTCCATGCTCCCAGCCGTTTTTACACAGATTCCATAAAATTTGCGTTAAGTGACTTTTATCAAAAGTGATGATTTGCTTCTTCAGTAATGGACCTAATTGAAAATGAGCAGTTGGTATTTTTTCAACCGCACAAAATTGTGTGTAAAAATCTGTTAAAAATTCATTGAGTTCAATTTCCTCTAGGTCGGTACGATTACGTCGATTGAGCTTAAGAACGTCTTGAATAATTTGGTCAATACGCTGAATATTATCTTCGATAATTTGCAAAATACGCGATGTAGGTGCTGAAAGGCGCTCCTCTTCTTGCAGTAATTGGTTGGCATGGCTAATTGCACTCAATGGGTTACGAATTTCATGTGCAATATTGGCAGTTAATCTCCCGAGAGCGGCTAGTTTGGCTTGTTGCGCTTTAGATTGTAATTGACTGACATCTTGAATAAAAACGACTGCACCCATATTCCGCAACTGATTCATCTCCATAAATCTCAGCTTTAATTCACGGCCACCTATTGAAACGGTAGAATTATTGCTAGCATCTTCACCTTTTACCCAGTTGTGAAATGCTGTAGCTATTTCAGGTGCGTTGATTGCTAATTCAATATTATCGGTGTTATTTCTGGATAAGGTTAGCAGGGATTCAGCTTGCAAGTTATGGTGACGAATATTAAAGTTTTCATCCACAACAATGACCCCATCTTGCATTTCTTGTGTGATTAGTGCATTGATTTGCGATAGGTTCTCAATGTCTATGCCTCGTGCCGAAGCTAAGGCCTCACTTTGTTGCATACGTTTTGCTAAACTGTAGGCTAACCAAGCAGTTGCGAAGCAACTTAGACTTAACATGACTGATTGCGTATAAGACGCGGCCGATAAGTCCTCCAGCATAATTTGATAACTCTGTTCTAGTAGTAAACATAGACTGGCTATTGCCGCATAAAATAAAGCTAAACGCCCATTGCTTACTACGCTTGCAGTAACAATGGAAATGATAAGTAAAAGACCTAAGCCACTTTGTATTCCACCTGCAGCATGCATGAGAAACGTTATAAAAAATATATCAATGACAACTTGTAGCGGAAGTAAAAATGGATGAGATGCTGATTTAAGTGGATTAATGAGTAGTGCAACGATACTAAATACAAAGTACGCGACTGATAAGTTGAAAAATAGTGGCGCAGTGTTTTTATCCCACCAAGTTTCAGTACTCATGAAGAGGTAAAGGCTGATAAAAATTAAACTTAATATAAAGCGAAAAATATTCAATACGTTAATCGCACGTGCTTGCAACGGAAGCTCCATGGCTTCTACCTGAGCCTGTTTGCTCGTGTCACTAAAATTTAAGTTTAAGAAACTCATTTGTTTTTAATGTGTGCTTTGGAACAGTAGAATTTATTGGCGACTAAAAAAGCTTCTGATCTAGGTAAGTGCACCTGACAAGTAGCGCATTGCACCATATCTTCAGTTTTATTACCATCTTCTACATTCTTTTGATTTGTAGGCTCATTTCCACTAGTTTCTTTACTGTTAGTCTTAGTAATATATTCTTTAAAAAAATAAATCACACACCAAATAATCAGTGCCAAAAAAATTAATCGCCACATCATCTATCTCGTCCAAAGAATGAATTGCTTAGATTGTAACTAATTCCAACTTGTATTCAAAACAATACCTTGGGACATTTATTGGTGCAGATGTTATTAAACACGTTTGCTTTTCGCTCAACTTGGAATAAGCCAAAAAATAAACCTGATATACTGGAACGAATTAACATGTAGTTATTTATAATCGATTAATTATTACGCAATCATAAGCGCAATGGCCACCAGTAAAGAACTCTCGGATTTTCTTGAAGCAGTAGAGCGTCGTGCATTTAAGCAGACTGCATATGCGGTGCGTGATGATCATGCGGCACTTGATATCGTGCAAGATGCGATGATGAAGCTTGCTGAAAAGTATGGGGATAAACCAGTCGCAGAATTACCCTTGCTTTTTCAACGTATCTTACAAAATACGATGCGAGATTTTTGGCGTAGGCAAAAGGTACGGAATTTATGGACAAGCTTATTATCATCATTTGGTAATAGTGAAGATGGGGAGGATCGTGACCCATTAGATACGCTAGACGTTGAAGATGATAGCGATGAGCCATCTGTTGTACTTGAACGCAGTCAGACTATCAAGTTGATTGAAAGTGCGTTAAAAAAGCTTCCAACACGTCAACGAGAAGCCTTTGTGCTTCGTTATTGGGAGGATATGGATGTTGCTGAAACAGCAAGCATTATGGGCTGCTCAGATGGTAGTGTGAAGACCCATTGTTCTCGCGCTGTTCATGCATTGGCATCTGAGTTGAGACGGCAAGGCATAGATAAGCTGGGCTTATCAAATTTAATATCAAGCAAATTAGGCTCAAGAAGTTAGGGAACGAGCGATGAGAAAGAATAAAAGTATAAATAATATAGACAACGACCATTTAAAAGCTGAATCTGCAGCAGATGAACAACTGGCATATTTAGCTTCGAATTTATTGGATGATCATGCGCAGCATTTAAATGCTACTACTTTGCAACGTCTTTCTGAGGCGCGCGCTTTGGCAGTTAGTCAATTAACAGCGTCTCAAGCAGAACTAGCGGGTATTAATCAGTCAGGTAGCGTGTTGCAGTGGTTCAGCAATGGATTCAATCGTAACTTTGAGCAACATCGTATGATGTTTAGTTTAATTATAGTGCTAGCAATGGCGTTGACTTTTTTTGTAGTTAAACAATATGGCGTTGATAAAAATATTGAGCATAGTGATGCATTTTTGTTGGCCGCTGAGTTACCACCAGAAGCATTTGCAGATAAAGGATTTGATACATGGCTAGTTTCCAAACAAGATTAAATTTTGCCCTAGTCTTTTCTTTGTATTTGTTAATGAGTAGCATCGCTTTAGCTGATGACAGCACTTTAAGTTGGTCGCAGTTAAATAATGAGCAACGACAAGTATTAAATCCACTTGCTTCCGAGTGGGACACATTGCGTCCATGGCAACGGGAGAAAATGCTAGATATTGCGCGTGACTATGCAAAAATGAGCCCGGCTAAGCAAGATTTAGTACAAAAACGACTCACAAATTGGAGTCGTATGACGCCTTATGAGCGTGAGAATGCAAGAAAAAATCATCACCAATTTCAGTCGTTATCGCCAGAAAAAAAAGTTGAATTAAGAAGAAAATGGATGGAATATCAGCAATTGCCTGAGTCGGCCCGTGGAAAATTGCGGTCTGAGTCACCTGACACCTATAAAGATGCCGATTTGAATTAATTTTAGCGCTTATGAATAAAGATGAAGTAAGCAACCCTGATTGCACGCAAACGCCAAGCTTGATTAAGTTGGGGGCTTGCTTTATCTATGACGCATTGGCTGTTGTTGCACTTTGTTTTGTAAGTGCCTTGGTCGTTATTATTTTAATAGGGGATGCAAGTTATGGGCTAAAGCGATACCTACTTCAGGTAGTTTTATGGCTGGCTATTGGTATTTATTTTGTATGGTGTTGGAAGAAAACTGGCCAGACTTTGGCAATGAAGACATGGCAATTAAAGTTAGTGAGCAAAGACGGACAATTGTTGCCGTTGAATCTGGCCATGGCGAGATACGTTTTGTCTACCTTAAGCTTGGTGTTATTCGGACTTGGTTTTTTATGGGCAATGGTAGATCGTGACCATTTATATTTACATGACAGATTGCTTAATACTCATATTATCTACGTTCCACGTGATACAACATGCTAAGTCCTGCTATCAGAAATAGTATTGTGGGCATGATGGCGCTAAATAGTGGTGCCCAATCATTTAGTAAGCCTAAGTGCGCAAATACCCGATTTAAAATTTGATACATGACACCAAGCATAATACCCACGAAAATTTTAGTGCTGACGCCAGACATTCGTTGTTGTATAAAGCCAAAAGGTAGGGCTAGTATGACCATTACTACGCAGGCTAACGGGTATATCATTTTTGCCCAAAGTGCTACTTCATAGCGTGTAGTTTTTTGTTTATTGATGCTTAAGTGACGGATATAAGAATATAAATTCCATGCAGACATCTTCTCCGGCATAACGAGTAGGACATTTAACAACTCTGGGCGAATCAGTGAATGCCACTTTGCTTCTGCTAATTGCGTGACTTTATTAGAGTCATTAGAAAAATGAGTTTCAGATACGTCTTTTAATTTCCAGTAGTCTTGCTCAAACTCAGCTGTTTTAGCATTACGTGCAGTATGCAGTTTGGTTTGTTGGTCAAACTCGTATATGTGAATGTTAAGTAAAGTTGTATCTGGTAGAACTTCTTCCACATTGATAAAGCTATTGCCATCTTTCACCCATAGGCCAGATCTAAACTCTTGAGCAATGACTGAATCAGTTGCTTTAATGCGCATACGCTGCGCCATTTTCTCGCTGAATGGGGTAATAAGTTCACCTATTACAAAAGTGATGATAGTAAATAGCAGACCTATTTTTAATAATAGAATGGCGATATTGAATATAGAAAGTCCACTCACTCTTAATATCACCAGTTCAGAATAACGAGACAATTGACTAAGGCTATACATGCAGCCCACCAGTACGGCAACTGGCATGACATCATAGACATGGCCAGGTGAGCTCAATAATACAAATAATAATATTTTAGCCAGCCCATAACTGCCTTTACCTAGGGTATCAAGTTCTTGGATTAAATCAAAAAATGAGAACATCGCTATCAGCGCTAGCATGACTAGTAACACGCTGGCAGTGACTTCTTTTAGAAGATATCGGTTAAGGATAGGCATTTTATTGGTTGATGTTATCTTATAAACTTAATCTGTTATTTAGCATTTTTTTTAAACAGAGTCCATCCAGCTAAATTTAGGCTGGGTAGCATCGGTAGTTGTTGCGTGCGACGGTATAGCATATAAAGCATTATGCCTAAGAAAAATAAATGCACAGGCCATAAGCCGACAAAACCGTTTATTTTCCCCTGGCTTACCCAAGCTTGAATAATACTGAGTAGATTGTTATAAAGAATATAAATGATAAGTGCCAGTGCGAAGTTGGCAGATCGACCAGCTCTTGGATCTAAAGCGCTTAAAGGGATGGCGAGGAAAGCAAGTATTAAGGCTGAGATTGGTATGGCCAATCGCCATTGTAGTTCGGCAACATTGCTATTATTTTTATTCTGAATCAGATTTAAGGTTGATTTAGATTGTACAGAAGGTTCGGTTTGTTGAGATTCAGCAGCTTCAACCCTAATAGCATATTTCTCAAATTCAGTAGTAGAATATTCTGCTGAACCCCTAGCACCTTGGTAACGATGTCCATGATGCATGATTAAAAAATTATCGCCATTTTTTTCAATCATACGATTGCCCTGTGCAGCGACAAGAATCCCTAATTTTTGATGCTGAATTGATTGTACAAAAATATTTTTAACAACGTTACCAAGTTCATCGAAGCTTTCTACAAAGAATACTCGATCAGCATGTGCTGATTCTTTGAAAACACCCGGGCTAATGGTTGCGATGTCATCTCGACTTTTAAGTTGTGAGCGATATTCTTCAACTTTATGAGTTGCCCATGGCGTAGTAAATAAACTGAGAATGGAAATGAGTACGATGACAGGGATGCTGAATGTAAATATCGGTCGAATCCAGTTGTTAATACTTAAGCCTGAGCTAAACCAAACAATCATTTCAGAGTCTCTATACCAGCGAGAAAGCGTTAGCAGTATGGTTAAAAACAAACTTAGGGATAACAGCATAGGTAAAAATCGAATTAAGTTGAAACCCAGCATGACGGTAATGGAATCATTCGGCAAAATACCTTTTGCGGCAAGTTGAATTAAATATCCAGCGCGCTGAGCAATCACAACTCCTAGCAGAATGAGTAATGTGCCCATCGCAGTTGAGATTAATTCTTGCAATAAGGAGCGTTTAAAAAGCATAAGATTTAATGGCCACGATAATGAATTGTGTAGACTATATATTTACAACTATGAATTGCCCGTAAAAAACGCGATAATTTAACTAAATTAAATGAAAAGGGTACATGACTGTGGAATTTAGCATAAAAAATGGTAATGCGGCAAAAGAGCTGAGTGGTTGTGTGATTGTTGGTGTATATGAGTCACACAAATTATCTACTGCGGCACAGGAGATTGATGCTGCTTCTAATGGTTTGATTAGTCAAGTGATTGAACGCGGCGATATGGATGGCAAGTTAGATGCAACCTTGATTTTGCATCATGTGCCAGGTGTGATGTGTGAACGCGTACTGTTGGTTGGATTAGGCAAAGAGGAAGAGTTCGCTGAGAAGCAATATTGTAAGGCGGTACGAGCAGGTGTGAAGGCTTTAGGTAAAAGTGGCGCTAACAATGTAACCAGCTTTTTGGCTGAGTTACCAGTTAGAGAGTTGGGTATTAGACGTAAAGTAGCCTATCTGACCGAAACTACGCTTGATGCGACTTATAAATTTGATGCGATAAAAAGAAAAGAGGTTAAGCCAATGCCTAAAAAAGGCATTGCCAAATTTATTATCAATGTTGAATTGTCTGGCGAAATTCAAGAGGCAGAGGCTGGGCTGTTAGATGCTCAGGCTTTGGCGGCAGGGGTTGGCTTGGCCAAAGATTTAGGTAATTTACCACCTAATGTCTGTACGCCTAGTTATTTGGCAAATCAGGCATTAGCACTAGCTAAAACTTATGGTTTTAAAGTGGAAGTGTTAGAGCGTGAGGCCTTGCAAAAATTGGGAATGGGTTCATTTTTAGGTGTTTCTCAGGGTAGTGAGGAGCCTCCTAAATTTATTATCATGCAACACCTAAAAGGTAAAAAAGATCAAAAACCAGTGGTGTTAGTGGGGAAAGGCATTACCTTTGATACGGGTGGAATTTCGTTGAAGCCAGGCGCTGAGATGGATGAAATGAAATATGATATGTGCGGTGCGGCAAGTGTTTTAGGCACATTTAAGGCTATCGCTGCGATGGGTCTGACACTTAATGTAATCGGTGTAATTCCAACATGTGAAAACATGCCCGATGGTCGCGCTGTAAGGCCAGGAGACGTCCTCACTAGTATGTCAGGCTTGACCATTGAGGTGTTAAATACTGATGCTGAGGGGCGCTTGATTTTGTGTGATGCTTTGACTTATGCAGAACGTTTTGAGCCGAGTGCAGTGATTGATATTGCAACATTGACAGGGGCATGCGTGATTGCGCTTGGTCATCACGCTAGTGGCTTATTTAGTAATAATGATGCGTTAGCGAGCGAATTGTTACAAGCTGGAGAAACGTCTCTAGACCGTGCATGGCATATGCCCATGTGGGATGATTACCAGCCTTTATTAGATAGTAATTTTGCTGATATGGCCAATATAGGGGGGCGTGCAGCAGGTAGCATCACCGCAGCCTGTTTCTTATCACGCTTTGCTAAAAAATACGATTGGGCACACCTAGACATCGCAGGAACAGCTTGGAAATCAGGTAAGGAAAAGGGTGGGACTGGTCGCCCAGTGCCTTTGTTAACTGAGTTCCTAGTTAGCCGTGCAAATAAGCTAAATAACTAAAAAGTTAAATTAGCTAATGACGCGGGTAGAATTTTTTTTTAATGTAGAAGATAAGCTGACCAAAACTGCTGAACTTTGTGAACGAGCAGTAGATAAAAGTCGGGAATTAATGATTTTTACGCAAAATGACGAAATGAATATTGCCGTGCAGGGAGTTTTATGGCGACAATCAGCAACAAGTTTTCTAGCAAGTATAAGGCCTAGTCAGGCAATGCATATGCATTCGTCTATACTTGTGACTGATAATGGTGATAAATTAGAGAAAGATGATATTTTAATTAACTTACAGATCGAGCATCCACCATTTTTTAGTCGGTTTAGATATCTAGCTGAGTTAGTAAGTAATGACGAAGCCGATAAAGCGGCCGCAAGACTAAAATTCAAATTTTATCGAGATCGTGGTTATGAAATAAAGTCCACTGATGTGAGCAAGCTAAAGTAGCAGTCTAGATTAGGTTTTTGTGAGGTATTCAAACTTTAAATAGGTTCAAAAGATGCAAGAACAAGAGATTCCTTTATTAACAGAAGTGCATGCATTTTCTGAGCAACCTGCTAGACCACTGAGTTTAAACGCTGATTTGGTTGCCCAAATTGTCGATGCAATAAAGCCGCAATTAAAGCAACTGATAGATGATAAGTTGGTTGAGGATATAAAGCATTTAGTAGCACAAGAAATTAACCAAGCGGTCATAAATGCAAGTAAGTCCCTCACCGAGCACAGTGCTGCAGTTGTAGACAAAGCAAGAGCAGACTTTGCCACTGAAATACCTCAGATGCTGCAGGCTAATACAGAGATTCTCAAAGCAGATTTGGCTAATGCATTGAATCAATTGCAATTGCAGAGAGCGACTGAAGTGCAAGCAGCTACGTTAGACTTGCAGGAAAAACTAACAAAGCTGCATGAAGATTTATTATCTGAGCATCAAACTAGCTTGGCAACCGGATTAGCCGGTGTATATCAAGGGTTAGAGCAGCATTCTCAGGTAGAGCTTAATTTATATTTAGAGGCTTTACAGTTAAAAACTAAGCAGCAGTTGGCATTGGAAATAGATGAAGCTTTTCCAGCGTTATATCAGGGATTATCTGACGAAGTCAGTGTTAAACTGAAGCATGACGTTGAAAGTATGGCCAACGTGACTAGAAATGAATTTAAGCAACAGTTAAATGCGGAATTGCCTTCAGTAGAGCAGGCTCTAGATAAGAAAGTACATGAAATTCTGGATGTAGAAATGCCACGTATAGAGCAAAATTTAACTCAAAATATTAAAGCTGAAATTGAAAAACTGCTAGATTCAGTACGTTTAATTTTCAATAAAAAAAGCGATAGTGAGTAAATTTAGCATAGCTAGAGCCCATTTATGAGTGTTTGATAAGCTTCAGCACTCAGTAAGTTTTTTTCTATCTGTGCCTTATCATGACTTGGTTTATACTTGAAAATCCAGGCTTGATAGGGCTTTTCATTAATAAGTTCTGGTGAATTAATGACAGCCTGATTGATTTCAACAACCTCACCATCTACTAGTGCATGTAAATCAGAACCTGTTTTAACTGATTCAACTAAACCACATGATTGACCTGCATAGAGCTTACTACCGATAGCAGGCGCATCAATAAATACAATGTCACCTAGTAAATCTTGCGCGTAATCAGTAATGCCTGCTTCCCATAGGTCGTTTGTAGAGATTTTTGTCCAAAGATGTTGGGTACTATAGTGAAGAGATTCTGGAGTATGCATGTTGTTTTTAAATAATCTATGAGTGAATTTAGGGAATATTTTAGCCTTAATTTTAGGCTTGGTAGCGTATTTTTCTAAATTAAAATAGGGCAAAAGATTGTTGTAAAATATTAAATCGATAAATATTAAAAATTTCTTGATGACAAAGCTAAAGTTTTTATATAGTATTCACTTGTAACTGTATGAGATTAAACAAACTAATGAGATTTTCTATGCATAAATTTATATTATTCTATATTGCATTGATGCTAAGCCTTGCGCCAATAGCCTCACACGCAGTGAGTAAAAAATCGCATAAACATGCTACCGCTAGTAGCAAAAGTAAATCCAATCAATACCAGCATGTGAAATTTAATTCCTCAAATGTTCGTACTAGCAATAGAATTCATCATCGTTTACGTACTGAAAAAACTGATGTGGTTTACGCTAGCGCTTATGATGGAAGTAGTCCACTGCGTCTTGCATCATCTAAAGCACTTGTCATTAATCAATTAACGGGTGAGACAATTTATGCAAAAAATACTAGTCAATTAACGCCTATTGCTTCAGTCACTAAACTGATGACGGCCATGGTGATGTTGGATGCACATTTACCTATGGATGAATTGCTAGTTATCAGTAATCACGATGTTGATTATCTTAAAGGTACCCATTCTAAATTAAGCGTAGGTACTGCACTTACACGTGGTGAGTTATTGCAGTTAGCACTAATGTCGTCTGAAAATCGTGCGGCCTCTGCACTAGGAAATAATTATCCAGGTGGTATTAATGCATTTCTTACTACAATGAATCACAAAGCAAAAATGTTGGGAATGAGTGCTACGCACTTTTATGATGCGACAGGGCTGGATAGTAATAATGTTTCTACTGCAGAAGATTTGGCTAAAATGGTTAATGCTGCCTACCGTTATCCTGAAATTCGCCAAGTGACTACTACAGCTTCACAAGAATTTACCTTGCATGGCAGGGCAAATTCAACCAACTTTGTGAACACTAATGCATTAGTCAGAAGAGGTGATTGGGTTATTGGCTTATCTAAAACTGGTTTCATTAATGAAGCGGGTCGTTGCTTAGTAATGCAAGCCGAGATATCTGGCCAACCTATGATTATTGTATTGCTGAATTCAGTAGGTAAAATGTCACGTATCGGTGATGCTAATAGAATCCGCAAATGGATCGAATATAACGAAACGGCTTCACTGGGTGAAAATGTTAGTGGTTAAGTAAAAGTCAGTTTGAGTAATAAAAAAGCGGCATTTAAGCCGCTTTTTTATTACTCAAACTGCAAGCAATTCAATCTAATTATTATTTTTTAGCAACAGATTTATTAGCAGTAATTTTTTTTGCTGCTGGTTTCTTAGCTGTTGTTTTATTGGTAGGTTTTGAAATCGTACGTTTCTTGCTAATCGTCTTTGTGCTTGCAGCCTTTTTGCTAGGCTCTCCTTTTGCAGATTTGGCTGTCAATAATTCTAACGCTTCATCCAATGTAAGAGATTCTGGTTCAATACTTTTCGGCAGAGTTGCACGAACCTTGCCATGCTGAACATAAGGACCGTAGCGGCCGGCAAACACTTCAATTTGACCATCTTCCGTAGGATGATTGCCTAGCGAACATAGCGGTGCTGGCCCAGTGTGGGCGGCGGCAAGTAAGGCCACAGCACCTTCTAAATCTATAGTAAATACACTATCCGTTTTAGGAATTGATTTAAATTTCGCATCATGATTCACATAAGGGCCAAAACGTCCAATATTTGCAACAATTTTTTTATTGGTCAGAGGGTGCAAACCTAAATCGCGAGGTAAAGATAAAATCATAGTTGCCGTTGCTAAATTCATCTCTGCTAGTGAAATTTCTTTAGGCACACTTACGCGTTTTGGTTTCTTTTTTTCACCTTCGATGGCTAACCCTAGCTGTAGATAGGGGCCATAAGGTCCGTTCATGAGCAATATTTCTTTACCACTTTCAGCCTCATTTCCAATTAATATCGGGTCACTACCTACTTGAGCTGCGCCGTTTAGACTACGTTTATAGTCACATTTAGGCTCATTGTTATATCCTGTGCAACCTATAAAAGTGCCAAAGCGACTAAGCTGTTTTTGCAAGGGCTTACCGCATTTAGGACAGGCTTCATCAATCAGCTCATTTCCAGGTCGATCTACGTTGGCTTTACTCAGTAGTTGTTGATTAAATCCTTGCCAAAATTCATCCATTAGTGGAATCCACTCACGGTCACCCTCCGCTACACTGTCTAAAGCATTTTCTAAGTTGGCGGTAAAATCATAATCTACGTATTTAGTGAAATGTTCAGTTAAAAACTTATTCACCACGCGTCCAACATCAGTGGGCGTAAAACGTTTTTTATCTAGTAGAACGTATTCGCGATCTTGTAAGGTGCTAATGATACTTGCATAGGTAGATGGGCGGCCAATGCCATATTCTTCCAAAATTTTAACTAAAGACGCTTCTCCGTATCTTGGAGGTGGCTCGGTGAAATGTTGCTCACCATATATTTTTTCTACAGTGAGGATTTCGCCTGTTTCAAGATGAGGTAATTTACTTTCACCTTCCTCCTCCTCGTCATCGGTTCCTTCCATGTAAACCGCTATAAAACCAGGGAATACTAAGGTTTGTCCTGAAGCACGGAACAAATTAGCATCACTGCCTATACTTAAATCGACACTTACTGCATCAAATTTCGCAGGCGACATTTGGCAAGCTAGTGCACGCTTCCATATCATTTCATAGAGTTTAAATTGTTCATCAGTAAGATATTGTCTGACTTTAGCAGGTGTGCGATTTATATCTGTAGGGCGAATTGCCTCATGAGCCTCTTGGGCACTTTTAGACTTTGTCTTATACATGACAGCAGATTTTGGTAGATAGTCAGCATCAAAATTCTTTTTTACGTAGTCACGAATTTGCAAAATGGCTTCAGTAGCCATATTAAATGAGTCAGTGCGCATGTAAGTAATTAAACCAACTGTGCCACTACCTATATCCATACCTTCATACAGTTGTTGCGCAATACGCATAGCACGTGCGGTGGTAAAGCTTAGTTTACGCACAGATTCTTGCTGCAGGGTAGAGGTAGTGAATGGTGCGGCAGGGCTACGGCTACGTTGCTTTTTCTCAACACGAGAAACCGTTGTTTTGCCCGCACTTGCTAGTAGCAATTTGCCGACTACATCACTTTGTTGGTCGTGGTTAATAACTGAAAACTGTTCAATTTTTTGATTATTTAATTGCACTAATTTAGCGCTAAAGCCATGACTATGTTTGAATGCATCTAAATGAATAGACCAATATTCTTGTGATTTAAATGCTTCTATCTCTAGCTCGCGCTCTACAATAAGACGTAGGGCTGGGCTTTGTACTCGCCCAGCAGAAAGTCCGCGACGAATTTTTTTCCAAAGTAGTGGTGATAAATTAAAGCCAACTAAATAATCTAGAGCGCGACGTGCCTGTTGGGCATTCACCATAGGCATAGAAATGTCTCGTGGTTCGGCAATAGCGTGCTCTACAGCACTTTTGGTTATTTCATGAAACACAACACGTTTCATTATTTTGTTTTTAAGTAAGTTTTTAGATTTTAAAATCTCAGCAATGTGCCATGAAATTGCCTCACCTTCGCGGTCCGGATCGGTTGCCAGATAGATGCTATCAGCATTTTTTACTGCTTTGGCAATAGCATCGACATGTTTGCTATTGCGTTCAATAATGTCATATTTCATGGCGAAGTCATTAGTGGTGTCAACTGCGCCATTTTTAGGAATTAAGTCACGTACATGTCCATAGGAAGCAAGCACCTCAAAGTCGCTTCCAAGGTATTTTTTTAGCGTTTTGGCTTTGGATGGTGATTCAACAATTAACAGTTTTGACATGAATGCCTATAAGGGACTTAAGTAAAATAATTTTTTACACTCTTGCTAAAGAGCACACTTTGGCATCATAACAAGGTAAGTGGCTGTAAGACAACAACTTACAGTATATAGTACGTCAATTGATGGCAATATTGACTAGATTTAGGTATTTCGAATGAACTCGATTCTAGTGCCATCTGAACTATTTAAATTTAGAGCAGTAGTTTCTTTGGTGGGAGTGTCAAATTTTGCAATATCAGAAAATAACGGATCTTCATCGTCATATTTAGCTTGCGTTAGGTTCTTAAAGTCATATAAATTAAAATCAGCGAGATGCGATGGTTCAACGTTGCCAATCGCACGAAATATATTATTTACCCGGCCTGGCTGTTCAATTTCCCAAGCTTGTAGCATGTCTTTTACTTTTTGACGTTGTAAATTTTCTTGGCTACCACATAAATTGCATGGAATAATCGGGAAATTCATTTGGCGAGCGTAGCTGGCAATATCTTTTTCACTGCAATAAGCTAAAGGTCTAATAACAATATTTTGCTTGTCATTAGTCGCAAGTTTAGGCGGCATAGCTTTCATTTTTGCACCAAAAAATAGGTTTAAAAATAGCGTTTCTACGATGTCATCACGATGATGTCCTAGTGCTATTTTATTTGCACCAAGTTCTTTAGCAGTGGTGTAGATGATGCCACGACGTAGCCGAGAGCATAGAGAGCAAGTAGTTTTACCCTCAGGTATTTTTTCTTTGACTATAGAATAAGTATCAGCATCCACAATCCGATAATCAATGCCAAGTTTTTTAAAGTAGGCTGGTAAAACATCAGCCGGGAAGCCTGGCTGTTTCTGATCTAAATTCATTGCAATCAATTTGAAGTTGATAGGCGCTCGTTCTTGCAATGCTAACAATATCATCAACAAGGCGTGAGAATCTTTGCCGCCACTCATGCAAACGAGTACCGTGTCACCTTCTTCAATCATGTTGTAATCGCCTATAGCTTTGCCAGTGGCGCTAATTAAACTATTTCTGAGTTTAATAAAATTATTAGAATGATTTTCTGGTAAATGTTTAATCATGGATAGTTTTTCAAGGTATTTGCAAAATGGTCAAGATTTAAAGATTTAAAGATCGTCCACCATCGACAGCCAATACATGGCCAGTAACAAAAGGGGCATCTGCAATTAAAAATTTAACAGCTTTTGCAACATCTTCGGCTTCACCTACGCGTTTTAGTAAAGTTTGGTTAATAACACGCTGACGATATACTTCGTCAAACTGCGGATTATTTTCTGGCCATTGTACGGGCCCTGGTGCTACCGCATTGACGCGTACTTCGGGGCCCAATTCATATGCTAAAGATTTAGTGAGTGTGACTAAGCCAGCTTTAGCAACACTATAAACGACATAACCTTTTTTTGGCCGCTCTACGTGCATATCAGTGATATTGATAATGCAGCCATTATTTTTTCGCAATTCTCCCGCCGCTGCTTGTGATAAAAACAAGGGGGCTTTTAAATTGCTGCCCATTAAATCTAGCCATTTCGTTTCATCAATATCACCAATTTCACTGGCATAATAAGTAGATGCATTGTTAATAAGTACATCTAAATGACCAAACTGCTGGATGGTTTCAGCAACTAAATTCGGCAAGCTTGCAATATTTAATAAGTCACCTTGGATAATCGAGACAGAATTTGGCCTCTGTAAATTTAGCTCAGCTTGAAGTGCACGCGCTTCGTTGAGTGAGCTTTTGTAGTGAATCATTAAATTCATGCCGGTAGCATGTAGCATTCGGCAAATAGTTGCCCCTACCCGCTTAGCCCCACCGGTAATGAGAACTACTTTATTTGTAATGATAGATTCCACGCTTTAGTCCAATCTTAATCGTTAGCTATTATAATCTAAGTGTATGAGTACATTACCCACACCTTCAGCAGAAGCAAAAAAACATAGCGACCAACTTACTTCGTTCATTCAACAAAAAATACTAGAAGCTGGTGGTTGGATAGATTTTGCTCAGTTTATGCAATTGGCACTTTATGCGCCTCACTTAGGGTATTACAGCGCCGGTAACCAAAAGTTCGGTGATTCTAAAAAAAGAGGTGGCGATTTCGTGACTGCGCCAGAAATTTCACCTCTGTTTGCACAAACTGTCTCTAAACAAGTTGAACAGATTTTGCGTGAAGTGGATGGCGATATTCTTGAGCTGGGGGCTGGTACTGGCAAATTAGCCGCTGACGTATTATTAACCTTAGCTCGGTTAAGTAATTTGCCACGTCATTATTTTATATTAGAAGTTAGCAATCATTTGCGCCAAGTGCAGTTAGAAACGCTGCAAAAAATCCTTCCTCAAGACTTAATGCAGCGCGTGGCGTGGCTTGATGCCTTGCCAGCTAAGTTTGAAGGCGTTGTGGTGGCTAACGAAGTGCTAGATGCTATCCCAATGCATATGATTCATGCTCAAAGGCAGGGATTATCCGAGCGAGGTGTAGCCTGGCGGGATGGATTTATTTGGCAAGACAATCCAATGGTGCGCGATGATTTATTGGCAGCTGCAAGCAAGCAGCGCTTAGCTGAGGGATATGTGACGGAATTTTGCCCAGCAGCCAGTGGTTTGATTGCTAGTATCGCTGGAATGCTAGAGCGTGGTATTGTTTTAATGATTGACTATGGATTTTCAGCGCGTGAGTATTATCATCCGCAACGCAATCAAGGCACACTTATGTGTCATTATCAACATTATGCGCATACTGACCCATTAATTAATGTGGGACTACAAGATATTACTGCACATGTAGATTTCACAAGTATTGCCTACGCAGGAGTTAACCATGGTTTAACTTTAAGTGGATTTTGTAGCCAAGCGCAATTTTTAATGAATTGCGGTATCTTAGACATTATGTCGCTAGTTTCGCCAAATGATATGGCAAGCTATGCACCACTTGCTTCTGCAGCACAAAAGCTACTATCTCCCGCAGAAATGGGGGATTTATTCAAAGTAATCGCTTTTAGTAAGAACTTTCAAGAGCCGCTCATCGGTTTTGTAAATGCTGATAAATCTCACACTTTATAAGCCTGCCTGATCTGCTTAGTCTTTCATAAGCGCAGGAATCAGCCAAAATAACGGCTAATTGCTATAATGTCGCTTATGACAACATTAAATAAAATAGAAGAAATATCGACCCCATTAACTGCTGAAGACGGAGATTTAAGAAATCGTCGTATTCGGAGTTTTGTATTACGCCAAGGTAGAGTGACTAAAGGCCAAGCAAACGCATTGGAAACAGGCTTGCCAAAATTTGGTATTAGCTATGCCCCAGAAATGATAGATTTAAATGAAAAGTTTAATCGTACAAGCAGTAAAAAAATATTAGAAATTGGGTTTGGTATGGGTGAAACGACTGCAAAAATTGCTCAAACTTTACCAGATTCTGATTTTTTGGCCGTGGAAGTTCACACGCCAGGTGTTGGCGCTCTGCTTAAGCTTATAGAAGAGCAAGCACTTACTAATATTCGAATCATTCAGTACGATGTCGTAGAAGTCTTACAAAACATGCTAGGAAATGCGAGCCTAGATGGCATACATATTTTCTTTCCTGATCCTTGGCATAAAAAGCGCCATCATAAGCGAAGGTTGATTCAAGCTGAGTTTGTAAAATTGCTCTGCACTAAGTTAAAAGTAGGTGCTTATTTACACGTTGCTACAGATTGGGAGGAATATGCTCAATGGGTATTAGAGGTTTTGAGTGCGGAATCGCAATTGCAAAATACAGCTGAGAGTTATGCTGATAAA
>JAIPCR010000059.1 GCA_021738125.1 Sulfuritalea sp.
TTTTATCAGCAGAAACCTCACCAGACAAGCGCCAGTTAAGGCTTTCAGTCTCTGGCGTGAGCAAATCTTTAGCTCGTTGCAAATCTGAGTGCGCGATTGTATCACGAATCTCTAGAGATTTTCTTGCAAATTCAAGGCTATTGATGATGTGCTGTGCAGTCATAAGGCGCGCATGATATAATTAAGTCGTGGTTATGTCAAAAAACTAACCGATTTAACCGTTTATTTTTAACATCTTTAAACTCTTAACATTCAGGTTCAGTAGTGATTAAAAAAATTCTAGTCGCTAATCGCGGCGAAATTGCAGTGCGTATCGTTAGAGCTTGTTCGGAAATGGGCATTAAGTCTGTTGCGATTTACTCTGACGCCGACCGTCATGCATTGCACGTAAAAAAAGCAGATGAAGCCTATAACATAGGATCAGATCCATTGGTTGGCTATTTAAATGCCCATAATATTGTTAACTTGGCTGTTGCGTCAGGTTGTGATGCTTTGCACCCAGGGTATGGCTTTCTTTCAGAAAATCCAGAGTTGGCTGAAATATGTGCACGTCGCGGTATTAAGTTTATTGGCCCTGACGCGAGCGTGATTCGTCAAATGGGCGATAAAATTCAAGCGCGTAACGCGATGGTAGCCGCTGGTATTCCATGTACGCCAGGCAGTGATGGTAACTTAACTGATCTGGATGAAGCTTGCATCTTGGCGGCTAAGATTGGCTACCCTGTTATGTTGAAAGCAACTAACGGCGGCGGTGGTCGAGGCATTCGCCGTTGTAACGACGAAAAAGAATTGCTCGGAAACTATGACCGTGTAATTTCAGAGGCAAGTAAAGCTTTCGGCAAGCCTGAAGTGTTCCTAGAAAAATGTGTTGTTAATCCACGCCATATTGAAGTACAAATTATTGGTGATAGTTACGGTAACGTGATTCACCTATTTGAGCGCGATTGCTCTATTCAGCGCCGCAATCAAAAGTTGATTGAAATTGCCCCATCACCACAATTAAGTGATGCGCAACGAGAGTACATCGGCAATTTGGCTGTTAAAGCCGCTAAAGCGGTTGGATATGAGAATGCAGGCACAGTTGAGTTCCTACTCGATTCAGATAATACTTTCTATTTCATGGAAATGAACACTCGTTTACAAGTTGAGCATACGGTAACGGAAACCATTACTGGTATTGATATCGTGCAAGAGCAAATTCGGATTGCGGACGGCCAAGAGCTTCAATATAAACAAGATGAAGTGAAGTATCGTGGATTTGCGATGGAATTTCGCATCAATGCGGAAGACCCTAAAAACGATTTTCTTCCTAGTTTTGGTAAAATTACTCGTTACTACGCCCCTGGCGGCCCTGGCGTTCGTATGGATGCGGCGATTTATAGCGGATACGTTATCCCGCCCTATTACGATTCCATGTGTGCCAAACTTACAGTTTGGGCTTTGGATTGGGATGGCTTGATTGAGCGCGGTCGCAGAGCGCTTAATGATATGTTGGTCTATGGTGTGAAAACAACCATTCCATATTACCTAGAAATTTTGAAGCATCCTGATTTTAGAAGTGGCGAATTTGATACTAGCTTTGTAGAATCCCATCCTGAGCTAAACAATTACGCAACTGCGTTCCCTCCTGAGTTGATTGCTGCAGCGATTTCTGCGGCAATTGCAGCTCATGAAGGCATTTAATTCATATCAACCAATAAATAAAATAAGTTAAATATATGGCACAAATTCATGTTTCTGAATTAGTTTTAAGAGATGGTCATCAGTCTCTCATTGCAACACGTCTTCGCACAGAAGATATGTTGCCTATTTGCTCAAAATTAGATGCGATTGGGTTTTGGTCACTTGAAGCATGGGGTGGCGCTACATTCGACACCTGCGTGCGCTATTTAAAAGAGGATCCCTGGGAGCGCTTGAAGAAACTTCGCGCTGCTCTTCCGAATAGCCGAATTCAAATGTTGTTGCGCGGTCAGAATCTATTAGGTTATCGTCATTACTCTGACGATGTTGTGCGATCCTTCGTCAAACAATCTGCCGATTCAGGGGTTGATGTGTTTCGTATTTTTGACGCAATGAACGACATTCGTAATTTACGCGTATCGATCGAAGCAGTTAAGAAGTATGGCAAGCATGCTGAAGGGACTATTGCTTATACAACTAGCCCTGTTCATGACGTTGAATACTTTGTTGCAATGGCAAAACAACTAGAGGCGATGGGCTCGGATACGATTGCCATTAAAGATATGGCCGGATTATTGACACCTCAGAGCACCACTGAGATAGTTAAAGCGATCCGTGCTGCAGTCAAGTTACCTATTCACTTACACAGCCATGCTACATCTGGTTTGGCAAGCATGAACCTGTTAAAAGCAGTTGAAAATGGTGCAACTATTATCGATACATGTAATACATCCTTCTCTGAAGGTGCAAGCCATCCATCAACCGAAAGCTTAGTTGCTGCGTTACAGGGGACGGAGTACGACACAGGCTTGAGTTTGGCTGCGCTACAAGAAGTTACCGCATATTTCCGCGATGTTCGTAAAAAATATTGGCAGTTTGAAAGCGAGTTCACTGGGGTTGATACCCGAGTTTTAGTTAATCAAGTGCCAGGTGGCATGATTTCTAACCTATCTAACCAGTTGAAAGAACAAGGCGCGCTGAACCGCATGGATGAAGTGCTTGCAGAAATTCCACGCGTACGAGAAGACTTAGGCTTCCCTCCGCTTGTTACCCCAACATCTCAAATAGTGGGCACACAAGCAGTGCTGAATGTAATGACAGGTGCACGCTACAAATCAGTCACTAATGAAGTTAAAAACTACTTCTTAGGGCAATATGGCAAAGCGCCAGCACCAGTGGATATTGACGTCAGAAATATTGCAGTTGGCTGCGATGCAGAAGTGATTGAGTGCCGCCCTGCTGATTTGCTTGAAGATGAATTGGATAAGCTACGTCAAGAGTCTGAGTCTTGGGCAATGACAGAAGAGGATGTGCTGACTTATGCCATGTTCCCTGACTTAGCAAAAACATTCTTACAAGAGCGTAATGCAGGCAGCTTGAAACCAGAACAACTACTATCTAAAGATGCCGTTTCAACCAATGATGCAAGATATGCGCCTAATGAATTTAAGGTGACGCTGCATGGAGAAACTTTCCATATCAAGTTAACTGGCACTGGCCACTCTGGCGAAGGGCAGCGCCCTTTCTATGTTTCAGTTGATGGAGTCGCTGAAGAAGTGATTGTTGAAACGCTTAGCGAAATTGAAGTCAGCGGCGGCACATCAAATGGCAAAAAGAAAACGACAGCAACTGTTGGTGCAAGTGGTCGTCCACGCCCATCACACGAAGGTTGCGTAACGACTGCAATGCCAGGCAGTATTGTTGAAGTCAAAGTCAAAGCTGGCGACAAAGTGAATGCTGGTGATGCGGTGCTTGTGATTGAAGCCATGAAAATGGAGAATGAAATTCAAGCATCAGTGACAGGCTTTGTAGTTGCTGTTCACGTTAAAAAAGGTGATACCGTCACACCTGACGAATCATTGTTAGAAATTCAACCAGAGTAATGATTGCCCTGATTTAAACTAGAAGCCGACGGTCATCAACTGTCGGTTTTTTTATAGGCTTTTCACATATGCAGACTTCATTAGTTCTAGCCTCATCCTCACCATACCGCCAAGAGTTGTTGGCTAAGCTTGGCTTGCCTTTTCAAGCAATCTCACCAGAAATTGATGAATCCCCTTTGGGTGGTGAACAACCTCATGAAACTGCATTAAGACTTGCACAATTAAAAGCAAAGAAAATTGCAGCAACGCATCCGAATGCATTAATTATTGGATGTGACCAGGTAGCAACGTTGGATGGCATTCAGCTTGGTAAGCCAATCACTCACGAAAATGCCGTCAAGCAATTACAATATCAACGTGGCCGTCGCGTTACCTTTCACAGCGCATTATGTTTATACAATGCAGTGACTAAACAAATGCAAGCCGAGGTTGTGCCTTACGATGTGGAGTTTAGAAATCTAACGGATGCACAGATTGAAAACTATTTACGCATAGAAGAACCCTACAATTGCGCAGGAAGCGCAAAATCAGAGGGGTTGGGCATTGCGTTGATTGCTTCAATGACAGGTACTGATCCAAACGCTTTAATAGGCCTGCCTCTTATTAAGCTCATTACCATGCTTCAAAATGAACAAGTTAATGTCATTTAAGCTTACACATAAGGCGATTTAAAATGGCACTAGGCACTTTGTACATGGTTCCAGTCACTTTGGGTAACGATAATCTCAGTTATGTTATCCCAGCTGATGTGATAGAGCTTGTTAAAGGCTTCGAATACTTTGTGGTTGAGAACGAAAAAAGCGCGCGTAGGTTTTTAGGCGCAGTTAAAACAAATAAGCCAGTCCGTGAGCTCAACTTCCAATTACTCAACGAACATAGCGCCGAAAAAGACTTACCCGCCCTCATTGCCCCATTGCTGGCGGGATATAACGTTGGCATGCTATCTGAGGCGGGCTGCCCGGGGATTGCTGACCCAGGTGCAACGCTGGCGGCTTTGGCGCATCGCAAAGGGATCAAAGTATCTCCCTTGGTTGGCCCATCATCTATATTGCTGAGCCTTATGGCATCAGGCTTTAATGGTCAACAGTTTACCTTTTTAGGCTACTTACCTAGCGACAAAGAGGCTCGAGTCATTAAATTAAAAGAGATAGAGAAACAGTCACAACGTCTCAATCAAACGCAGATATTCATTGAAACTCCCTATCGCAACCAACACATGCTGGAAGATATATTGGCAAGCTGCAATGCCAATACTAAGTTGTGTATCGCTAGAAACGTTAGCTTGGAAGCTGAATTGGTTGTCAGTAAATCGATTGCTGAATGGAAAAAAAATGAGTTGCCTGATTTAAATAAGCAGCCCACTGTATTTTTGTTGCTGGCTTAAATCTTTTTTAAGAAGCAGGTTTTCAACACCAAGCCCTTAACCTTTTCAACACTGCATTCAACTTCTTCAGGATCGTCAGTTAAACGGATATTCTTAGCAACTGAGCCGCGTTTCAAAGTGACTGATGTGCCTTTTACCTTTAAATCTTTTATCAGTTGAACTGAATCGCCATCGTTAAGAGGATTGCCATTACTATCTTTAGTATCGCTCATTATTCCTCCCCATTTAAAATTAAGTATTTTTTAACTGGCGCATAACTTTTACGATGTATAGCTAAAACACCATGCTGTTCTAGCATCTGCATATGTAAAGCTGTTGGATAGCCCTTATGTTTGGCGAAGCCATATTCAGGATGTAGCTTGTCTAGCTCATACAAATCAGCATCTCGCGCGGTCTTAGCAAGAATAGAAGCTGCTGAAATAGCAGCCTCTTTGCTATCACCTTGCACAATGGCACGCATTGGCAGTGAGAGTTTAGGACAGTGCAAGCCGTCCACTAAAACCTGGGTTGGCACAACACCAAGCGCCTCGACAGCTCTCTTCATCGCTAATAGACTAGCCTGCAGAATGTTAATCTCGTCAATTTCTTCTGCGCTGCTGCTAGCAATTGCCCAAGCTAACGCATTGGCTTTAATTTCAATTGCCAAAGCATCACGTTTTTTTTCTGAAAGCTTTTTAGAGTCAGCTAAGCCTGTGATAGGTTTAGCTGGATCAAGAATCACTGCCGCGGCAAACACAGCGCCTGCCAAAGGCCCTCTGCCCGCCTCATCTACACCGCAAACAAACTGTGCTGTCATTTTAGATAGGCTAAAACAGCTTGTGCAGCTTTTTCTTCGTTATTTTGACGCAATAGCTCATGCATATTAGTAAACTCGCCGCGAATGTCATCCAATATAGCTTTGTCATTCACCATGTTGAGAATGGTATCGGCCAATTTTTTTGGATTAGCATCACCTTGAAGTAGCTCGGGAACAACAAAACGTTGCGCTAAAATATTGGGAAGTCCAACATAAGGTAAATAGTTTAAGTGCTTGAGAATTTGCCAACTAAACCAGGGCATGCGGTAAGTAATGACCATAGGGCGCTTTAACAGAGCAGCTTCTAGCGTCGCAGTTCCAGAAGCTACTACAACAAGGTCTGAAGCTTGCATTGCCATGTGAGCATGTCCAAATAGAATCTTAAAGCTAGGATGATGCTTTTCATCTGCTTGATTAATGCTTGCGTAAAGCACCTTTTCGAAAATATTTCGCGTTTCTCGGGTGATGAGTGGCACTAAGAACAGGGCTTCTGGTTGAACCATACTGATTCTTTTGGCAGCTTCTACATACAACTCCGCGAGCTGTTTGACTTCGCCGACTCGACTTCCTGGCAACATCGCGATCACTAATGGTGCTTTAGGTAGCTTTAACAAGTCACGCGCCTCTTGCACATCAGGATGTAGCGGGATTTCATCGGCTAATGGATGACCAACAAATGTTGCCTTAACCCCAGCAGCCTCATATATTGCTGGCTCAAAAGGAAATAAAGTAAGCATATGATGAACAGCACGCTTAATTTTAGCTATACGTCCTTTGCGCCAAGCCCATATCGATGGGCTCACGTAATGAACAGTGCAGATGCCATTTTTCCTAAGTCTTTTCTCTAATGAAAAGTTGAAGTCAGGTGCATCAATTCCAATAAAAACTTGTGGAGGGTTGGCAATAAAAAAATCGCCAAGTTGCCTACGCATTTTGAATAAATTGGGAATTTGTTTTAGTACGTCAAAGCCATAGCCATGCAGGGAAAGTCTATCCATAGGGTAAAGTGACTTTGCGCCTTCTGACATCATTTTTGGGCCAGCAATACCGACAAACTCTATGTCTGGTCGATGTTTTTTTAATGCGCGAATTAATCGACTACCAAGCAAATCACCTGAAGCCTCACCTGCAACGATACCAACAGTTAGCGCCATATTAGAGGCCTAGTTAGCGAATGATGCCGCGAGTAGATTGGTTTAAAAACTCCACTAACAAACTTAGCTCAGGTGTTGTTAATGCCTGCTGTGTGAGCGCGGCCTTTGCTTCATCCAAAGTTAAGCTTTGACGATATAGTGTTTTGTAGGCGCGTTTGATATTGGTAATACTTTCAGCTGAAAAGCCTCTGCGTTTGAGGCCTTCGGTATTAATGCCGTGTGGATTAGCATCGTAGCCTGAAGCTGTGACATAAGGTGGAATGTCCTTAAATACCACCGATCCAACCGCGGTAATGACATGCTGACCAATTTTACAGAACTGGTGGACCAAGGTGAAGCCGCCAAGAATCGCATAGTCGTCCATATCCACATGACCTGCTAATGAGGAATTGTTAGCTAGAATTGTATTGTTGTGAACAAAGCAATCGTGAGCAATATGTACATAAGCCATAATCCAATTGTGATTGCCAATTTTAGTGATCCCTTTATCCTGAACTGTACCGCGATTAAAAGTACAAAACTCGCGAATGGTATTGTGGTCTCCGATTTCAAGCTGGGTAGGCTCACCCTGATATTTTTTATCTTGTGGGGCTTCGCCCAATGATGAAAATTGGAAGATTTGATTATGCTTGCCAATTGAGGTGTGACCATTAATCACCACATGAGATGCAATCGTTGTCCCACTATCTATCTTGACGTTGGGTCCGATAGTGGTAAAAGCACCTACTATTACATCATCAGCGAGTTCAGCTTTGACATCAACAATTGCTGTTGAATGAATATTTTTACATGCCATATTAAAATAACTTACGCGATTTCTTTAAGGATGCACATCATTTCTGCCTCAGCAACGACAACGTCATCAACTAACGCAACCCCTTTATACTTCCAGATGCCGCGTAGAATCCGATCAATGCTTACTTTTAGGATAATTTGATCGCCTGGGGACACGGGTTTTTTGAAACGCGCATTATCAATACCCGCAAAGTAATAAACGGCGTCATCTGTTGGCTTAACACCCATGGTTTTGAATGAAAGAATCGCAGCAGCTTGTGCCATGGCTTCAACAATCAATACACCAGGCATCACAGGATGGTATGGAAAATGCCCAGGGAAAAATGGCTCATTAATACTGACATTTTTCACAGCAGTAATCTCTTTACCTACTTCAAGTGACAACACGCGATCAACTAGTACAAATGGATAACGATGAGGCAAATGATCCAATATCTGATGGATGTCCATACTTGTATCTAAGTTATCACTCATATTTCGGCCTTATCTTTCAATATTAATTTCTGTTTTAATTTTTTATTTTTAATTCAGCTAGTTGTTTTTCTAGTTTTTTTAGTTTTTCATGCATTTCATCTAAATGTCGCAAGCTAGCAGCGGTTCTTAACCAGTCTTCATGGGTTTGGAATGGCATCAATGCTGTATAAGTATCTGCCTTTTTTAGTGATCTAGTAATCATGGTTCCGGGTGAAACCGTGACATCATTTGCGATTTCCAAATGCCCTAGTATCATTGCTGCACCACCAATTTTGCAACGCTTGCCAACTTTTGCACTACCTGCAATCCCAACGCATCCTGCAATCACTGTATGTTCACCAATAACGCAATTGTGACCGATCTGAATGAGATTATCTAATTTTACGGCCTGCTCAATAATTGTATCGTCTAATGCGCCACGATCTATCGTCGTATTTGCACCAATATCTACGTTATCAGCTATCAACACGCGACCTACTTGCGGAATTTTTACCCAAGCACCCTTTTGGTTGGCATAGCCAAAACCATCAGCTCCTATCACTGCGCCTGCAGCAATAGTGCAATGCGCACCAATTACACAATCTGAATAAATAGTGACGTTAGCTTGTAACTGAGTATTTTTGCCAATGGTGACGTTATCCCCAATAAAACAACCAGCACCAATCTCCACGCCTTCAGCTAGACTTACATTTTGACCCAGCACAACATGAGCCCCTAGAGAACAAGACTCTGGAAAACTGCCTCCGCAAACAACTGCGCTGGGATGAATCCCCTTCTCCATCTTACTCTTTGGGTTCATCAGTTCAGAAACGTTGGCAAAGTAAGCGTAAGGATTATCAGTCACTATGCAAGGTAAATTACAAAATGCTTTATTTTCTGCTGATAAGATCACTGCACTTGCTCTAGTTTCAGCAAGGCTTTTGCGGTATTTTGCATCGGTAATGAAAGTGATGCTTCCCGCCTGAGCACTGGCAACTGATGACACACGCTCCACTTGAACATCATCACCGACTAACTCACCACCAAGTTTTTTAACTAGTGCTTTTAGGGTTAGAGACATACTGTTAATCAGCTCAATTCCGTCTTATTTTTTTCCTAATGACTTAAGCACTTTTTCTGTGATGTCTATCTTTTTATTTGCATATGCCACGCCACCGTAGACAACCAAATCATAACCCTCGGCTTCTGATACTGCTGTTACAGCTTTATTGATGCGATCTTGCAATGAGCCCAACTCTTCATTTTTACGAAGATTTACATCCTCTCGTAATTCGCGTTGTTTACGTTGAAAATCAATTTTAAGATTAGCTGAATCACGCTCTTTATTTTTTCTATCGACTTCTGACATTGTTAAAGCATCTTTATCCAAAGAAGTTTCAATATCTTTAATTTGCTTTTGCAAACGCTCTAACTCTTGCGTGCGCGGACTAAATTCCTTCTCAAGCTTCTTACCGCTTTCTGATGTTTGAGGGGCTTCCTGCAATATTTTATCAATTTGCACAATGCCAATTTTAAGTTCAGCTGCATTAGTATTCACTGCAAAAGCAAACAAACCAGTAATCAATAAATTACTTAATAATTTACTCAATTAAAATCTCCTAATATATTGATGTTAATAATTAAAATTGTTGTCCCATTTGGAATTGGATCATCTGTGTTCTGTCAGTTGATTGTGGATTTATCGCTTTTGCGAACACCAGTTTAATTGGGCCAAATGGGGAATACCAGCTAATACCAACACCTGCTGAATACCTCAAATCAGCCAGGCTTACACTTTGTTCTGCCGTATACACGTTACCCGCATCAATGAATGTGCTTAAACGTAACTGACTTGAGTCTTTCATACCAGGCACGGGGAAGTAAATTTCTGCATTACCAACAACGCGCTTGGTACCCCCAGTAAAGAAGCCAGCATTTCTTACTCCACCTATTACTTCAGCGGGCTCGAATTTACCAACTGCACTTGTGTCGTAACCACGCAATGAGTTCACGCCACCCACGTAGTAATTTTTGAAATAAGGAAATGCTTTTGATCCATAGGTATCTCCATAGCCCAACTCTCCGTTAAGAGAAAAAGTCATAAAGCTGTTAATTGGTTGGTACCAAGTGTGTTTGTAATCTAGCTTGTAGTACTCCAAATCCAAGCCTGGCAACCCAATTTCGGCAAAAATTCTTTGGTAGACACCCTCCTTAGGAAATAAAGTGCTGTCGCGTGTATCATGTGCCCAGCCTAAATTCAACATGTATGAATAGTTAGCACAGCCCAAGCTTTCATTCGAACCGCAATAAAGCTTGAATCTCCTCGGACTATTTGCTTGAAGTGTTACATCGGTGTAGTCGAATGAAATGCCCGCATTGACTGAATCACGCTCATTTAGCGGCATACCAAATGAAACACCACCACCATAGGAAGATGTTTGATAGGTTCCCGTCCCAAGACTTCGTGTATTCACATCGCGACGGTAAACGTTAAATGTCCTACTAATGCCGTCTGGCGTAAAATAAGGATCGGTATACGATAATGAATAAACGGTGTTAATCTTACCTGTGTTGACTTGCGCAGCTACACGATTGCCTGTACCTAAGAAGTTATTTTGGTTAACAGTCACACCCAACACGATACCTTCATAGCTGGATAAACCAGCGCCAAACATAATACTACCCGTAGATTTTTCTGTAACTTTGACGTTAACGTCCACTTGATCGGATGTGCCTGGAACTGCTGGTGTCTCAAGATTCACTTCTGAGAAATATTGCAAACGATCCAAACGTTGCTTAGAACGCGTAATTTTGTCTGCGCCATACCATGATGATTCCATCTGACGCATTTCACGTCGAATTACTTCATCACGCGTTCTAGTATTGCCAGTTAGGTTGATGCGCCGCACGTAAAC
>JAIPCR010000060.1 GCA_021738125.1 Sulfuritalea sp.
AAGTTATTTAAAATGCCATATTTTATGGTAAATTTGCCCACTTGAAGTAGGTTTTTTTGTTCGGCCATGGGAACGGACTTAATGGTTAAGTGAGAATGCAATGCAGTATCTAAAAAAACCGGTTGATAATTTTAGCGCAGCGCTCAATGAGGCCTTACGCAATCGATATAGTAAAGTGCCTACGGCCGCAGTTTTTATGGATGAATATAATTCACGAGCTTATGGTACTAAGACCATTAACCGTGAAACGGCACGTAAATGGATAAAGGGATTGGCACTCCCTAGAGCAGGCGCCATGCAGATTTTAGTCGACTGGTTAAATATTAATCCAGACTATATATTTGCAATGACAGACTCCTTACCCGCTGAATCAACCAGCACAGATCAAGAAAAGGTGCGTATTTGGCATGAGCGAAGGTCATCGAATCAGTTGGCCTTGGAAGCACTGGAATCTGTGGCGCCAAGAATTGCCGTACTTGATTTGCAAGGGAAGATTATTCTAGTGAATCAAGCTTGGCGTAATATGGCCTTTGCCAATAGTAATGATGGCGGCAAGCATCTTTGTGAAGGGGTAAATTATCTAACGCTTTGTGATGAAGTCACTACCTTTGATAAAGTATTTAGTCAGTCTATGGCGAAAGGCATCAGAGAAGTCATTGCCAATGTAAAAACACATTATTCGCTTAAGTACCCTTGCTATACCCCCAAAGAAAAACGCTGGTATACCGTTCAAGTGACTTCTTATAGCAATGCAGACGGTCGCTATGTGATTGTTTATCACGAAACATTTGGTGAACTGGAATCGGATTTTCTTTAATCTATTAAAACTAGAGTGATTGACTGTAAGTGCGGTAAAATACGCGCTTACAATCAATAGTTTATCCATATGGCACGTCCTTTTAAAACGCAACGCGACCCGCAGGCAACACCTCGCCGCCCCAAGACCAGCTTTACTAAATTAGCGGTGGATGAAAATGCTGCGCCAGAGCCTACCCAACGATTACATAAGTTATTAGCACTGGCAGGTTTAGGTTCGCGCCGTGATATGGAGGCCCTCATTGCCAGTGGACGTGTAACGGTGAATGGTGCGCCTGCCAAAACAGGCCAAGGCGTGACGCAATATGATGTCGTGCGTTTAGATAGCCGCCCATTAAAACTTCCTTTTGTTGCCGAACTTCCTCAGGTACTGATTTACCATAAACCAGAAGGTGAAATTGTTAGCCAGGACGATCCAGAAGGCCGTGCCAGTGTGTTTGATAAGTTACCCAAAGT
Organism: Sulfuritalea sp.; assembly: GCA_021738125.1. Lineage (GTDB taxonomy): Bacteria > Pseudomonadota > Gammaproteobacteria > Burkholderiales > Methylophilaceae > Methylotenera. The sequence continues at coordinate 1,273 of JAIPCR010000060.1, forward strand.
CAAAAATGCTAAATGGATTGCGATTGGCCGTTTAGATATGAATACTAGCGGTCTGCTGATATTTACCACATCAGGTGAGCTCGCTAACCGTTTTATGCACCCTCGATATGAAGTGGAGCGGGAGTATGCGGTACGAATTTTTGGTGAGTTGACTGAAGGCCAAATGTTGCAATTAAAAGAGGGTATAGAGTTAGAAGATGGCCCTGCCAATTTTGATAGCATTACTGCACAAGGGGGTGAAGGTGCAAACCATTGGTATCAAGTTATTTTGCGTGAAGGCCGTAACCGCGAAGTGCGTCGATTATTTGAAGCGTTTCAACTCCCCGTTAGCCGTTTAATGCGCGTTCGTTTTGGGCCAGTCAATCTGCCGCCACGCGTTAAACGCGGCACCATGTTAAAACTAGAACAAAAAGAAGTGGTGGGGTTGCTAGAGTGGGCTGATTTGCCTGTGCCGAGTGCGCCGCTGAGACAACTGACGCAACGTGAAAAATTAAAAGCCACCACCGTGTTTATGCCCAAAGTGCGTAAGCAACGTGTGAGTGCATTAGATAGACCGCCGCGTGATGCCGCCGAGGGTGATGCTAGACTGTACCGTGCTAAGGCAGATGCGGTACGTAAGGACGGCCCGAAAAAACCGGCGCCTAGAAAAAATGAGAACCGCAGAGTACGTCAATCAAGTGATTTGGCCGCGCCTGCTATGCAAAAGAAAAGTGATCGGAATAGAGGTCGGGGTTAGCGTTTGTAGATGAGGTAGTAATCTACCTCGTTGAAATTAATGCCGTTTTTCTTCTAGTAGTTGTTCAATACGATCTAGTCTCGCCATAATTTCTTGTATACCCGCTTCTGCGTCTTTATCTACTTTTTCAACATCGCGCGTCACTTTCCCTACGTCGCTACCAATTAAAAACGCAGACAAGTTAGCAGTAAATACCGTGGCGAGTACCACCCCTATAAAAATAAGTATACCGCCAAAAAAGCGTCCAGACGCAGTTTTGGGCACGATGTCACCGTAGCCAGTATGAGAGATGGTGACCCATGAATACCACATGCCATCCCAGATAGAGCCGATTGAAGGGTCGAGCTGGCTGATGATGATGCCAGCAAGTGCTACGATAATCCCGGTGATTAACATCATGATGCTAAGGTGGCCACGTGCGAGGTAATTGCGAATGCGATTAGACAGTCGCATGAGTAAAAATAGCATCAGTACCAAACGTAGATTACGTAAAACGCCAACCAAAGGCGTGTAGGTCCACTCTATTGGCATGCCAGTGAAAATAATGACTAAATTCATCCAGTTGGTGAGTAAGTAGCGCTTTTTATCACGCACTAGTATCGTAAGTAGTGTGGTTTCAAATAGAAATACTAGCCAAATGGCCCAATCAAACCAGCGTGCTGTCGCCAAGCTTACAGAGCCTGTTTCCTCTAAATACCATTGTATTGGAATCCAAAGTGCAAGTAGTAGCACTGGCCATTCTAAACGCTGTGCCCAAGTCACAGCAATCGCGTGTTCACCGGGGTCAACACTTGCAATGCCAAGTAGATGTCTGACTTTGTGCGCCATAATTAACTCAACTTTCTTTATAGGCTTATTGTAGCTTTGCTAATCGCCACAACGAGGTAATCTCGGCTTTACGTGCTAGATGTAGTGGATCGCTCGCATCCAAGGTTTTGCTATGTCTTGCTTTGGTGTCAGTTCTCTCAAGTACTTTTAATCCCGCGGCAGCTATCCATCCTAGCAATTCATCACGCGTTCTTAAGCCCAAGTGTTCAGCAAAGTCAGACAGAATAAGCCAACCTTCGCCATGCAGACTCAAATGGTCTGCCAAGCCATTTAAAAAGCCTTTTAGCATTTTACTTTTTTCATCATAGATAGCAGATTCTAGCGCAGAACTAGGATGTGCTGGTAGCCATGGCGGATTGCAAACAATTAAATCTGCTTTGCCGTATTCAGCCTTCGGATAAAGATTGGCTTCTACCAAAGTAACATTTGGTTTTAAACCTAACAAATTAATATTTTTTAGCGCACAATCTAAAGCGCGATGGGAGTTATCGGTGGCGACAATTTTGGTCACACCACGGTTAGCCAATACTGCCGCTAATACTCCGGTGCCGGTGCCAATATCAAACGCAAGATTACATGGAATGGGTAGTGGAGAAACATCGACCAAATCTAAATATTCACCACGTATGGGTGAAAACACACCATAACTCGGGTAAATTTTATTATTAATGACGCTAATATCAACACCATTTTTGCTCCATTCATAAGCGCCTACCAAGCCTAGAATTTCACGCAACGACACCACAATCGTTTGGCTACTTTTGCCGTACGCATGCTCGCAAGCGGCTTTAACATCAGGAGCACGCCGTAAGCTAATGTTGTAGCCTACGTTTAACTCAATCACTAACATGCCTAAAATCCGTGCTTTTTGCGATTGTGCTTGGCGATGTAAGTGAAACGTCTCAAGCATAGTTTCGCCGGTTTTCTTTGGTTTTTTTCTTGGGCGGTCTATTCTGCGTGAAAGTGCTTGCATGAGGAGCTTAGCATTTTGAAAGTCACCACGCCAAAGTAGTGCGGTGCCTTCGCAACAGAGTTTATAAGCATCATCCGCTTTGATGGTGTCATCAGCAATTTGTACTTTTTTAGGGACTGGTGCGGCATTTTCAGAATGCCATACGCCGGTTTTAGTTTTGCCAGCTTCTTGCCAGTGAATGGTGTTGGGTGTGTTCAAAATAGGTTGCCTGATGAGATGAGTGAATGGGCTTAAATAAGCTTTAAAGTTAGGCTTATTGTTTAAGTCAATTGCGATTTCGTGAGTAAAAATACAAATTCAGTGCCAGATGAAACTTCTAGCCAATTAAAGATAATGTTTGGATAAGCGTCTTCTAATGCATCACGATTGTGGCCAATTTCAACAATCAATATGCCATCATCGTTTAAGTAGTTTGTGGCCTCACGCAAAATAGTGTGTGTGTGGTCTAGGCCCGCTACGCCGCTACCTAGCGCGAGTTGTGGTTCATTTTGATACTCTGCTGGCAATGCCGCCATAGATGGCGCATCTACGTAAGGTGGATTGCTGATGATGACATCATATTTTTTGCCTGACAGTGCACTAAACATATCTGATTTTATGGCGGTAACTTGAGCTTCCAACCCGTAATTAGCAATGTTGATATTCGCTACATCAATGGCATCTTGTGAAATATCAATCACATCAACCGCAGCATTGGGAAACACGCTGGCCAGCAATACGCCTAAACAACCGCTACCGGTACAAATATCTGCAGCACTTTCTATCATTTCTGGAAATTCAATCCAAGGGCTTAAGTCAGTATTTAATAACTCGGCAATAAATGAACGTGGAATCAGTACGCGTTCATCTACATAAAATTTAAGACCTTGTAACCAAGCTTCTTTTAGCAAATAAGCGGTTGGCGTATGTTGGGTAATGCGCTGGTCAATAAAGCTCGCTAGCTTGCTCCGCTCGCTTGTGGTGAGTCGAGCATCTAAAAAATTATTGAGCGTGTCCATAGGCAAATGCAATGCGCTCATAATCAGCCAAACAGCCTCGTCATAAGCGTTATCTGTACCATGGCCATAAAAGATGTCAGATGCCTCAAATTGACTCACGGCATAACGTAGCCAGTCGCGAATGGTGTGAAGTTCAGTGGTGATTTGATTTGTCGTCATAAGCTTAGTCACAAAACGCGCTGAGAATACAGAGTAGACCTAGGTTTACTCTGAGGTTTTCGGCGACTTATTTTAAAAGTGTTTCCATAGTCAATTTGTAGGTTTCTTTGAGTGGCTCAATATCTGCCACGGCCACACACTCGTTTAATTTATGTATGGTGGCATTGAGTGGCCCAAATTCAATTACTTGCTGGCAAATATCAGCAATAAAGCGCCCGTCAGAAGTGCCGCCAGTGGTCGATAATTCAGGCGTTACGCCGTAGGCTTGCTCAATTGCACCAGAAATGGCATCAACCAAATTACCCCGTGGTGTAATGTAAGAGGGTGAATGTTCCCATTCCAAATCATAATCGAGTTGGTGACCATCTAAAATCTGATGTACACGTTGCTTTAAGCTGGTTTCGGTGCTGCCAGCATTGTTCACTAAAGCGCAGTATCTAAAGTTAAATAAAATCTCAACTTCGCCAGGCACAACATTGGTTGCACCTGTACCACCATTCATGTTGCTGATTTGCCATGAGGTGGGTGGAAAATATTCGTTACCTGTATCCCAAACGGTTTCCACCATGTCTTTAATGGCAGGGGCAACTAAGTGAATAGGATTTTTCACTAAATGTGGATACGCAATATGGCCTTGCACGCCTTTGACCAAAAGCTTGCCAGAAAGCGAGCCGCGTCTACCATTTTTAATCATATCGCCGACTAGTTTGTTACTGGTCGGTTCACCCACGATACAGTAGTCAATGTGTTCTCCACGCGCTTTTAATACCTCAACAACTTTAACAGTGCCATCTACTGCAACACCTTCTTCATCAGAGGTAATGAGTAGGCCGATAGAGCCGGCGTGGTTAGGATTTGCCTTGATGAATTCTTCGATACTGGTAATGAAGGCAGCTAGTGAGGTTTTCATATCAGCCGCACCACGCGCATACAGCATGCCGTCTTTAATAGTAGGCTCAAAAGGTGGTGTATGCCATTTGTCTAGTGGGCCAGTCGGCACAACATCTGTATGCCCAGCAAATACTAATAGTGGCCCAGCATTGCCACGACGTGCATAGAGGTTGTCGACATTACCAAAGCGCATGCGCTCGATTTTAAACCCCAGTGGTTCAAGACGAGAAATCATTAGTTCTTGGCAACCCGCATCCTCTGGCGTATTTGAACGCCTTGTTAGCAAATCTATGGCTAGGCTTAAAGTTTTACTGTGAGAAGTTGAGTTTGTCATAATTGTTCTTTATAAGCGATTTCAGTAAATCCTACACATATGATTTTGCCATGGTTGACTAATATTGGACGTTTAATCACAGAGGATTTATCAAGCATTAACTTAAGTGCAGAATCGTTATCGACTACCGCTGATTTTTCTGTCTCGTTTAAGTTACGCCAAGTCATCCCGGCGCGATTGATGAGTTTTTCCCAAGGTAGCTGTCTTAACCAGTTTTCAAGTAAATCATGGCTAACGCCATTTTTCTTGAAGTCATGAAACTCATAAGCAACACCATGCTGACTTAGCCAATCACGGGCTTTTTTAACGGTACTACAATTGGGAATACCGAATAGTTGCATGAAAATAGTCTTTTCGAGGGACGTTTTATAGCGTCAGATTAATTAAAGCGGTATTTTAACAGGATTAAGCTAAAGTGCAGAATGGTGCCTTAAGCGTAAGGGTGGTGAGGTTTTTAGGATGTGTAACCGTTAAGGATTTTCAAGACGTTGCTTAATATTTTTGAGTAATTTAATAAGCCTATCTTTAGGCATGGGTCGTGATATTAAATAACCTTGCATTTGATCGCAGCCTAAACTAGCAAGAATGGTGCGTTGCGCTTCAGTTTCAACGCCTTCAGCTACGACATTCATTTCAAGGGCATGAGCAAGTTCAATCACTGCCTGAATAACCCCTTGAGTTTGATTGTTGGTATTGATATCAGCTGTAAAAGTATGATCAAGTTTAAGCTCATCGACCTGCCAATGTTGCAGATTAGTAATGCTTGAAGAGTAGGTGCCGAAATCATCAATGGCAATTCGAATACCCGCTTTTTTAAATGCTGACAGCTGATTGTTGAATTGCAGCTCGTTCTTAAGGGCATTAGCTTCAGTGCAATCAAACATTAAACTAGATGCGGGTAAATCAAAACGTTTAAGCATTAATTTGACGTCATCTACAAAGTTCGCATTTGCAATTTGGCTCTGTGATAAGTTGATAGAAATATCAAAAGGAATATACCGATAATTTAATTGGTGTAGCACACTACAACATTCTTCCATAATCCAGTCATTGATTGCATAGCTTAGACCAAATCGATCTGCGGCATGCATGAAATCAGCAGGGTATAGCAAGCCTTTAATTGGATGTTGCCAACGTAACAGGGCCTCAGCTCCGACTGGGTCTTTAGATAAACTGTCTATTTTTATTTGATAATGTAATTGCAGTTCATTGTTAGCCAATGCTTTTTTTAGATCATATTGAATTTCAAGTAGCTGATCGGTCACTAAGGCGATCTCAGCATCAAAAAAGCGGAATTGATTTTTACCATCTTTTTTAGCGCTATACATAGCGGTGTCAGCGGCGCTAATCAGGTCCTCAATACTGCCACCATTGGCATGCATTGCAACCCCAACAGAGATGGATAAATTTAGTTCGATGTCATTAATCACGCAAGGGGCGCGCACTGAGCTGACCATACGCTCAACCACTGCAATGTAGTCTTCAGTATTTTCTATTCCTTCAATAATCGCGACAAACTCGTCGCCCCCTATGCGAGAGACTTCATCGCATCCACGCACTGCGCTCACGAGGCGAGAGGCTATTTTTTGCAATACCTGGTCACCTACTTGATGACCTAAGCTGTCGTTAATATCTTTAAAATCATCTACATCAATAAAGGCTACCGCAAGCCCTAGGCCATTGCGCTCACAACGTTTTGTCGCAGACTCTAAATGTTGCATAAATGCTCGGCGGTTGGGTAGTTGTGTCAATGTATCAACCAGCGCTAGCTGGCTGATTTCTTCTAAATCTTCTTTTTTAAATAAATTGAATTTGAAAGTGTCATAGCCTAATTTGTCATAAAAAATTGCCAGAATAAATGTCACTAGGAATATGCAGATTAGGCTTAGTGCAATGGTGATATTTAATAAGGTATTGTCCCAAAGCACGTGACTGTTGCTATTCAGATGATCTGGTGCCACGATGGCGATGGTGTATATCATATACACACCAGTGAATGCTAAAGAGATGATGGGCGCGAATATAGATTTTGTCAGAAGCGGAGATTGTCCTGCGTAACTCTTAAACCAAAAAATAATCATGATGGCCATGCTGGTGATTGCAGTGGCCACTAATGCGGCGAGTAAGTAAGAAAGGGGCGATAGCGCTACTGCGTCAGCATTTTGAAACGATTGAATAAGATAATAGGCAGCCAATCCTGTACTGACTGCCGCTGAAACGCCAGCACTCATTAACGAGTGAATAGGCAGCGTCTTTTTGCTGGATATATAAAGTACGATAGCTGAAGTAATCAGTGAAAATCCCCATGAATATGCAATATCAATTGATATATAAGTGTTTAGCGAACTAGCTTGGGCTGAAAGTAAAACGAGCGCATGGCTAAGCCACAAGCCCGTGCCTACAGCGGTTGTGCTAAAGATAAATAAAGGGATAATTTCATTAGTAGCAGACTTATATAATTTAGTGACCAAGTTGAATGCAAGCAATATCGTTAAACTGCCAATCAGCAAGGAGAGTAAAATTAATTTTAGGCTGTAGTAGCTCATGTATCTTTGAAGTCAGTGAAAATCAATTCCGATTAGCAAATTTTTGCTGTGTTAGTTAAATGATGATTGCAAATATTATGCCATTGCAAGGTATAGACGAAAAAATAGCCGCAGGAGCACTGAAATGCTGAGCCGCAGCTATTTTATGTGAAAGGTACTTTGCGTTAAGCACCATTGTTTAATGAACAAAACTGTCACAATTTCAACAGTTTTGTCATATAAATCAGAAAGTTGCCGTGATAGCGTTGTTAGATTCCACGCAGTAATTCGTTGATGCCAACTTTACCTAGTGTTTTTTCATCTACTTTTTTAACAATCACTGCGCAATATAGGCTGTAACTGCCATCTTTAGAGGGTAAATTGCCTGACACGACAACAGAACCAGCAGGGATGCGGCCATAACTAACGCTACCTGTTTCACGGTCGTAAATCTTAGTTGATTGACCGATATATACGCCCATAGAAATGACACAGTTGTCTTCCACAATTACACCTTCAACCACTTCTGAGCGTGCGCCAATAAAGCAATTATCACCAATAATCGTTGGTCCTGCTTGTACTGGCTCTAATACGCCGCCGATACCAACACCACCGCTTAAGTGTACATTTTTACCGATTTGAGCACATGAACCTACAGTAGCCCATGCATCTACCATGGTATTTTCGCCTACGTAAGCACCGATGTTAACAAATGAAGGTAGCAACACGGCATTTTTACCAATAAATGAACCGCGACGAACCATTGCATTAGGCACAACACGAATCCCATCCGCTTTAAAATCTTGCTCGGTATAGTCAGCAAATTTTGGCGGCACTTTATCAAAATATTTGGTGCAACCACCTTCTAGCAGTACGTTATCATCTAAGCGAAATGACAGTAATACCGCTTTTTTAATCCACTGGTGTGTTTCCCAGTTTTGCGTATTGCCTACTCGTGAAGCGACGCGTAAGACACCTGAATCGAGGTCTGCAATGATGCTGGCAATGGCATCTTTCAATTCTTTACTAGCATTGGCTGGGTTAATGTTTGCGCGATCTTCAAACGCGGCTTCAATGATATTTTGTAGTGGATTCATGATGGGTAAATAATATTCCAAAATTAAAAGCGTAATAAAGGGTAAAAAAGCGAGAGCGCTATTTTACCCTAATCAAATCAAGTTAACCTAAACTAAACCATATGTAACGCTCGCATTTAAGCTTAGATTTTTAATTGCGAGCCTAGCTCAACTACACGGTTAGGCGGCAGTTTAAATTGATTGGTAATGGTTTCGGCACTTCTAAATAAACCGATAAATATTTTTTTACGCCAAAAAGCCATACCCGAATTGCCGCTAGGGATGAGAATTTCTTTGCCAACGAAAAATGAAGTGTCCATGCCATCTAATATTAAGCCGTGCTCAGCACACATGCCTAAATCACGAGGTAAGTCTGGTTCGTCCTTAAAGCCATAATAGACGAAGACTCGGTAAAACTCATAAGGTAAGGCCTCGACAGAGACACGTTCTTTAGCCGAAGTATGAGGAAAGTCCAAAAATTTAACGGTGAGCAACACCATTTTTTCATGCAACACTTTATTATGTTTCAAATTGTGCAGCATAGCGTGTGGCACACCATCAGGGTTTGGTGTCATAAATATAGCTGTGCCAGAGACACGTGTGGGTGGATGTGCGCCGACTGCTTCAATAAAAGAATCGATAGCCATAGCATCATTTCTAAGTTTGGCATAAAGCATATCGCGACCTGATTTCCAGGTTAGCATTAAGGTGAAAATAACAATGCCAATCACTAGTGGCACCCAACCACCATCAGGTATTTTAAGCACATTAGCGCTAAAGAATGCCACATCAACGACTAAAAACATTGCCACAAGCAGGCCTGTGCGTAATTTGCTCCAACCCCAAATATTGTGAAACACGATGCCAGCCAGCAAGGTGGTAATCACCATGTCACCTGTCACTGCAATACCATAAGCCGCGGCCAAGTTACCAGAAGATTTAAAGCTTAGGACTAACACCATCACCGCCAGCATTAAACCCCAGTTGACGCGTGGCATGTAAATTTGGCCTTCTTCACTTTCAGACGTATGTTCAACATGCATGCGTGGTAAATAGCCTAGTTGCAATGCTTGGCGCGATACTGAAAATGCGCCGGTAATAACTGCTTGCGATGCGATAACGGCAGCTAAGGTGGCCAGTATAATGAGCGGGAAAAGCATCCACTCGGGCGCTAACAAGTAAAACGGATTTTTAATCGCTTCAGGGTGTTG